>CALGND010000031.1 GCA_937958675.1 uncultured Granulosicoccaceae bacterium
GCTGCGCAGAGTTTCAATCGCTCGCAAAGAGATATCGTCTTTGTTACCGATTGGCGTAGCCACTATGTATAGGGTGTTCTTGTTTAGAGCATTCCCATACACCGAATTGTCTGCCTCGGTCATATGCTACTGAGTCTCATTTTTTTAACGTTTGTTTGACTTTATTTGTTGACGAAAATTGGACTTACATTGTTGAAGCTAACTTGTAACTAACTAACTTGATCTGAACACATGATCGCAATCAATCGTTTATCACTAGTTTGTTCCGCTTTGCTTTTGATTGTAGCCCTACAGGGCTGCCAATCTGCCGGGCCAAGATTGCCCGAAGACCCAAGCATAACGAGAATAACAGACCCCACAGCACGACGGCAGCTGCAGCAGGGCAAACCCTTGGCAGCAGCAAATACTTATAGTAGTCGCGCTACTCGCAGCTCTGATATTAATCAGCAACAGGATTACCTGCTAATTGCTGCTGAAATTCTGCTCGACCGAGGCATGCTCGAACCTGGCAGTGAAAAACTACTCGCAGTACCATCTGAACTAGCAACACCAGAGCTACAAAACCGCTACGCCATTTTGCAATCAAAGCAATTGATGCTCAGCGGCAATGCCGAAGGTGCCTTGGATGCACTGCCTGATCCAGAAACCGTCACATCTCCATTGCACCGGGCTCGCTTGTTTGAAACCCGTGCACAAAGTTTTAACATTTTAAAAGACCCTGACAACGAACTGATCGCACGCATTGACCTAGAAGCACAATTAATTAATCAACAGACCATCGATAAAAATCACCAACAGATTTGGCAGATGCTCAGCATACAGTCAGTGAGCACATTAGGCGGGCTAACCACCAACGTACGTGGTGACACCTACCAAGGCTGGATAGAGTTAGCGTTAGCAAGTGCCGGCAATGCACCCGGTACTAGCTCGGCAAAAGATACCCCACCTCGAGCAGAGCAAATTCGGCAGTGGCAAACGCGCTTCGTGACACACCCTGCCAATGCCCGTTTTGTTCCCGCTTTGTTCGATCCCAACAGCAATGGCGATACCGAATTTGTTCTAAACGGTGGGCCCATTAATCAAATTGCCGTACTGCTACCATTATCGGCACAAGGCACTGGCACTGCAGCGGCGGCCATTCGCGATGGTTTGGTTTCGGCTTATCAGGCTAATACTAATCAAGCGGTACCTACTCTGCGTTTTTATGATGTAGGAGCTAATCCTGCCTATGCAAGAACCGCTTATCAACAAGCGGTAAACGATGGCGCTGATGCGGTCATAGGCCCACTGCGCAAGCAGGCAGTTTCTGCGGTGGCGACCCAACGTTCGCTGTCAGTACCGACTCTAACGCTCAACACCGTAGAGCTCTATTCGCAATCTAGCGCAACTTCTAATTTGTTGCAGTTTGGCCTAGCACCAGAAGACGAAGCTCGTTCGGCGGCTTCTCGCGCTATAGCTCTGTCGCTCAACACCGCTATTATTTTACAAGCAGATGATTCGCGCGGTGATCGTGAGGCGCGAGCATTTCAGGAGACCATGTTTGCTTATGGAGGCGATGTCGCCCACATCGCGATCTTGCCAAAAGACCAATACGATTATTCTGAGCAAATCCGAGATGCCCTACAAATATCGCAAAGCGATCAACGTTTTCGCACCTTATCCCGCAACATTGAAAAAAAGTTGTTTTTTGAACCCAGCATTCGTAACGATATCGATGTGGTGTTCCTTGCAATAACATCAGAACAGGCCCGTTCGGTACGCCCACAACTTGATTTTTTCCGTGCCCGACATTTGCCACGCCTGGCTACAAGCCGAGTTGCTGTACTTGAAGATGATGCGCGTAAAAACAAAGATCTCAACAGCATTTACTACGCCGACACCCCTTGGGCTCTGAACAAACAACTCAGTAAGGATCCGCTTAAGAAAACAGTCGAACAAAATTTTCCTCAATCCCAAGGGGTGTACGGCAAGCTTTACGCCTTGGGCATTGACGCCTATCAAGTATTACTAGACTTAGATACGCTAGCACAAGGCCAACGCCTACCAGGCTACACTGGCGAACTGGAACTCACCAGAGATGGCCGTATTGAGCGACATCTAGATTGGGCGCAATATCAGGAAGGCATTGCAGTGCCGGTTAAGCGCTTAGAGGCGGAACCTTTACAATCAATACGCAGCAGTAACTCAATTAACTAGTGTGGACTGAACTAGCATAAAACAACGATAGCGTACCCAACGCTATCAAGCTGACCACTAACACCGGACAAGGAGGTCCTTTGAATACAATAGCAATCGGTCAAACCGCCGAACAGCTCGCCTGCCGATATTTACTGACACAAGGCTTACGTCACATCGGCCAAAACTTTAATCGACGCATCGGCGAAATCGATTTGATCATGTTTGACGACAAAGCCGACAGCTGGGTGCTTGTTGAAGTGCGATACCGAAAAAACAGCCGTTACGGAAATCCCGTTGTTAGTGTCGACAGTAATAAACAAAGGAAACTCAAAGTAGCGGCGCGCGCTTTCTTACAACAACATGCACATCCGCAACAATCCGCTCGTATCGATGTCATAGCTCTGTCGCCGCTGGATCCAGACGCAAATGACGAGATGGAACGAGGATTGGCGCTCTATGGCCGGGTATCTACTGAGTTTGAGGATCACGCGCTTGATTGGTTTATCAATGCGATCGACGGGTAGATTAATGGCCACACCTTCCTTGTTGGCAACACACGGCCAGGCTACAACTAGAGCAATAAAATGTGTGTGAGTCGACGGAATATCAGACATAAGTATCTCGCAAGGAGCGTGTAATTAGGTATTATTTGACAGAAATCAGTCTTCCTCAGCGGATCCAGCCAGCGGGAGGCGACGTACAAACAATACAAGTCGCGTGATGCGACCTAAAAATCAGAGTTTTAGCTTTCAGGAGGCACTGTAAAGAATTCGCCAACAGATAGGATTATTGATCAAGCACATTGATCTAGCCTCATCTAAGCAGCAAAGGTGAACAAGCAAGCGAAAATAATATGGGACGTTTCAACATAATAATCAGGAGTCTGTTGATGCTGAGCATGTTGCTCACATTCAACACTTTACAGGCGGAGGAAAAACGTCTGGCACTGGTTATTGGCAACGGCGACTACGAAGAAACGCCCCTGAAAAATCCAACCAATGACGCCAACGACATGGCAGAAGTACTGGAAAGCTTGGGTTTCGAGGTGATTCTGCGCAACAACGCAACTCGACGTGAGATGGCACGCGCTATTCGTGATTTTGGCCGACAGCTCAAAGAACAACGTGGCGTAGGACTTTTCTACTATGCAGGCCACGGTTTGCAGATCGCCGACAGCAACTACCTTATTCCCATCGGCACACCGATGGAGGCGGAAGACGAAATCCCGTATGAATCTATCGATGTGGGCAGTGTCTTGGCAAAAATGGAATCTGCTGGCAATGCACTAAATTTGATGATTCTGGATGCGTGCCGAAACAACCCGTTTCCCAGCCAATTTCGCAGCACCACCCGAGGCCTAGCTCGTGTCGAGGCACCCATCGGATCGTTAGTTGTGTACTCAACAGCGCCCGGCGAAGTGGCGGCTGATGGTGATGGTCGAAACGGCGTGTTCACGGGCCAATTGCTCAAGCAACTCAAAACACCCGGCTTGAGCCTTACCCAAACCATACGACGCACACGGGCAGCGGTTGTTTCTCAAACCAGTGGTAGGCAAGTTCCTTGGGCAAGCAGCTCTATGCTGAAGGACTACTATTTCTCCCCCGAAGTAGAAGCCGAAGGCGAAACCATTACTGCCACACCGGACGCGACAAAATTTGAACTCAATTTTTGGAAAATTGTAAAAGAAGGCAATACAAAACAAGATTTTGAAGCCTACCTTGATCGCTACCCTGGCGGGCTGTTTTCAGATCTAGCCAGATTCAATATCTCCAAGTTTGATCTGGCAGATAAAGTTGCTGAGGAAGCAGAACAACTCGCCGCTGACAAGGCTACACAAGCAGCAGAACAACTCGCCGCTGATAAGGCTACACAAGCAGCAGAACAACTCGCCGCTGATAAGGCCGCACAAGCAGCAGAACAACTCGCCGCTGATAAGGCTGCACAAGAAGCGGCACAACTGGCTTCACTTTCTACTAACGACACTGACAAAGCCTTCGTTGAAATTAAACCTAACTCTAGTCAGCTTACCGTTTCGGTAACCCCTAAGAATGCGCGTATTCGTATTATGAATATTGTCGAGAAATACACACCAGGCATGACACTGGACCGTTCGCGCTCTTATGATGTTTATGTAACCAGCCCGGGCTATGACTCATATCGCGACAACATCACTCTCGACCAAGACCAACAAACGCTGGCCATTATTTTAAATAAACGCGATTCGTCCACACCTATCGCTGCGCCAGTGGCAGCTGTGCCAGCCACCGTAACAGTAGCTGGTGGCTCGTTCAATATGGGTTGCTCTAAAGGCGATACATTGTGCAAGAGCTATGAGAAGCCTTCTCACTCTGTCACGGTAGGCTCCTTTGCAATGACGAAAACCGAAATTACGGTTAGTCAGTTTTCTGCATTTGTTGATGCCACAGCTTATGTTACAGACGCTGAAAAAAATGCGGGCGGCAATAAAGGCTGTTTTGTTTGGTCAAACTCCGGCGGTATTAGCCGCTCAACAGCACGGTGGGACTGGAAAGCGAATACAAGCTGGCGAAACCCTGGTTACAAACAAAAAGGTGATTTCCCTGTGACCTGCGTTAGCTGGAGCGATGCGGTAGCGTACGCGGACTGGCTCAGTGAAAAGACAAACAAACGCTTTTCGCTACCGACAGAAGCCCAGTGGGAATTCGCAGCCCGTGCTGGCAGTACGGACCGTTACCTTACAAGTAATAAATCTTCCAGCCTATGCAATCATGCCAATGTCGCTGATCGCAGCCCCTCACCCTCAGGCTCGAAATGGACTAAACGCGTTGCGTGCACAGACAACTATTGGTTTAGCGCACCGGTGTCATCGTTCGAGCCCAATGGAGCAGGCCTGTATGACATGCAAGGCAACGTTTGGGAATGGGTTGACGATGTGTGGGCATCATCATTTAAGAACACGCCGAGCAACGGCCAAGCAAACAAGGATGGTGATAGTAAATCACGCGTTCTTCGTGGCGGCGCTTGGGATGGCGATGCAAATCTCGTTAGAATCAGCAACCGCAGCAAAGCAACGATCAACAATCGCGCAGCAATGACTGGTTTTAGACTGGTAGTTCGCTAGGTTTACTACCAGGTGTAGCGAAGCCCGATACCAAGAAGGTTATCTTGTCGATCATCATCCGCACCGATGTCGTTGAGCGCTAATGCTATATCGATTGCGGGCAAAACCCGATACACGAATCTAACACTGCCAACAGCGGAGGTGTCTTCTTCCGATCGCACCACATTGATTCCAACCTCGCCTTCAAGCTTATCCACTATCGAACGGCGAATTCCGACATAAAGTTGCTGGATAGGATCTTCAGTTTTCACAGAAACCGAACGATCAGCGTTCTCCGCTCTGAGGTTTGCCCTAACTTGTCCGAGACTCAAACCCACAACCCAGTCCGAGTTTTCAATGAACGTAAATGGACGGTGATAAACAAGACCCGCCGATATCTGCTCCACTTCGATTTCGACATCGGTTCCCAAGAAAGGTACAACACCGCTTTGCGAGAAATACTCGCCAGAGATTGAAATTGAATCTGTAATAGCAACTAAGATATTTGCCCGTAACGGCACACCATCTGTATCCAAATTAGTCAGCCACTGCGCTTCCACATAGCTGTAGCTGCGAGTGGTAGATCCTGTAGACCCGAATAGATCCTGAGCATGAAGGTTTGCGCTGCCCACTAGCGACAAAATGGACAATATGAGAAGTGTAAATCGCGGCATGGCTCATCCCTTTTTTCTGTGAATATTTGAAATCCGACAACGGACATCTTACACCAAAGGCCTATTTTCGCTCTTCACCCAGGTAGACACATTGGAAAACGTAGCCGAGCCCAAAGCAGCGGCTGGTAGCCAATACAACAAGGAGTCCACCCTGGCACGCTACTCGGCGCCTCATAGCGTCACCGCGGGCTACTAAAACCGGCAGATGACTTGGCGAAATAGGCTCGCACATGAGGCTCGGCAAGAGCTCGACCTAAGATTCAATATGGGCAGCGCAGCTGGGGCAGTACAGGCGTGAAAAAATTTACTTAACGATCTTAAGATTAGGTCGTTTGATTTCGTTGGCGCTAGGCTTTTTCTTTTTCTTGTCGGTGCCTGGCTCTGGGGGAATATCGTCATGTTTGCCAAACACCATTCCTTGACCATTTTCGCGAGCGTAGATTGCGTTGACACTGGCGACTGGCACACTGACATCCATAGCGTTACCGCTAAAACGCGCATTAAATATTATGGCGTCATTGCCCAACACTAAACTGTGTGTGGCTTCAGGGCTTACATTAAGTATGATTTTGCCATCATCAACGAAGGCTTGCGGGATAATGACGTTTTCTTGAGTCGCGTCCACGAGCAAATACGGGGTTAGTTGATTATCAACTATCCACTCATATAGCGCACGTATAAGATAAGGCCTGCTCGGGGTCATTTAGGTATCGCAAACTGGTATAGCAAAATCGGTATAGCAAACGGTACAACAATCGGAGTTCTTCCTCGAACACCGCCACCTTGCCATATTGGCGCAATAGCTTCAACCGCCATCTGAGCCCCTCTTACGACGATTATGCCCGGACTCCTATAGAAGCCGGGCATAATCGCGTAATACGCCGCTAGACGACGTCTTTCCAGTATTCCTTTTTGAGGAGGTACACTAAGCCTAGCAGTATCAATAGGAACAGCATCACCATCATGCCGATACGATGGCGAGTTTGCTTGATTGGGTCAGCCATATAAGACATAAAATTGACAAGATCGGCAACCATATCGTCGTATTCGTCTTCACTCATGGTTCCCTCGCTTACGCGAGTAAGACCAACAAGCTTGTCATGCCCATCTACCTCTTCATACTCGGCTTTCATCATTCCCTGCTGCTCCCACAACACGTGCGGCATAGCAGCACCTGGATAGACAGTGTTGTTGACGCCTAAACCAGGGCGGCTGGGATCAATATAAAAACCTTTGAGATAACTGTAAATCCAGTCAACACCACGCGAACGAGCCGTAAGCGCAAGGTTTGGAGGAGCAACGCCAAAGGCTTGCTTACCATATGATTCAGACATACTACTTTCCATCAAGGAACCCACCTTGCTTCGTTCACCCGCATCATCAGTGGTGAAAATCAGATTGTTGTATACGTCTTCTTCGGAAAGATTTAAATCTGCTGCAACACGACTGTATCGAGCGTAGTCGGCGGTATGGCAACCCATGCAATAGTTGACAAAGGTTTGGGCGCCTCGTTGCAACGATTTTTGGTTACCAGTATCAATAATAGGTGATTCCAGCTCAACGCTACTACCTGCTGCTGCCACATGCAACGGAAGCAATAGTGTTGCAGCCACAACCAACCCTTTCAGTGTGCTCTTAGCATTAATCATTGTGTGCATTATGTGACCCTCTCAGGCAATGGCTTGGTTTTCTCGTTTCGACTCACTAGAAACAAACCAAGAAAAAAGCCAAAATAAATCAAAGCACATATGCGCGAGATTAATGTGCCCGCAGGCGTTGGCGACTGCATGCCGAAGTAGCCCAACACGATAAACGCAATAACAAAAGAGAACAGCAAAACCTTATAGGCAGTTGAACGATAACGTATTGATCTGACAGGGCCACGATCAATCCATGGAAGGAAGAACAACACGACGATCGCCGCGCCCATGGCCATAACGCCCATCAACTTATCCGGCACTGCGCGCAAGATCGCGTAGAACGGTGTGAAATACCAAACCGGTGCAATATGATCAGGCGTTTTGAGTGGGTCCGCAGGAACAAAGTTGGCATGTTCCAAAAAGTAGCCGCCCATTTCAGGTGCGAAAAACACGATTGCAAAAAACACGATAAGAAACACCACCAAACCGAATAGATCTTTCACGGTGTAGTAAGGGTGAAACGGAATGCCATCCTTAGGGATGCCATCAGCGTTTTTATTTTTCTTTATTTCGATACCATCTGGGTTATTTGAACCCACTTCGTGAAGCGCTAAAATATGCGCAGCCACCAAGAAGATCAGCACTAATGGCACAGCGATAACGTGCAGAGCAAAGAATCGGTTAAGCGTCGCATCAGAGACGATGTAATCGCCTTTTAACCATAAGGTGACAGCATCACCAATACCAAATGGGATAGCACCAAACAAGGAGATAATAACTTGCGCGCCCCAATAGCTCATTTGTCCCCAAGGCAGCAAGTAACCCATAAATGCCTCAGCCATTAGGGCAACATAAATAAGCATGCCGAATACCCATAACAGCTCACGTGGCTTTTTGTACGAGCCGTACATAATGCCGCGAAACATATGTAAATAGACAACAACAAAAAACATCGAGGCACCCGTGGAGTGCATGTAACGAATCAACCAGCCGAAATTAACATCACGCATGATGTACTCAACCGATTTGAACGCAAGCTCGCCATCGGGCTTGTAGTTCATGGTCAGGAAAATACCGGTGATAAATTGAAGTGCCAACACCACCATCGCCAAACCGCCGAAGTAGTACCAGAAATTGAAGTTTTTGGGCGCGTAATACTTAGTTACGTGCTCCTCCATCATTTTGGTGAGCGGAAACCGCTCATCGATCCAACCCATCAAACCTGTTGTTTTACTCATGCTGCAGCTCCTCCATCCACACCCACAATAATGTTGGAATCGTCGATATACGAATAAGGCGGAACTTCCAGGTTAGTTGGAGCGGGTACGCCCGTAAGCACTCTCCCAGCCAGATCAAACTTGGAACCGTGACAGGCACAGAAAAAACCGCCTTCCCAATCAGCGCCCAAATCGGCGGCAGCTACTTCGGGACGATAAGCTGGGGAGCAGCCTAGGTGCGTGCAGAGACCAATTAACACGAGGTATTCGTCTTTAATTGAACGAACTGCGTTTTGTGCATACGCAGGTTGTTGCTCCACAGCTGAATCTGGATCACGCAGTGCTAGCGTTGTGTTTTTAAGTAACTCAACAGCTGCCGCAGTGCGGCGCACGATCCATACAGGTTTACCACGCCATTCGACGGTCATCATCTGGCCTTCCGCCAGTTTGCTGATGTCGGCCTCTACTGGCGCACCTGCAGCTTTCGCTCGGGCACTAGGCGACATAGAAGCCAGCATGGATACACCCATAGCGGCGGCTCCTGCTCCCCCTAGGACCGATGCACCACCGACCAAAAGACGGCGACGACTGGGATCAACGTTATCCTGATTAAAGGAATTTTCAACGGCTGCAGCGGGGCTGTTTTCCGTCTGTTTTTTAGCGCTCATTTGGAGGCTCCAATAACTTGAATTCTTACACTTGATGCAGCCCCCTAGATTAGCACAACAACGGCAGCAAAACCGCGCTAACAGGGTACTTCGGTTACCATAGCCAGCTAACATCTTACGGAGCATGCTGATTAAAACCCGGCACTTAATAAGCTACTCGCTCATTGGCCTTGCAGTGGGGATGCTGATATTTGGCCTCACCACAAACTCTGGTCACAACAGTTTTGCATCGCTCGCGCCAAGTAACTGGCTTAGTCGGTTTTCTGGCAATCAAGTTGACTCGTACCACAATGGTATAGCTCAGGTCGTGCCATCAGTGGTGAGTCTTTACTCTAGCGAGACAATCTATTCGTCTGTGCCAGCTAACACTTTAGCCGGTATCGCACCTTCAGAACGTCTCAGTACCAGCCAAGGCTCAGGCGTCATCATTGACGAAAGCGGCTTGGTACTGACCAATTTCCACCTGATTGATGGTGCCGACACGATCAATGTCGTACTGAACAACGGCGAGCTACTCGAAGCTGACGTACTGGGCAGTGACAAAGAAACCGACTTGGCGGTTGTGAAAGTTAGCTCTGACCGACTTCTGCCCTACACCACGTTCGAAGCATCACCTCAACTGCGGGTGGGGGATATCGTGCTCGCGATTGGCAACCCATTTGGCGTCGGCCAGACAGTCACTCAGGGCATTGTTAGCGCCACCGCTAGACGTGTTGCAGGCGGCAGCGCTTGGCAAAATTTTGTACAAATCGATGCTGCCATTAATCCAGGCAACTCAGGTGGGGCCTTGATTAATCCGTCGGGACAGCTGGTAGGTATCAACACAGCCGCCTTTATAAGGGATCAAGGAGCTCAAGGCATTGGATTTGCGATTCCAGCAGAGCTTCTTCGCCAAGTCGTGCCTCAACTCACGCAAAAAGGCCGTGTAGTTCGAGGCTGGCTGGGTATTGGCGCGGATGATTTACCCATGTTTCCCGCGTTAAATCAACGAATTATGCGCGGCGCAGTGATTACAGGCGTGCTGCCGAACAGCCCAGGAGCTCGAGCCGGCTTGCAGCCCTACGATGTGGTCACCAGCGTTGACGAACGTAAAATTAACAACACAAATGAATTGCTCTTGTTGATATCAGCACTGGATCCAAACGATACTGTAGACATGGATATCTGGCGCAATGGCGAGCCGATCACAGTTTCTGCAACCTTGGTAGAACGCCCAAGATCTAACAGGTGATATCTAACAGGTGTTAAATAAGCAATCTCTGTCAACACACCGGCATTTAGTGCATAATCTACAGAGGTTGAAGATTGATCAAATCTAGACACGGATGCAAGGCGAACGACAATAGATGACGAGTTACAAGAAACCAAGATCACTCATATGCTGAGCAAGCTCTTAACAAAAACGACTAATAAAGCCACCAAGCTTGCACTCAAAGCGCAAGTTCAGCAGCATATCCGTGGCATCAAGAGCCGTGACTTTTCTATTATTGCGAGCAACTGTACTGGCACGCTGCCGTATCGGTTTCTCAACATGACTTACCTCTCCCCGACTGCCAATCTATTCTTCTACGCGCCTTGCTATATCAAGTTTGCATCTAGGCTAGATCACTACCTAAACCAAGAGCTTAAATTTGTCGGCTCATCAAAGTATGTGCAGGGGCGTATTGTTCATCAGCAGTTTGGCCAATATCCAATTGCACACCTTGATGATATTGAAATACATTTTATGCACTATGACACTGCCTATGACGCTCAAGACAAATGGATTCGTCGTTCGCAACGCATAAACCGAGAAAAATTAATTTTCGCATTCACCGACAAAGACCTCTGCACACTTGATCTGATGCTGCAATTCGATCAATTGCCAGGGCGTAAAATTTTGCTAACCGCGCAACCCAGCCCATGGCTTTCGTCAGCGATAACTGTCCCAGCTTATCGTGGTCAATCTGAGATCGGCAATGCGTACACTAACTATCACCACTTAAGCCACGTTAACTATCGGCGTTTGGTAGACGGCCCAGCAGTAACGCAATCATTCGAGTTAAAAGAAGCCGGCCCACTCTCAACGACTGCCTAGCTAGACTAGGGCGTCTCCGCCAGAAGGCCCTTAAGAAAGATCTTAAGCGAAACGGCAGGGATCATAACAGCGCCGACCGAATACGCGCGCTATACCCGCCAGCAGCAAAACAAACAGCGTGATCGCCCGCATACCACCCGAACCACCAGAACGTTGAAGTACTGGAGTACTAGGGGAGACTGGATCAAACATCGCCGCCGACTGTGTGATCAAACCGGTGGAAAGATCAATACTAATTGCATTGTTGACGGGGTCAGGGTCATGAATATCAGACACCACTTGCGCGTTTATTAATCCATCGCTTGTGCTGCTATTGGGATCTATAGGCAGCAGTTCAATCTCATAGGACGATGTCGCTGCCAAATTCTCAAGCACACAGGTGGCGCTGCCGGGGCCTTGAGTGGCACAAGCTGGTGGCCATTGGATATCAACGCCAGCTGCTTCGATATTAACGTGAGCAGTAATCGGAATTAACGAGTCACTATTGCGAACGTCTAACGTAACAATATTCGCTGCAATACTTGCACTCATCTGTACATCAACCGCGTTACCCAAACATTGGCTAGCCCGAGCAAGCGATACTTTCTCCACACTACAACTACTAAATTTAGCCTGCGTGTTAGCTGATATGCGCGGCCACATTATCTTGCCACTATCAGCCTGACATGCAGTTTCACTATCATGAAGCGCACCAAGAGAATGACCAATCTCATGCGCGGTTAACACATTTGCATAACTACTCGGAGTAGTCAGACCAACGTCATAGCCGTCAAGTCGACACAATGTATCTATCCAAGCCAAGCCTAAAGTACGATCAACCGTTTCAGCACCAGTAAAAAGGTACACCAATGCGCTGTTGCCATACAACACGTTTTGTTGCATGCGATAGTCGCGAAAAGACTCCAACAAGCTTTCCAATGTACCTCGCTCATCAGTCACAACAGGCGGATTGTCGCCACTTAAGGATTGAACCGTGTCGATTGCAAGCGCTAGCCCCTGTTCACGGTAAATTCCGTCAGCCATATTGATATTATTGAGTGCTTGGGCGACACCTTGGCCGCCATAATAGTCATCAAAGGCTGCATCAACAACAATAGACATTGAAACCAGGCGAGTCGCACTATGTTGCCCTACCATCCTTGTTTGGATGGTTTCTTCCTCGGCCGGAGCAGTCAAATAGTCTGGTCGAGCTAGTTCACTCACACCGAGGTCGCGTGTGCCCGCTCTATAGTAATTGATCGTGCCAATCATCTGATCCGGCTGTAGCCTAGAACGCTGTCCATTTATCGAAATCATGCCGCTAACGGACTGACCATCAACCACTACTCGCGCCCAAGAATCAGGCTCATCGGCCACAACGCCTGTATATACCGCCAGCGCAGGTGGCGCTCGATCATCGAGCTTATCGTTGGTCCATTGCACGTCTTTCACTACAGGGCTGGGTAGCAAGATAAGTGAATACTGCTGACCACCTGATTCAACATCAATCTCTAGCGACCCATTTCTCGTACGACGCTCACCACGCAAGCGAGCCGCTACATCACTATGTTGGCGCAATATTGCTAAACGTCGGTCTGCTCGTTCATACCAATAACGAGACATTACTCCGCCAGCTGGCCAACGAAAACCAAATGGCAAACTTAGGGCCGTATGCCGCTCACGCAGTAATCGCAATGCCAAACGTGCTTGATCGGTATAACCGAGCTGCTCCAATGCAATGGCATCAAGATAGGTAGCCGAATCGGTATACGCCGAATCAGGAAAACGCTGCAGTAGTTGTTCAATTGTGGCTCTGGCATCATCAAATCGATGCACATCCATTATTTCTATGTAAGCTCTTAGGTATAAGGCATCGTCAGTTAAAGGATGATCATCAGGCAAGTCCGAAAAACTACTCAGCGTATCAATCGCTTGCGCATAATGCTGCATGTCTCGTTGATCCAATGCAAGCATAAACACCGGCATAAAACCCGCTGCGTCACGATGCTCTGTCAGCACTGCAATACGGGTTTGTACTGTTGTGATATTTGAATACGCTGGGTATTGGCGCTGTAGGATTCGCAGTGCGGCCAATGCCTCAGCATAGCGCGCATCAGCAATCAGTGATTGAGCCTCTAAGTATTGACCCGCTGCACTAGCTTCTGCGGTATCGCTATTCACGGTATTGCCAGCGACAAACCCACACACAGCACACAGTACAACAAACCACACGAGTTGCCTTTTAAGCATCCTTGTTAACACGATAGTGCGCTAATGGTTTCGATTGGCTGCAGGTCGATCAGCATCGTCAATAACATCAAAATAATTCAATGCGGTACGACAGTTGAGCAAGGCTTTTTTCAACTCCTCTGGATCTGGCACAGGCTGCTGATCTAAGGCATCAAGCAATTGCGTCTCTTTGCGGGCTTGCTCAATATGTCGTTGAATTTGCTCAAGGGCGCTATTGAGCGCAGTTGACAGCTCAGAAAACTCAGTAGCATCGCCAGTTCGCAATCGAACATCAAGGTTACCGTTACCAATCTCAGTCAGGGCACGGCGCATAGCCAACATAGGGTTTCCCAACTTACGCAAAATATAAACAGCGATCGCTAGAGTAACTACCGCGTTTAGGGCTAGCATCCAAAGCATCCATTTGCCCATTACTGCACCTGCAGTGGGTACACGCTCGCTAAGAGATTGCATTTCCTCTGAGGCAAACATCAATGGTGCAGTACCTTCGACAATCCCACCAAGTAAGTTGTGATAAAAAATGCCGAGTAGCAATGTAGATTGCACAACAAAGAACAAGCAAATCCACAACACACGACGAATCTGTCGCAATTGGAAGGATTTATCCTTTACTAGCGATAGTGGAAATATGGCGTCAGATGAGCGCGCCATGGCAAGCCCCTATAAGCACCCATAAAATGGGTAGATACAAAGGAAAATCGGCGCCTCAGGGCTTTACTTAATCAGTGAGTGAGTAGAGGAGCGCTGGATTGATTATCCAGCACTGCATATGTGATGCAGATCACACAATTTTTTTACCGATAATACTTACAAAGATCATTTACAAGCTCTGCTTAGCAATGGATCAGCTAATGGCGCGCCGCGCCTTTACTGCCTCAGAAAGCATATCAAGCATCGGCAAGGTATCTTCCCAAGAAACGCAAGCATCAGTCACACTCTGGCCACGCACTAACGGATTAGCCGTTGGGCTTTGGTTACCCTCAAGCAAATTACTTTCGATCATCAATCCAATTATTCGTTTATCACCATCACTAACTTGTGCACAGACATCTCGACACACGTACGACTGGCGCTTATGCTTTTTACGCGAGTTAGCATGGCTACAATCAATCATCACCCGTTCAGCCAAACCTGCCTTAGCCAACATCGCGCATGAATCATCAACACTGGCTGCGTCGTAGTTAGTGGAAGCCTTTCCGCCACGTAAAATCAGGTGGCAATCTTGGTTACCGGCAGTTTGAAAGATGGCGGACTTCCCGTCTTTGGTGACTGATAGAAAATTGTGTGGATGGATCGCCGCACCAATAGCATCAACAGCAATTTGTATACTACCCGCAGTACCATTTTTAAACCCAACTGGACAGGACAACCCCGATGACAGCTCTCGATGCCCTTGGCTTTCCGTTGTACGGGCGCCGATAGCACCCCAACCGACGAGATCTGCAATAAACTGCGGACTTATTAGGTCAAGGTACTCAACGCCTGCAGGCAATCCTAGGTTGTTTATTTCGAGCAATAGGGAGCGCGCCAGCTCTACACCCTTATTAATATCGAAACTATTATCCATATCTGGATCATTGATCAAACCCTTCCAGCCAATCGTTGTGCGCGGTTTTTCAAAGTACACTCGCATGATGATACAGAGTTCGCCCGCATGAGCTTGCTGTTGCGCTTGCAACCTTGATGCGTACTCAAGCGCCGCGTCCGGATCATGGATAGAGCAAGGACCAACAACTACAACCAAGCGATCATCTTCACCTTTCAAAATGCTGCTAACTGATTGTCGAGCAGTTAAAACTGAAGTTCGAGCTGCATCGGATACCGGCAGCTTAGCGATCAGATCTTGCGGAGCGATTAGCTCAGTAGTTCCAGTAATTCTTAGATCGTCAGTTGTTTTCATGAGTATAAATAAAAGTATTGTTGACTAACCTACGCGAGGCAATCGATGAACTTAAGCCGTGAATTTGGGCTAGAAACTAAGCTACAGACCTAAGCAGACAATTAGACTGCAGGCGACGCCCTCCGGGCTTTAACAGCACTCGCCAAGCCATCAAGCATTGGCAAAGTATCATCCCAGGAGATACAAGCATCGGTAACACTTTGCCCATAAACCAGTGGCGTGTTTGAGGTGCTTTGATTACCTTCAACTAGATTGCTTTCTATCATCACGCCGATAATTCGCTTATCGCCATCGCTCACCTGAGCACATACATCACGACACACATAAGATTGCCGACGATGCTTTTTGCGTGAATTAGCGTGACTACAGTCGATCATTACACGTTCGCTTAAACCCGCTTTTGCCAACAAAGAGGATGCATCATCTACACTGGCAGCGTCGTAGTTTGTATTAGCCTTACCACCGCGTAAAATGATATGTCCATCATCGTTACCTGCGGTTTGCATGATGGCTAGCTTGCCATCTTTAGACGCAGCCAAAAACATATGCGAACCTTTGGCAGCGCCTATAGCGTCAACGGCAATCTGCACACTGCCCGCCGTACCATTTTTAAAACCAACCGGGCAGGACAAACCGGATGCCAACTCTCTATGCCCTTGGCTTTCGGTTGTACGCGCACCTATAGCGCCCCAACCCACAAGATCAGCAATAAATTGAGGACTAATTAAATCAAGGTATTCAACACCGGCTGGCAAGCCAAGGTTGTTTATCTCAAGCAATAAGGAGCGTGCCATTTCAACGCCCTTGTTGATATTAAAACTATTATCCATTTCGGGATCATTGATCAAACCCTTCCAGCCCACGGTAGTGCGAGGCTTTTCAAAGTACACGCGCATAATGATGCAAAGCTCATCCTTATGAGCTTCCTGCTGCTCAGCTAACTTAGCGGCGTACTCTAATGCAGCTTTTGGATCGTGTATCGAGCAAGGGCCCACAACAACGACCAAGCGATCATCCACCCCTTTGAGAATATTACTTACGTCGCTTCGGGCCTTGAGCACGGTGCTTTGAGCTGCTTCGGATACCGGTAAAGCGTTGATTAGATCTTGGGGTGCAGAAATCTCTGTTGTGCCAGTGATTCGTACATCATCAGTTGTCTTCATTGGTTCAGTCTTTTGGGCCTAGCTTATCGATGAGATTAGCAATGGGTTGCTGCCGAGTTTTAAGCGATGCTCTATTGACGATCAAGCGGGAGCTGATTTCGGCGATAAGCTCTAACGGTACCAAACCATTGGCTTCAAGGGTAGCCCCGCTGTCTACAACATCGACGATTAGGTCAGATAGACCAGCCAATGGCGCAAGCTCCATTGAACCATAGAGCTTAATTACCTCTACCTGCCTAGCTTTACTGGCAAAGTGAGCACGCGCTATGGCGGGGTATTTAGTTGCGACGCGAAAACGATGCTGTGGCTCATCTAACTGGGTGCCTGGGTGGCCGCACACCATTAGACGACAACGAGCAATATTTAAATCCAACGGCTCAAGCAAGCCTTCGCCGCCATGTTCGAGCAAGGAATCTTTACCCACGATCCCAACATCAGCACCGCCATACTGCACATAGGTGGCAACGTCAGACGATCGAACGATCAGCAGTTCAACACCAGGTTGGTTACTTTTTATAATGAGGCTGCGAGAACTATCCGGGTCGCCTACTGGCGTGATGCCGGCTTTTGCTAGCAACGGAATTGTTTCGTTAAATATTCGCCCTTTGGATAAAGCAATCCTGAGAGGCTTCATCGATCTGGCACACGTTGGATCTCAGCGCCCAGCATATGAAATTTTTCTTCGATGCGTTCGTAGCCTCGATCAATGTGATAAACGCGCCCAACTTCAGTTTGGCCGTCAGCCATAAAGGCTGCGAGTATTAAACTTGCCGATGCGCGCAAATCTGTCGCCATTACGGGCGCACCCTTCAATCGCTCAACACCACGGATAGTCACCGAGTTGCCATCGACGGTCATATCAGCACCCATGCGTTGTAGCTCGCTTATATGCATAAAACGATTTTCAAATACGTTTTCGGTAACCTTGGCAGTGCCATCAGCAAGCGCATTGAGTACGCAAAACTGTGCTTGCATATCGGTTGGAAAATCAGGATATGGCGCTGTAGAGATGCTCACAGACTTTGGCCGCTGGCCTTTCATATCCAATTCGATCCAATCTTCGCCAGTAGTGATATGCGCACCCGCCTCGCGCAGCTTATCAAGCACCGAGGTTAAAATTTCCGGCACCGTATCGCGCACTTTTATCTTGCCACGAGTCACACAAGCACCGACTAGGTAAGTACCCGTCTCGATTCGATCTGGCACCACGCTGTAGTCGGTACCCATCAGCTGATCAACGCCTTGCACATGGATGGTGCTAGTACCAGCCCCTTCAATCTTGGCACCCATGGCAATCAGATAATTAGCCAGATCAACAACCTCAGGCTCACGTGCCGCATTTTCAAATACGGTTTCGCCCTTGGCTAGCGCGGCAGCCATCAATAGATTTTCGGTGCCAGTAACAGTGACCATGTCGAACGCAATGCGTGTGCCCTGTAATCGACCCGCTCTTGCACGGATATAGCCGCCGTCGATACTAATATCGGCACCCATGGCTCGCAAGCCTTCTATATGCAAGTTGACAGGACGCGCACCGATCGCACAACCGCCCGGCAATGACACTTCTGCTTGCCCATAACGCGCAACCAGAGGCCCCAAGACGAGAATTGACGCTCGCATGGTGCGAACCAGTTCGTACGCCGCGGTGTAATCGTTAATGGTGGTGGGGTCAACATCGACCACCATGTTGTCGCCCATGGTGATGGTACATCCCATGCGCGCCAGCAGCGACATAGTGGTAGTAACGTCGTTCAGATGGGGAACGTTACTGATGGTTGAGGTGCTGCTGCCCAGCAAAGTGGCAGCTAATATTGGCAAAACAGCATTTTTTGCGCCAGAAATTTTGACCTCTCCCGTGAGCGGGGGGCTGCCATCTATCAGTAATTTATCCATCGGGACTCAAAGCAATTGAAGAATGGCGGTGACCGCCAGTCCCGATTATATCAGGCCCTTCACCTCACAAACAGAAGCCAGCTGCAACAAGCCTTCCGGGATGTTGGAAAACTGCACCTGATGCTGGTTTAGAGCGGCCAAAGCTTTACATTCGACGAGTAATGCCAGCCCAGCGCTATTGGCAGTGCTAATTGAGCCAAGATCAATATCCACGCTCGGCTGCTGCTCAATAACTGGACGCAAGGTATCAAGCGCCGTCCGAGCTGTATTGAAATCGAGCACACCACTCAGCGCGCAGCGCCCTTCTGCGACGTCGACACTAACGCTTGGATTCGTTTCAGAGTTCATTGTTCAGAATTCATTCCAGGCTTCATTTCTTTCATTGCTCTAGAGTGCGCCGAGAGTGTTTTACTTGGATTCGGCATTTTTCTTCTTTAACGTACCGAGCAGGCCATCAATGCCGCCCTTGCTCACCTCAGTACCAAAGGCCGTGCGGTAGCTAGTTACTAAGCTCACGCTATTGACTTCGATATCGTAGATTTTCCAGCCACCCTTGCCACGGAGCTTATAAATCACCGGCACGGCACCGCCGCCACTTTGATTGAACACCGAGCGCACTACTGCGAAGCCTTCTTTCTCAATCGGGCGATACGGCTCGAACTCGATAGTTTCACCGCTGTATTCAGTCAGAGCATTGGTATAGGTGTTCAGCAGCAAATTCTTAAATTCAGATACTAGCTCTACTTGCTGCTCATCGGACGCCTTTTTCCAGTTTTTACCTACTGCAAGCCGGGTCATTCTATTGAAGTCGAGGTTAGGTACAACTAGCTCGTCAACCTTCGCTGCTAAGTAGGCAGGGTCATCTTTTATTTTATCGCCGTCCGTTTTTAAGAAATCCATCATTTTGGTGGTGGATTCAACCACCATCGTTTGTGCTGGATGATCCTCAGCAACCGCTCCAAAAGATGCTCCTAGAACAAAACCTGCAATTGCGTATTTAAACGCAGCGCTTAAAGATTTGCTTATAAACTGGTTCATGATAATTTCCTTTGTCATTACTTGTTCAGCAGTACTTGGCCTATCAATCGCTCAAGCACTAACGCAGATTGCGTCAAGCCGATTTCACTATTTTGTTCGAGGACTTCGTCATCAGCGCCTGGCTCAAGCCCGATGTATTGCTCCCCAAGTAAACCCGCCGTATAAATACTGGCCGATGTATCGGTTGGGAATTGATTAAATTCTTCATCAATAGTTAGTGTTACTTTCGCTTCAAAGGTTTCGCTGTCGTATATGATTTGGGACACTTGGCCCACTTTAACGCCGCCAGCTGAAACTGGTGCACGAACACGCAAGCCCCCAACGTTATCGAAATTAGCGCTGACCTGATAGCCATTGGCACCCGAAAGGCTAGTGAGATTACTCACCTTTAAAGCCAGTATTGTCATTGCGCCCAAAAACAGCAGCATAAACAAACCAACCAGGATTTCTGTTGTACGTGAATTCATAGATTTAACCTATACGGAAAACATAATGGCTGTTAGCAGAAAATCCAAGCCAAGCACCATTAAACATGAGTAAACCACCGTGCGGGTTGTTGCACTACTAACACCCTCGGATGTGGGCACGCAGTCCGCGCCTTGAAAAATTGCAATCCAGCAAACCACAAAGCCAAACACAACTGCTTTGATCAGGCCACTTAATACATCTTCGCGAAACTCAACTGCAGCCTGCATTTGCGACCAGTAAGCACCCGCATCAACACCGAGCAGCTCAACACCCACTAGGTGGCCACCGAGCACACCAATTGCGCTGAACATAGCGGCCAAGGCAGGTAACGCAAAAAAACCTGCTATAAACCGTGGGGCATACACCCGCTTGAACGGATCAACCGCCATCATTTCAAGCCCGGAGAGTTGTTCAGTTGCTTTCATTAATCCAATTTCAGCAGTCATAGCAGACCCTGCCCGACCCGCAAACAACAAGCCGGTAACAACCGGGCCAAGTTCGCGCACTAAAACTTTTGCAACAAAAATCCCGAGAGATTCTTCGGCACCAAAACCGATCAGTGTGTTGTAACCCTGTAGTGCTAATACCATACCAACAAACAAGCCAGACACTAATATGATCGATAGCGTCATCACACCCGATGAGAATAGTTGCTTGATAACCAATGAAAAACGCGTAAACAGCGATGGCAACGCACCAAGCAATTGAACAAGAAAGGCACTTGCACGGCCAAGGCTTGCTAGCGCATCTAGGTAACGGCGACCAGAGCGAGCTAAAAAATCAATCATGAGCGCTGCTCGAAATCAAAAAGATCAGTGGCGTAGTCCGGCGCAGCGGCCTGAAACGGCACTGGCCCATCTGGCAAACCATTGAGAAACTGTTGAACCCATTGAGATTCAGATTCGCGCAAGGCCTTTGGCGAATCAGCTGCGATCACTTTTCCATTGGAGATGATTACAACGTAGTCAGAAATCGACATGGCTTCGGCTAAATCGTGAGAGACAATCAGAGACGTTAAATTAAGAGCGGCATTAACTGTTTTGATTAGCTCTAAAAGCACACCCATTGATATCGGATCTTGGCCGGTAAAGGGCTCGTCGTAGAGAATCATCATTGGGTCGAGCATCAAAGCACGAGCCAGCGCAACACGTCGTGCCATGCCACCGGATAATTCAGCCGGGTACAGGTCGCGCGAGCCCCGCAAACCTACAGCCTGCAAACGCATCAACACCAAATGTCGAATTAGCCGTTCAGGTAGATCGGTGTGCTCACGCAATGGGAACGCGACGTTATCGAACACAGTGATATCGGTGAGCAAGGCACCCGATTGGAACAACATACCCATACGTTTACGCAAGGTGTACAGATCACGACGGCGTAATTTGGGAACTTCTAGGCCATCTACTTGGACGGACCCGGTAGAAGGTTTAAGTTGGCCACCGATTATTTTTAGCAGTGTGGTTTTACCTGTACCACTTGGCCCCATGATGGTGGTGATTTTTCCACGCGGGATCTGCATATTGATACCATCAAATATGACTTTGCTGCCGCGCTTGAACCGAAGATCCGTAATTTGGACCAGGGTGTCTGATTGTTGTTGTTGAGTATTCAAGATGTCAAAAATCTTAGCTTCATAGGGCTCTTATGAGTGTAACAGCTTGTAACTGGCGAACTTAATAGTATCCATATTGCCAGATAAGGCTGACTCCCAGCTGAGCAAGCCATCAGCTACACTCAATACAACAATCAGCGGCCTAGGGCGCTAGAAACTTTAGATGACCATATGTTGGTTCAGCATATTGGCTAACTTGGCTTACAACAAGGCTACTGGAAAACAGTCATGACTCGTATATTGCTTCATTTAGCTCTTTCGTTAAGCATAGTGCTTACTTCGAGCGGTTGCGCGACAAATACCAGCACAAGCCCAGTGTACGACCCTTACGAATCGATTAACCGTAAAATCTATGCCTTTAATGATGGGCTCGATGTTGGCCTGCTCGAACCAGCCGCACGCACATACCGATTCCTAGTGGCAGACCCCATCGAAGACGGCATCAGCAACGTCTTCAGCAATTTTGACGATGTGACGGTTTTCGTTAACGCAGTATTGCAAGGCAAGATCAAGCAGGCTGCAAGCGATGCCGGCCGATTCCTGGTTAACAGCACCATTGGCATAGCAGGCATATTCGATGTTGGCAGCCGAATCGGTTTGCCAAAACATAATGACAGCTTCGGACAAACACTCGGCGTTTGGGGCGTTGGCGAAGGTCCTTTTTTAATGTTGCCTTTCCTTGGGCCAGCCAATGGCCGTGCCGCAACGGGTCGGGTGGTTGATGGCGCAACCAGCTATCTGCCCAACTATCTAACTGATGAGCCACGAGTGCTCAACAGCACCAGAGCACTTGGCATCGTTGAAACTCGTGCACGATTTTTATCCGCCGGCAAGCTACTGGATGATGCGTTTGACCCCTACCAACTGCTAAGAGATGTCTGGGTTAAGAATCATCGAAATGCAACATGGGAGGATAAGCGCGAAGTTAGCCTGGGTGAAGAGTTCGATGAGTTTGAAGAATTCGATGATGAGCTGGATGACGAAGATGAAGGATCAGAAGATTCGTCAAGCGATGGCAGCTCCACCAGCTAATGCCCACCAAGAAGTATCACTACTGCAACAATACTGCGACCCGAAACGTCGGACCGCTAGTGCCCCTATGCCCCATTTCTGGATGCGCTCTAGTTAAATAAGCTATAAAGGCCACATGAACAATGCAAACGACACTCCTAACGATGTATTTCTGCAATCCGCGGTAGACGTTATCGATATCGAGGCTGAAGCGCTATTAGCGCTAAAGCCACGACTGGACCAGAAGTTTGTTGATGCCTGCAAGCTGCTTATGGCCTGCGAAGGCAGGATTGTCGTTACTGGTATTGGCAAGTCAGGCCACATTGGTAACAAAATGGCCGCCACCTTTGCCAGCACCGGCAGCCCTGCATTTTTTGTACATGCAGCTGAAGCCAGTCACGGCGACTTAGGTATGCTCAAGCAAAGCGATGTCGTATTAGCAATCTCTTATTCGGGCTCCTCTGATGAAATACTCACGCTGTTACCGGGTATAAAGCGGCTGGCTATACCGTTAATCAGCCTATGCAGCGGATCAGACTCTCCTCTTGCTAAAGCTGCTGATATTAATCTTGATATCAGTGTCGAGAAGGAAGCCTGCCCTTTAGGCCTTGCGCCGACCGCCAGCACCACCTGCACGCTTGCACTCGGCGATGCCTTAGCCGTGTCACTTCTGCACGCCAGAGGCTTTAGCGAAGATGACTTTGCCATGTCGCACCCAGGCGGCCGTCTCGGACGCCGACTACTTTTGCGAGTAGGCGATTTAATGAGCACAGAGGAAGACACGCCGATGATCGACAAGCAAGCCCTACTACCGCAAGCTCTACTGGAGATGACGAGCAAAGGCTTGGGCATGGTAACCATCATTGACGAAGAACAAAATTTGTTGGGCGTATTTACCGACGGCGATTTACGCCGCACAATTGATGAGCAAAACGATTTACGCAGCCAGCGAATCGAAGATGTGATGACAAGCGGTTGCCGTACTACCACAGCAGATACCTTAGCGATTAACGCAGTAGCCTTAATGCAACAGCACCGTATAACCGCCCTGCCCGTCATCAACGAATCTCAACGCATTATTGGCGTTATCAGCATGCATGCCTTACTAGGTGCGGGAGTCGTTTGATGCAAGGCAAACTAACCCGAATGCTGTCGCGATATTGGCTACTCGTGCCATTATTACTGTTGGTGCTCGTGGCACGCAATTGGGTTGAAGAGACACCCACAAGCGCTGATGCCGAATCAACAATCGATATGCAAGCCACTCAATCTGACTACTACTTAGAAGACTTTGTCACGCAAAAATTCAGCATTGACGGCGCGCTGGAATACGAAGTCAGTGGCAACACTCTTTTGCATTACCCCGAAGACAATCGCTCAGAAATAACCAAACCGGATGTGACTTTGCATCGCCCACCTGTCACATGGAAGGTCGTGTCAGAGAAGGGAATGTTAGTAAAAGACCCTGAAATCTTCACCCTACAGGGAGATGTTAGAGTGGAGCGCACAGCGCAAAATCAATCCGTAGTACAGATACTGACCAAAGATCTGTCGATAAACACCCAAAGCAACTTGCTCAGCACTACCAGCAAGGTGACAATAGATGCAGAGACATGGAATTTAGAAGCTGACGGGCTGCAATCCAGTATCGATAGCGGCAAACTTAATTTGCTCTCCAATGTGAAGGGACATTATGAAGTGGCTAACTAGCTTGAACACAAATTTGAATACGAAAACAAACAGCGCGTTTGTCATTCTGACCTTCTTCCTTGTCGTCAGCCTGTTCAGCTCAAGCGCTAGCGCCAAAAAAGGCGACATCTCTCAACCCATCGATGTCAGCGCTGATCGGTCAGAATTTGATGAGCAAAAAGGCATTCAGTCCTTAATAGGCAATGTTGAAATCAAGCAAGGCACCATGGTCATCAAAGCTTCAAAGATTGAGATTTACCTTAAAAACAATCGCCTAAATAAAATTGAGGGCGTGGGTGATCCTATTATCTTTGAACAAAAAAACGAAGCAGATGAGCTAGTCTCCGGGCGTGCCGATAGCATCAGCTACGATGCCAGTACTGGCACACTAATACTAATTGGCAACGCAACGCTTAGCCAACCCAGACAACAGCTGAAGAGCCAACGGATTGTGTTTGATTCAACCAAACAAAAAGTCAGCGCAGAAGGTGGCGACAATGGCCGTGTCAATATTCGCATAGAGGCACCACCTGCTCGTGGCGATGGCAACTAATCATCGTCACACAGGTATACCCGTCATTCCCAAGAAGGTGTGGGGATCCATCAGCACGTTTAATAGATTCCCGCCGCTGCGGGAATGACTTACCCAACATCGGTTAAACCAATGCAAGACGCATCCAACGCTCACACAACGCATCGCACACTGCAAGCGACTAATCTGCACAAAGCGTATAAAAAGCGCCGCATCCTAGAAGGTGTTTCACTGGAAGTTAGCACCGGCGATGTGGTTGGCTTGCTAGGCCCAAACGGTGCCGGCAAAACGACCTGCTTTTATATGGTGGTAGGTTTGGTGAAGCCAGATCAAGGCACAATCACGATCGATGGCGCTGATATCACTCACCACCCCATGCATGCTCGTGCTCGCTTGGGCGTAGGCTATTTGCCGCAAGAGGCGTCAGTTTTCAGGCAACTCAGCGTTGCACAGAACATCACAGCGATCCTCGAGACTCGAAAAGGCATAGACGCCGGACAAAGACGCGACAAGCTTGAAGCCCTACTGGAGGAACTGCAAATTGGTCATATTCGTGACAGTCTCGGTATTAGCCTCTCAGGTGGTGAGCGACGTCGCGTAGAGATCGCTCGCGCCCTAGCAGCAGATCCTGGGTTTATCTTGTTAGATGAGCCTTTTGCAGGTGTCGATCCTATATCCATTCTCGACATCCAACGCATTATTACTCATCTCAAAGAACGCAATATCGGTGTGCTGATCACCGATCACAACGTGCGTGAAACACTCGGGATATGCGATAGAGCCTACATCCTGAGTCAAGGTACGCTCATCGCCGAAGGCAGCCCCGACGATGTGCTCGCCAACGAGGACGTCAAGGCCGTGTACCTGGGTGAAAACTTCCAGATTTAACGCGCACTTACCGCGCACAATCCAGGTTGTAATCCAGGCCTCATAGGCCATACTCAAATAAGTGAGTTAGCCCATACCTTGGTGCTAATACGGTTCGCCTTTTTCCTGGAATCTTCAATGAAACAGTCCTTGCAAGTCAAGATGGGGCAGTCGCTGGCCATGACGCCACAGCTGCAACAAGCCATCAAATTATTGCAATTGTCCACTTTGGAATTGCAATCAGAAATACAAGATGCGCTTGAAAACAACCCGATGTTGGAAACTCAGGAAGAGGATGGTGCAGAACCTAAGGAGAATGACTCATCACGCGCTGCGGGTGACGACGCTCAGGATCAGGCGCGCAGCGAAGAAACAGCCTCCGTTGCCAGCACAGAAGCTAACCCTGAAGAGCTTGTGCAGGCAAACGATAACGACGTACTGCCAGACGAGCTACCCGTTGACAGCGCTTGGGAGGATGTTTACGAAGCGTCGTCCCCTGTATCAAGCCAAAGTGGTGGCGAAGGGGAAAATCGCGACTTCACCGAATTCCACAATTCAGGTATCAGCAGTATTCAGGATCATCTGAATGATCAAATTCGTTTTGCGCCACTATCTGATCGTGATCAAATAATTGCCACTACCATAATCGACGCTGTCGATGACAACGGCTATCTGCTCGATGATATAGACGTACTGCTTGAAGCACTTAATCGAGACATTGGGAATCCCGAAGAACTCGTTGAGCTCAACGAGCTTGAGTCAGTGTTGCACTTAGTACAGCACCTCGACCCACCTGGCTGCGCTGCAAGAGATGCTAGCGATTGCATGAGTATTCAAATTGGTCAGCTGAAACAAACTGACGTCACTGACCGCGCATTGGCAATCGTTAACAATCATCTTGAGCTACTTGCATCGCACGACTTTCCGCGGTTACGTAGATTGCTAAAAATCAATGACGATCAATTGCAAGAGGCAATCACTTTAATACGCGGTCTTAACCCTCGCCCGGGCCGGCAAATCGTACAAGATCACGACCAATATATCGTGCCCGATGTGTTTGTTAAAAAACATAAAGGTGTTTGGCGAGTTGAGCTCAACCCAGACATCGCACCTAAGCTTGGCATTAACGCCTTGTATGCCGGGATGGTAAAACGTGCCGATAAAAGTGACGACAACAATTTCTTACGCAACCATTTGCAAGAGGCTCGTTGGTTCATCAAAAGTTTACAAAGCCGCAACGAAACACTGTTGCGCGTAGCCACTGCCATCGTAGAACGTCAAAGAAGCTTTTTAGAATACGGTGAAGAAGCAATGAAACCGCTTGTATTACGTGACATTGCTGAACAACTTAGCTTGCACGAGTCGACAATTTCACGGGTGACCACGCAAAAATACATTCATACCCCACGCGGTATTTTTGAATTTAAGTTTTTCTTTTCTAGCCATGTATCAACCGCCAACGGCGGTGAATGCTCAGCTACTGCGATACGCGCGATGATTCGAAAGTATATAGCTGCCGAAGATGCCACAAAACCACTAAGCGACAGTAAAATTGCCAGCACTTTGGTCGCTGAAGGTATACAAGTGGCTCGAAGAACCGTGGCTAAATATCGCGAATCAATGGCGATACCACCATCGAATGAGCGAAAAAGATTGAACTAAGTTTGCAAATTTACAATTAACCCACTCTATGACAGTATTTGTGCCGACAGAACATTTGCAATTGCAACTCAAAACCTGCATTGTAAAGACATGAACTTCGGCACAAATACAGACCGCCCGAATACACATTGCACGACTTCCGTGCAATCTAACTTGCACGACAATTCAACTAACCCTCTTAATATTCTCGGTTACAAATTTTGTAACATTTTTTACCAGCCGTTTATTTGCGAATCTATTTATCAATTTTTTAGAAACAGCAAGCTATTTGCTAACGACTTAACCTATACAGCCGTTAATAACTCTTATACAGTCGTAAACAATTACGGCATTCTCAATTTTATCACCCGGCCAGCACTGGCCACATCTTCAACCTTCCATTCCACTCCTACAGGAGCTGTCTATGAATCTAACAGTTACAGGCCATCACGTAGATGTCACAGAATCCATGCGAAACTACGTGGACGAAAAACTCAAACGCCTCAAACGCCACTCTGAAAATTTATTCGACATCCAAGTCATACTCAGCGTAGAAAAGCAAAGACAAAAAGCTGAGGCAACCATTCAAGTCCGTGGCGCTAAGATCTATGCCGACACCACCGAATCAGACATGTACGCTGCCATCGATCTAATGATGGACAAGCTAGACAGACAACTCGTTAAACACAAAGAAAAAGCCAAGGATCACCATAAGGGAGACAAAGCGCCTGCTGTCCCCGAGCATGAGGCCGAGCTGTAGTCAAAGGCTGACAAGAAACACAGCTGTGCTACCCATTCGTGCTTTTAAAAGCGCCCGTGCTATCGAAAAAAGCAATAAAAGTGCACAATATGGCCTGACAGACAAGAAGCCCGGGAACACCGGGCTTCTTCGTTAGCACAGGTACCATTGGCAATTTAAATGATTGATTTACCAGAACTTATATCGCCAGAGCGGGTGATTTGCCGCTGCGAAGTAAAAAGTAAGAAACGCGCCATCCAAACCGTCGCGGAGCTAATGGCCTCGTCTATCAATGACGAAGAGCTCTCAGAGATGGACATCATGGATGCTTTGGTGGGCCGCGAGAAAATCGGCAGCACCGCCATCGGCCATGGTGTTGCCCTACCACATGCCCGAATTCCCGATCTCGACCATGCAATGGCCACTCTTATCACTCTCGAAAACGGCGTGGATTTCGAAGCCTCAGACGAACAAGATGTTGATCTAATTGTTGGATTGTTGGTGCCGCAGGAATGCGATACCGAGCATCTCGAGATACTCGCAGGCATCGCCAAACGCTTTAGTCGGGACGACTTTCGGGAGACTGTTCGCACCTTCAAGCAAGCAGAAGATCTTTTTGGTTACATCCAAAGTTTGGAACTACCTACCGATGCGCTTGATCAAGCAACGGACCAATCAGCGGAATCGTCAAAAGAGTAGCTCAACATTATGTCATCACCTGTTCGCTTAACAGTATCAGAGGTATTCGATGAATTCCAAGATGACTTAAAGTTGCGATGGGTAGCCGGTGAAGACGGCGGCAACCGAGTACTCACGCGAGAATTATCAGTGCGGCAGCGCCCTAGGTTGCTAGGCCCGCTTAACTTCAATAGTTCAAATCGTATTCAACTACTCGGCCCTGCTGAAACTCGCGTCTACCACCTACCGGCAGAGCTTGAAGCCAATCGATTCGAATTCCCACTAATCGACAGTTGCGATCTGTTTATTGTCACCGATGACAACGAACCGCCTGAAGGCTTAATCGACTTAGCCAACAAAGCCAACATCCCATTGTTCGTCAGCCGCTTGAGGTATGCAGAACTACACAAGACGTTACGCTATCGTTTAACACAACAATTAGCCGAGCGTGAAATCATCCATGGCGTGATGATGGATGTACACGGAAACGGTGTGCTGATCACTGGAGACGCTAGCGTAGGAAAAAGCGAGCTAGCACTTGAGTTGATCAGTCGCGGACATATCTTAGTGGCAGATGACGCACCAGAATTCAGGCGCATCGCTCCAGGCACCTTGGAGTGCAAATGCCCAGCGTTGTTGCAGGATTTTCTGGAGGTGCGCGGCCTTGGTATTTTAAATATTGCCCGCATGTACGGAGATGCAGCCACGCGACAACGCAAGATACTGCGCTTTATCGTTCATCTGCAAGCCGCCAGCGGGGTTGATCTCGAACTAACATTGGATCAAACCAGCAACGATCGTATCGGCTCGCCAGAACAAGAACAAGATATTTTAGGTGTCTCGATACCGCAACGCATTATTCCCGTGGCACCTGGTCGTAACCTAGCGGTACTGGTAGAAGCAGCTGTACGCGAATATATTTTACGCTCGGGTGGCTACAACGCAACCAACGTATTCATTCAGAAACAATCGAAGGCAATTGCACAGCAATGAATAGTCTAATCATCATTACAGGCTTGTCCGGCTCAGGTAAAAGTGTTGCCTTACACACGCTAGAAGATTCTGGTTACTACTGCATCGACAATCTGCCAGGGGAGGTCATGACGGATGTGCTGGACACCCTCTTTGCGAAGCCTGGTGAGCAATACAACAAACTAGCCATCGGCATTGACATGCGCAGCGAAGAGCACAACGCAGACGGCCTGCTGCGCATATTGACGCAATTGCGTAGCCGCGAGGATCTTGACGTGCGCGTGGTCTTTTTAGATACAGATCGCAGCACCCTAGTAACCCGCTTTAGCGAAACCCGACGCCGACACCCTTTAAGCACAAGCGATGTGCCACTAATCACTGCCATCGACGACGAAGCACGTCTACTTGAAGGGCTAAAATCAGAATCCAATGTCGTGATTGATACCTCAGTCTTAACGCTACACGAATTACGCGACATTATTCGCACCGCAATTAGTAATTCGCAGTCACAAGGTCTGTCTTTAATTTTTCAATCGTTCGGATTTAAGCAGGGCACTCCAGCCAGCACTGACTTTATGTTTGACGTTCGCTGTCTACCTAACCCGCATTGGAATCAAGACCTACGCCCTTTTAACGGGCGCGAACAACCAATCATCGACTTTCTAGAGCAGCAACCACCAGTTGCAAAAATGTACGAACACATTTGCGCGTTTCTAGAGCAATGGCTACCCGAATTTCAAAATGAAAATCGAGCTTACCTAACAGTATCAATTGGCTGCACTGGCGGCCGGCATCGATCAGTCTACTTGACTGAAAAACTTGCCACCCATTTTGGCTCGGTAGGCGATAATGTCAGTATCAGACACAGGGATCTTCGTTGACGTGGTTACCACTAATATCACTATCATCAACAAACTTGGTTTGCATGCACGAGCCGCGGCCAAGTTAGTTAAGCTTTGCGCCACCTTCGATGCCGACATCGATATCGAAAAAGACGGCCAGCGCGTTAACTGCAAAAGCATCATGGGCGTTATGATGTTAGCTGCCAGCTGCGGTAGCGTCGTTACGCTAACCGCCGAAGGCGACGACGCCGACAAAGCCGCATCGGCAATCACTGATCTATTCAATCGCCGTTTTGATGAAGATGAATAATCAAACAATCACCTCGCTCACTACCAGCACAGGTCACATTAGATGAGTCTGATGTTTACCGGCATAGGTGTATCTCGTGGTGTCGCCATTGGGGATGCGCATCTAGTACGCCGAAATCAGGTAGATGTTTCAGCACGAAAACTAACTAAGCGAGCCATACCTGGTGAAATTAAGCGTTTGCGTCAGGCAATAAAATCAGCACGTAAAGAATTACTAGCAACACTGGGCGCTATACCCAAAGATACAGGCGGGGATATCGCCGCGTTTATTGAAACGCACATTTTGATGTTGGATGACAGCCTACTAACCAAAAAACCCATCGAAACTATCAAGAACGAACAATGCAATGCTGAAGCCGCACTACAACAACAGCGCGAAGAATTAAGCAAAGTATTTGCGTCGATGGACGACAACTACATTTCCACTCGTATTGATGACGTAAACCACGTGATTGATGCTGTGCTACGCGCACTAAACGAAAACAACGAAACCTTTGGCGGCGAACACTGGAAAGGCCAAATCGTTATCGCCGATGATCTCACCCCAGCCGATACAGTAGTGATGCGCAATCATGGCGTAGCCGGCTTTATCACTGAAACCGGCGGGCAACTATCGCACACGGCAATCCTTGCACGTAGCTTGGGCATACCAGCGATCGTTGGCGTACACAACATTCGTGAATACATTAAATCGGGCGAGACCATCACCTTAAATGGTGAATCAGGTTTGATCTTAGCTGAAGCCACGACAGAAATGCTGGATAGTTTTCGACAACAGCAAAAAGCCCACAAGCAACAGCTACGCGAACTCAGCAAAATAAACGATATGCAATCCGTCACCCGTGACGGCGTACGCTTGCAGCTCAATGTCAATATTGAAATCGATGACGACATCAAAGCGATGAAGCGCGTGCACGCAGATGGCGTAGGCTTATACCGAACTGAATTTTTGTACCTCGATCAATCTGCCGTACCCACAGAGCAACAGCACTTTAAGGCGTATACGAAAGTATTGCGCGCACTAAAGGGTGCGCCCTTAACATTACGCACAGCCGATCTTGGCGCGGACAAACTCTTCTCTAGCGTACTTGCCAATGCGCGGCACAAAAAAAATAGTAACCCAGCCTTGGGTATGCGAGGTATCAGGCTTTGCTTAAACGATACATCCATTTTTATTCCGCAGCTACGCGCCATACTACGAGCCTCTAGCCGAGGCCCTGTACGCATCCTATTGCCAATGCTGACCTCAACAAGCGAGATTGTTCAAAGCTTGTCACTTATCGAATCGGTCAAGGACGACTTACGCTCCGAAGGAAGCGAATTTGACGAAGACATCCCAGTTGGCGGCATGATCGAAGTTCCCGCTGCTGCAATTGCCGCGGATCAGTTCGCCGCGCATCTCGACTTTTTATCAATCGGCACTAATGATCTGATTCAATACACTCTGGCAATCGATCGCATTGATGACCAAGTTGACTATCTATACGACCCGCTACACCCCGCCGTTTTACAGTTGATCAATCACGTCATCGCGGCCGGGCGTACAGCCAATATTCCTGTTGCCATGTGCGGTGAAATGGCTGGAGACCCACGCTATGTACGCCTGCTGTTGGGCTTAGGTTTAACAAACTTCAGTATGCCGCCCAATTCACTGTTGGAAGTTAAGCGGTGTTTAATCGACAGCCGACGTGTACGATTGCGAAAGCTGGCGCAGAGCATGTTGCAAGCCACCAGCTGGGAAGAACAACAATCTCTGCTGACTCGGATAAACAGCAACTAACCACAAGCCCCCGGGTGCTAGAACGTTAGCGTTACCTAGCAACAAAGCCAAGGCGTCGGAGCACACCATCGATAGCGAAAATGAAAAGCAGCTTACCGAACTCGCCGACAAAATCAATGAAGGCTCACTGAGCGCTGCGCGCTCAGTTATGCAAGCCATGCATCCGGCGGAAATTGCCGATGCACTTGAGTCGCTACCCATTGCCAAACGTCTAATACTCTGGGAGCTGGTTAATCCAGATTACGACGGCGAAGTGTTGATGGAGGTACATGATGAGGTCCGTACCTCGCTCGTCGACGACATGGAACTCGAAGAGCTAAGAGCAGCATCCGAACAACTCGATCTTGATGACCGTGCTGACTTCATCCAATCACTGCCAGAAAAGCTAACGCGCGATTTACTATCGGGCATGGACCGCCAAGATCGTGAGCGCCTTGAACAAGTGCTTTCGTATCCTGAGGATAGTGCCGGTGGCTTAATGAACCTTGACACCATAACGGTGCGCGGCGATGTAACTCTCGATGTTGTCTTACGTTATTTGCGAAGACGCAATAACCTACCGCGCCATACCGATAGGTTATATGTGGTCGATTTGTATGGCCGATTTCGAGGTGAGCTACCCATCCGGCGGTTGTTAACATCCAACACTGATGCATTGGTGTCTGATGTTTATAAAAAAGACGTAGAGCCGCTGCACGAACTTACACCAGCCAGTGAAGTCTCTCGACACTTCGAAGATTACGACCTTGTATCAGCACCCGTTGTAGACGATAACAAGCGATTAATTGGCCGAGTAACGATTGATGATGTTGTCGATGTCATCCGTGAGGAAGCCGAACAATCTGTGATGAGTATGGCCGGCCTTAACCAAGAGGATGATTTCTTCTCGCCAGTGTTTCGCAGTATGCGAAAGCGTACATTATGGCTAGGAGTAAATCTGCTCACAGCACTGTTAGCATCATGGGTAATAGCGCAATTTGAAGGCACATTGGAACGCGTTGTAACGCTTGCAGTGCTGATGACAGTGGTGCCTAGTATGGGCGGTATAGCTGGCAACCAAACGTTGACTCTGGTGATACGCGGACAAGCACTTGGGCAGATTAACCGTAGTAATACGCAGGCTATGTTGGCAAAAGAGCTCGCCGTAGGCTTGTTAAACGGCTTGATGTGGGCTGCTGTTGTGAGTGCGTTTACTTATCTTTGGTTTGGTGATTGGCAGATAGGCTTAATACTAGGTGTGGCATTACTGATAAACATGATTTGCGCGGCGGCTGCGGGCTTGGTCATACCCGTTGCGATGCGTAAGGCAGGGATTGATCCGGCATTAGCTGGCGGTGTTGCACTAACAACGATCACTGATGTAATCGGTCTTATCGCCTTTTTGGGGCTAGCGACGTTATGGCTGTAGCCAGACTTGCTGGCTCTGATTGATATTGTCTAGTTAACGATATCGTGTTGTGACTTAATGCTTTTCTTACTCGGTAAGGCTCAAAATTATCGAGTAGCGCCGCAAAGCCTATTGGTGCTGTTAGATGAAACAGCTGTCCATTTCTCTGCATCTACTTGCACGTATTCAGAGATTTGCTGAACTTCTTCAAGCAGTTTCTGCGAATCGATTGCGAAACCTTGAAACATAAAATGTGTTTCTTCCCAAGGCTTGTCGAGCTCACTAACGTACATACCGAGCTTAAGCTGGTTGCGATGCACCCAACGCTTGGTTTTAATGATTTTTCCAGTAGTCCGTACTGATGGGAACAGTTGTTTTCTTTTAAATAACATGATAACTCTCTCCAGTGTCGGGTAAGCCCGATCTCGTTATTGCCTTAAGAGGCCTTGGGAAGAACAATACTAGGCAATAAACCACGCCGCTAGCGATAGCTAATAGTTTTTAGCACTGCCTCAAATTTCTTTCCTCGTTTATCAACCAATTGTGAGCTGAAACAAACTTTATTCGCGGCCGCCTAGTGCAGAGTGCGAACTGCTTATCGCTCGCAAACTAAAGTCAACGGGTTTTATATCAACTAGATATAGCGATTGACGCAACTAGTACTCATTTTTCCTTCGAGTCTTTTTCTATGAGTCTGGCCGGCATCCTTCACGCGAACCTAGTGCCTGACGTAATAGGCTCCAATTCCTGGGACGCCATAAACCCATCCATGGGGGCTTCGCAACGGCATCCATGCCGTTGAGGCCCTGGAATTGGAGCCTATTGCATCAAGCACTGGTTCGCGTGAAGGATGCCTCGTCTGCTCTTGTGCAAACAATATAAGTAGGCATCCACCTCGCAGATTCGGTGACAGCTGTGATAAGTGCCTGTTCTCGGGTCTCGGCAGCAGGGATGCTGCCGCGAAGCCCCCATGGATGGGTTTACGGCGTCCCGAGAACAGGTGCTTTCTCAGCTGTTGCCGAGTCTGAGAGGTGGATGCCGGTTGGCCTTAAGTTGATTGGATTTATGCCAATCTCTGCGGGGCTGACAACTAACTAAACAGGCCAACAAATAGTCAATAAAACGTCGTATTTTTGAGTTATCCCAAGTTACCCACAAGCTATCCACAGGTTTTCTCAGGGATATACCCACCAACCACCATATCTTGTGGTTAATTGTAAAAACAAATCTATATCTAGTGGATTTACTGTTGACGGACTACTGATTCCAGCAGTAGACTGCGCAGCCCGTATCGCACTCTTGACGTTTTTTGTGTGGCTGCTCACAGTTTTCGAGCTTGTTAAACAGCCTGCTTGCAGCCATTTGCAACCACCACTTGCAATCACGCATTACAAAAACTTCGTAATAGTCGCGCTCGTGGTCTATAACACTATATGTAGTGCCCGAATCGAGATATAATCACAAGATGATGTGTGGTTGACCCGATTTTGGGCTGAATTTTTGCAACTAAGTTTTTGCAAGCAATTTTGCAACTACGAACTGCAAGTATTGCGAGTGCATCGTCACTGCCCGCATCGACTGGAGAAGTAAGACATCAATGAGTACCGTGGATCTAGTAGCTGTTCCCGACGCAGAAAAAGCAAGCCCTTTAAACAGGATTCCTCTGCAGGAAACCTCGTTAGACATATGGGATAAAAAGTATCGGCTGAAAACCAAGGACGGAGATAACGTCGACCAGTCAGTTAGCGATACCTTTCATCGTGTTGCTCGCGCATTAGCAGAAACCGAAAAAGGCGAAGCCAACCAGAAAAAGTGGTACCAAGAATTTCTATGGGCCTTAGAGCAAGGCGCAACCCCTGCTGGGCGTATCACCTCCAATGCAGGCGCTGTAGAACATAAACCAGCCACATCAACGATTAACTGCACCGTATCCGGAACGGTTCAGGATTCTATGGATGACATTTTGCACAAAGTACATGAGGCTGGCCTAACACTAAAGGCTGGTTGCGGTATCGGCTACGATTTCTCAACACTGCGCCCGCGTGGTGCTTATGTATCGGGTGCTGGTGCGTATACCTCTGGCCCGCTGTCATTTATGGATATCTTCGACAAAATGTGCTTTACCGTGTCGTCTGCCGGTGGCCGTCGTGGTGCTCAAATGGGTACTTTCGACGTCCGTCATCCAGATGTACTCGAGTTCATCAAAGCGAAGAACGAAGATGGTCGTCTTCGCCAGTTCAATTTGTCGTTGCTAATCACTGAAGATTTTATTCAAGCTGTTAAAGCAGACGAACCGTGGCAGCTAGCTTTCCCGATTCGCGAAAAAGAACTTCAAGAAAACAATATAGAACTAGATAACCCAGATCAAATTATCTGGCGTGATTGGCCTAGCCACCTTAATGCAGTGGTTAACGAAGAAGGCTTGGTAGCTTGCCGTGTTTACAAGACACTACCTGCGCGTCGATTGTGGGACCTAATTATGTCTTCTACTTACGATTTTGCGGAACCCGGCTTCATTCTGATTGATAAGGTCAATGAGATGAACAACAACTGGTTTGATGAGAACATCAGAGCCACTAACCCTTGTGGTGAACAACCACTACCAGCTTATGGTGCTTGCCTGCTTGGCTCCATCAACCTAACACGCTTTGTTATTGATCCATTTACAGATAAAGCGCGTTTTGACTGGCCTCGATTTACCCGCACCGTTTCGATCTTTACGCGCATGCTCGACAATGTCGTTGAAGTGAATGGATTGCCACTGCCAGAGCAACGCGCAGAGATCTTGCGTAAACGCCGTCACGGCATGGGCTATCTTGGTCTGGGCAGCACCCTAACGTTGCTTGGTCACAAATACGGTAGCGCAAAGTCGCTTGAGTTCACAGAAAAAGTTACGCAAGAACTTGCGGTAACGGGTTGGCGTGAATCATTAAATCTAGCCAAGGAAAAAGGTCCAGCACCCATCATGAATGAGATGTTTACGGTAACAGGAGAGATGTTACGTAAGCGCCCAGAGATGAAAGATGATGGTTACAGCATTGGTGACAAAGTTGCTGGCCGTGTATTGCACGCACGTTATAGCCGCTACATGCAACGTATCGGCTCAGTTGATCCGCAACTCGTTGACGAACTTGCAGAAACTGGTGCTCGATTTTCACATCACAGCTCAATAGCGCCAACCGGAACAATCGCGTTATCGCTAGCCAACAATGCCAGCAACGGCATAGAGCCAAGCTTTGCTCACATGTATTCACGCAATGTTATTCGTGAAGGCAAAAACACCAAAGAAAAAGTAGACGTGTGTTCATTTGAATTACTCGCCTACCGTGAGTTGGTTAATGCAGATGCCAAACCTGGCAGCGCTGATACCGCCACGCAATTACCCGACTACTTTATTTCTGCTGATGATATCTCGCCAGAAGAACACGTAGCGGTACAGGCGGCGGCGCAAAAATGGATTGATTCATCAATATCCAAAACAGCCAACATACCAACAGAGTTTCCGTTTGAGAAGTTCAAAAACATCTATATGACGGCTTACGATCAAGGCTTAAAGGGTTGCACGACGTTTCGCTTTAACCCAGAAAACTTCCAAGGTGTATTAGTGAAGGAAGAAGATCTGGAAAACACTGAATACCAATTCACGTTAGATGATGGCTCAGTGGTTAGTGTTAAAGGCAACGAAGAAATAGAATACGACGGCGAAATGCATAGCGCCGCAAACTTGTACGACGCATTAAAAGAAGGATATTACGGCAAGTTCTAAGCTCGCAGCTCAAGTTAGCAAAAAATCAGCGAGATAGCACTAGACAGGGGATGAGACTATGAAAATTACTAAAAAAATAGTTGGCTTTAGTGTCAACAAAGCAGATAGCGACACAAACATTGAAGCAACTCAAGCTCAGCCAGAACGAGCCGATGTTATTCAAATGCACGAAACGTTAAAGCGACCAGAGAAACTGATCGGCTCTACCTACAAACTGAAGGTGCCGAGCCACGTATCTGGTCACGCTATGTACATCACTATTAACGATATCATTTTAAATGAAGGCACAGAGCACGAGCTGCGCCGCCCATTTGAAGTGTTTATCAACACCAAAAATCTGGATCACTTCCAGTGGATTGTTGCGCTCACTCTGATCATGTCAGCGGTGTTTCGCAAAGGTGGTGACGTCACGTTTATCGTTGACGAACTACGCTCAGTTTTTGACCCGCGTGGTGGCTATTGGAACAAAGGCAAATACATGCCTTCGATCATTGCAGAAATTGGTGAAGTTATCGAAACTCACCTAATTGATATCGGCATGTTGAAGCGGGATGAAGTCGATCCTGAACAACAAAAAATGATTGATGCAAAAAAGGCCGAATTAAATGCTGAAGCTGAAGCAAGTGCTGATGCCGAACCTAGCGGCGGCGAAGAAGCTTGGCAAGCCAATGCGTCACTGTGCGCAAAATGTAACCACAAGGCGTTAGTTCTTAGAGATGGCTGCCAAACCTGCCTCAATTGTGGCGATTCTAAATGTGGCTGATAGGCTGTCGTCAATAGGCAAAAAGACGACCCATCCCTGTTAGAACCTGCCCTAATCATTCTTGAAATCTAATACAATACGGCTAGGCACACCTGGCCTTTTATTGTCCGACCAGATTAATAAACAACATGAAATGCAATAGCTGCAATACCTTGATGTTACAAGATCGTTCAGAGACCGGCGCCCGTGCAACCACTACATGGCACCGCTGCCCTTGCTGCAAACAGGTTCGCCTGACTAGTGAGCTAGATATGCCTACTCATGTTTACGCGCAACAACAACCGCCAGCTATGCCACCTACGCTAAAAAAGCGCAGTAGCAAGCCTGCTAGGCGCGTACCAGCATGAGTGAGTTACAGCTTTCAGGGAAACTGATCAACGATATCAAAGCGGTATTGGAGCAACACGACGCTGGAGCCAAAGATCCTGGCGTGTGTTCGCAATACTTATGTGCGGTGGTTGGCTACATGCTAGGCCAGCAAGATATGCCACCAACACAAAAAATCGAAGTCCTCGATGAGCTCAACGCGTTTATGAAACATGTTGTCGATGACGTCTCGCAGCAGCAGCAGCCCAAACAAGCGGCGCCTGCACCACCACCAATAGATGCCTTTGGCATTTGGAAACCAAAATCATGAGCCAAGCCACTGCCCGCCACATACTTGTAGACAGCGAAGATAAATGCCAAGGTTTGATCGATCAAATCAAAGGTGGAGCTGACTTCGCCGATTTGGCTAAAGCCAACTCTAGCTGCCCATCTGGCGCCGAAGGCGGCCACTTGGGTACATTTGGCCGTGGCCAAATGGTGCCTGAATTCGATGTGGCTTGTTTTGAAGGTGAAGTGGGCGAAGTTCAAGGTCCAATCAAAACACAATTTGGTTATCACATCGTGGAAGTGACAGAGCGTACGTAAGTACGGATCTATTTTATAGAAAAGGGCTGTAGGTCATTGACCTACAGCCCTTTTTTTCGCCTGTGTTTTGAGCTGTCATCCCCGTGAAGGCCACCCATCATCCTCGCGAAGTCGGGGATCCATGCCTGATTACAGATGGCCCCCCCTTCGCGGGGATGACAATTATCGCTCGCACCCTTACTATGTCTGCAACACTAAAGGAACCACTAAAGTGACCACTGCCCAACAGATAAACGACAAGATCGTTGATGAGTTTCAACCCATTTACCTTGATGTGATCAACGAGAGTGACAATCACAATGTACCGGCTGGGTCAGAGTCGCATTTCAAACTCGTGGTGGTGAGTCAGGTGTTTAAAGACACACCATTAATACAACGCCATCGCAGTATTAATAAGTTACTCGCGGATCAATTAGCTGGGTCGGTGCACGCACTTAGTTTGCATACACATACACCAGATGAATGGGAAAAACGCGGGGGATCTGTACCTGTTTCGCCACCTTGCAAAGGTGGGTCTAAGTAGCCTTTTGTTCTTGCGAAGACATTTCGTCGAATTTAGAAAAATCTACACCCTGTTCAGTAGAATAATTTCGCATCGCACGTAAAGTATCCGCGATACCCATCATATTCCCAGCCACGGCTTTCATTAAGCTAGATGCTACCATCGCGTCGTTTTCAATGACCGCCATCAATTCGGTAGCGCCAATACGTAAGAACACGCTGTCCTCGAGTGCAACAAGATCCAGCGGACGCTTTTCACTCAGAATGATCGACACGTCCCCTATCAATCGCCCTGCAGTGACTTCCGATACCATCCGCCTCTCGCCATGATCCGCTGTCCAATACAAACCGGCCGAACCTTCGACACACAAATACGCTGCATCAGCATCTTCATCTAGAGCAAATATCGTCTGATTGGCTTCCGCTTTATACCATTGCGCGCCAAACGCAAGTAATCGTTGCTGTTTACGGTCAAGCCCTCCAAACAACTCGGTTTTTGCGAGTACCCCAATCTTGCGGTCAAGGTCCCGCCGTGCATCTGAACTTTCTGCGGAATCACGCCGATCTCCACCGTCAATCCGTCCATCAACAATTTCCACAAACATATCGTATCTTTCGGGGTTTCTGATTTCTTTCTCTATAAAGATTTTGGTTGTGTCAGGCATCAACTTGCTAACGCGCACTCTCATCAGTTCTCGCTCATCGCTATTATGGCTAGCAAGCGAGTTTGCAAGAATCAGGATATCTGGCTTTTTTATACCCGCCCGGCTAAACGCAATACGCTCTTTAAACACTGTTGGCAGATTATCACCGCCCGAGGAAGTGGTTAAATCATGGACGGATTCGGCAGCTAGACGGCGCAAGTCATGCTCGTTCAACACTTCTACGATAATATCCTCAATCAATTTCTCGCGAGATCCTGCCATTTTCGAGATCCTCCCAAATAACGCATTACCCATCAGTGTCATCACCGGAATGTATTTTTGAGGGTCGATGGTTTCGAACAGGCCGTCTAATTCTTGCACCATTTGAGCTGCACTGGTTTTGCGAATCTGCAGCACTCGCTGCTTAAAAGCCTCACTAAACGCTGGCCCCATCTGTTCAGACGAAAACGCAAAAGGCACAGTCAGCATGAGCCCATAGTCCTCGGCGGCTAACCCAGCATCGCCAACGTCACGTCGTTTTTTTATTATAGTTCCAAGACGCTGATACAGCTCCTCGTCCATATTTAAACGTCGAAATAACGGATGATCCGTACCATCATTGCCAAAAGTAGCCGTTAGATTCTCGATCAAGGTGACCGACATTTGCATCAGCTCATCGGCGATCCCTTGTTCATGAATGATGCGCACAAAGTTGTCGTCTTGTGACAAGGACAATTGCGTCAAGGCGCGAGTAGGCAAAGCATAGAGAAGATTACTACCTAAAGGAGAAACAGAATTAAACTTTTCAGGATGAAAACCATGAACAACATCATCTAACCCAGCCGCGGCTAGCCTCATAGCGATCTCAGGACGCAAACTTACGATGGCATCAGCCAATTTTTTATGCCACTTGTGCACAATCTGCGAACGTAAAGCGCGACGCACCATAAAATCATCGATCCCCATCGCCTGGACCAGCTGAAACCACCACTCTCTAATTTCTTCTGATGATTGTAGGCCAGCAACCGTAGGATCAATCCAATCTACTTCAAACGGATCGATACTATTACCAGATTGTTCCGCTTTTTCTTGAAAGTCATCGATGTCTGCGCGATCAACGAATGTTTCAATAGGCTTATTTTTAAACGGTAATAATATATTTTCGCCCAGCGTGCCTTGGAGTATATGCGGATTCGAATGAGCATACCCTATACGGTTGGCAAGTGTTACTTGATGTATGGTATTCAGATCACGACCAGCGATAGTAACCGACCCTCGTTGTGGAATGACTTCACGCGTAAGCAGATCAGCAAACGCTAAGGTCGCCGATTCGCTGCTCGTCTTAACAGCCACACGTGCACCTCGGGGTATCGATAAATTGATATCTTCTAACACTATTTGCCCAGCTTCATCTCGGATAGTGACGTCACTAATTTCGATATCACCGATCAAACTAATATCACCATCCGGTGTACCTTCATACAAACTACTATCGACTAAGGAGCTTGGTGCAAAACGTTCAACTACAGCCTCCCACCTTAAAGCAACGTCCTGAGTTGCATTGTAAAAAGCCAGTAGCTCTTTCCATGGCGAAGACATATCTTTAAAAGCGGCTAAAGCTGCGACCAAAGCACCGACCGTGATGTGCCCTTTTATTGCCAGGTAACCGCCGACAGAATAGAAAAAGAACGGTGTCAGCTGATTAATGAAGTTATTCAGAAACTTCATAAAGAATTTCTTCTGATATATCTCAAACCGAATGTTGTATAGATTCCCTAAACGATTAGAAAACATCGACATTCGGTAGCGCAAACCGCCATTGGTGCGAATATCACTCACGCCGGCCGCCGTCTCACCGATATCCGCTGCGAGCCTACGAACCTCTTGAATACGTCCCTTATTCAGCAAATTGATTTGACGCTGCAATATCGGAATAATCCACGCTTGCAAAGGGATCAAGGCAATAGCGGCCAATCCAAACCAAACGCTTTGTGCAAAAAGGAATACCAAAATGGTGATCATCTGGCCAGCTTGGAGAATGGGTTGCGATATCATGTCTCCCATAATCCCGCCAAGCGGCTCAGCCTCTGACGTCACCATGGAAACCAATTCGCCTTGGCTTGTGCTTTGAAAGTAAGGCTTAGGGAATCGCAAGATGCGCGTTAGCAACTGAAATCGAAATCGGCGTAACAAGCGTTCAGCTAGTACACCTTTCATGGTGTTCAGCCGCATCTTCAATAGCCCGTTAACCAGAACAGCTAACAGGAAGGCGCCGCACAGTAGCAGTAAAAACTGCACTTGGCTAAGTGAAACCCCAAGAAGCACTACACCTGCATTAGAGCCACCTATGGCATCGTTAATGATGCGCTTGGGCAGCTCCAACGTGACATACAGAATTGGAAAAGTCAGCAGTGTGACCATCAAAAGAACGAGCTGGTTTTTCTTTGAGTATTTCCAGATAAACTTAAAAATGCTCTGTTCCATAATACGCTCGCTTTGTGGCTTAGTGGACAACACCCTGCTTCAAACTAAGGGCAGCTTACCAGCTAGCCTAGGTATTAGGTTTTTCTTCACTCGCCTCCGAAGCAGCAGCACCTATCGCGCTTTTATCGGCCTCAGACAACTCCGAATCTCCAGGTGTCGCATTATCCAATTTAACGCGCACTTCTTTTCGAGCGAACTGAATACCGTTTGCTTCAAAGTCTTTTTGGACACGTTGGAATATTTCTTTTCGAATCATGAATTGCTTACCCGGTTTTACCATAAACTTACCGCGTAAGACGATACCCACGTCATCGACCTGAACCACACCTTGAGATTTAAACGGGCTAAAAAAATCATCACCAAACTCGGGGTGTTCTAGTAAGTCGGTTCCAATTTTTTTAAAGATCTTTTTTACCTTTATGAGATCGGTTTCGAATGGCACTGTGAATTGCAATTTCATAATCGTCCAATCCCTTGAATAGTTCGTTATTTTTGGGATTTCCCCATAAGGAATGGTATGAATAGGCCCCCGGTGATGGCGCAACTGCATGGCACGCAGTGAGATTTTTTCAACCGTGCCCATTGTCCCTTCAATATTGACATACTCACCAGCCCTGAACGCATCATCAATTAGGAAAAATAATCCTGATACGATATCGGCAACCAACTTTTGAGCACCAAAACCGATGGCAAGGCCAACGATACCAGCACCTGCTAATAAGGGCGTTGTATCGACTCCAATATCTCCAAGCGCGATCAATACCGTCATGATCACAATAGCTGCTTGTACAAACCAAGTGATTAACGGCAAAACTGTTGATAGCCTTGACCCTCCTGGCCCACCTCCATCGCCGCCTGGAGTGGCTAACTCGCCGCCGCCACCTGCGGCTGTATGCTCGGCCGCTAATTTTCTATTTAGCCACAGTGTTGCTAACTCCCAACATAGGTAACCAACTGAAACTATCCCAATAAAACCAACAAACCTTTGAGTCTTTATCGTGCCGATATCAGTAGCGTTCATATTCGCAATATCGACCCCCCAAATCCAGGTAAGCCAGACCAATACAAACAGCACTACGAGTAAGCGGCCAATTCTTATATAGCTGCGTTTTGTAGATTCGTAAGCATGCTGAGCTAAGGCACCATCGCCACTTATCGACGGAGTTAAGTGTCGCACCAATCCTCTTACGGCTGTATCCAAAACCGGTGCAAGCAACAGAATAAACATAGTTGAGTATTGAATGCCTTTAGCGACAAGATGCATTTCTTGCCGGGCTACCAACATCTCCACCAACATCCAGCTACTCGCCACTACTAACAAAGCATAGTAGGGATACATTTTTGCTACCGCTTGCTCGGCCGGTGTAGCGTCATCGTCCTTTCCATTAATAATATCGATTAATGTGAATCGTGATTTCCATGCAATAAAGGCGAAATAAAGATGTATAAACAAATTAAACACAAATCCGATTTTAGGCTCAATCCCTTCAGCACCGGGCAAAGCCCTTAAATCGATAAAGGACAAGGTAAAGCCGATTGCTATTGCAACACCGACTAAATGTCTGTGTAGGAATTTAGCCGATTCATCTGTAGTGTGAATTAATCTTAAATCTGAACGCTGGGGCGCAAATGCAAATTTCAAAACAACTGAAAAAAGCCTTGGTATGAGCACCATATTCCATAAGAAATGATGGGTAAAATAGTGAGCACTAGGATCAACTAGTTGCTTTATCACAAATTGCGAAACAAGAATAAATGCTATCAAACCAGACAGATCAAGAATGAAACGCCGAAACAGTAATTTCAAAGTCTCTACCAAGGAATGATCGGAAGAGGCTTCAACGACTGTTGATCGCCAATTTAATGTCAACTGCCTAACTAGAAATTCAACTAAAAAGCCAGCAGCAATGGCGACACAAAATATACCAATAAGCTTTATCAAACCTCCAGGCCCGAGACTACTGATAAACACGCCGACCAATGCGATAAATCCCGAGATCATATTTGGAATGTTATTGACTGCATCACCCACAGAAATAGGGATGTAAGTTGTAATGAGACTAAAAAGGCTCACCTCCCCCGCGGCCTGCTCTGTATTCTGTTTTTCAGCAACAGCATCCAATTGCTGCAATAACAGATCTCTGACCTCGTTGTCTGACAAGCGGGAAACCAACGCTCTCACCGCTTCCGGATTTTCAATAGCGGATAGCTCGGCAGTTGTTTGATCGTTATCTGATGACAGGGACAGTTGTTGAGCCTTGGCGTCAACGTTTGCTCCAAACAACATCACCACACCAAGCAATATTGCAACAAGTTTTATGTTCAATCGAAAGTGCTTCATTTTTAACCTTCTTATTTTTTCAATTGATCGATCTAGTCAAGCTTCAGATCTAATAACTGTAACTCACTATACAGGTGGTCTATTTCATGCGGCACCACACGTTTGCTCACGTAGTATCGGGCTACAGGTAAAGGTTCAGCAGCCATGCCTATTGGCGGCTGAGTAACAAACCGTGCATCAGCAGCCAATACGGCCGGTGTATCTGGCAGAAGGTGATCAGCCAGCGCCTGTGCGCAGTTAACGAAAAGCGCTTGATCACTGGCATGCATTAAGTCATACCAGAGTATGTCAGAATCTTTTCGCTTAATCGAGAAAAACAATAGCGATTGCTGCCCATCAAGCTCAAGTAATATAGGCACTAACGAATACGGGCGCATATCATCGATCAGTTTTTGCTGATGCAACTCAATACGTTCACTGATGGCCACGGTGTCAGAGATAACAACAATACCAACACTCGATTGATTGCTCTTGCGCCAGATATAGCGCTGATCTTCAAGCACCTTAAAACCTAGTGACTCCACTATACCCAATGGTTTTTTTGAGTTAGTCAGCGTGGCATAGGTAAGCGTAGGATCTGCGATACATGAAATCAGCATATCCCGGCCGAGCCCTTGTCCACGCAACGATTTATCCAAGTACCAAGAGCTCATGCTAACAATGCGCTCTTGACGAAGCTGGTTTGCCGGGCCAAGCATACGATCGGCATAGACCATTCCGCAATAACCCAACACCAGCCCATCAGCTTCAACAACACGTCCAAAATCAGGCTTGCTATCAAGCCATTGATAATCGATAAGCCTACGCCAATAATCAACCGGAATCCGATTGTTCATTTTGGTGTGCAATAGTTGGCAGATAGCATCAGCGTCAGTGTGCTCTGCGTTTCTAACAAAGGCTTTACTCATGCTGCAAACAAGTCCTCGGGTGAGCGCCATTGTGCAGCGTCATGATGATTGATCAACGTCACAAGGCGGGCACAAAACTCCCAAGCCGCGGCATCCAGATCAATATGGTGAGTCAAAAAACCGGTGGCTTCATCTGCGTCGACTGTGCCATTGCGCCGCGCCTCTAAGTGCTCTACCAATTGCGCGATGACTTTACCGCTGCCTCTAAAATGAGGCTTAGGCTTCCACTTTATTGGATCGCAATGAGCGTTAGTGATCATCAAGCCTGGCGCAGGAGAAACAGTTGAACGAGGGCCAAATGCCGACACACCTATATAGCCCCGTGCAGCGATAGCTTGCATCAGTTCGGGTGCAATACGATTCCAAGGCGGAACAACAACAGGCAAAAACTGTGATTGGAAGTGTTTCTCCAAGCACGTATGGCCTACATCAAGATCAGCTATGACTGCATCGATCCCACGGTGTAATCCAAGCTCCCAAGCACCCAAGCCTTGCCCTCTTGGCGCATGGTTAATATGAGCATAACCATGCTGTGCCACATGAACATGCGCTGCCTGCGAAAGCGAAGACACCAATGTGGACTGCAAACGTTTTGGAATGACCGCGAGTAGAAGCCCAGTAGACTTTGTGGTCTCAATAAGCTGATCAAGCTTGGGGCCAGGTGCAACAGCGTCATCATCACGCCACCAGAAGCTAGCGATACGCCCGCCTGATAACCAAGCATCCAGCTCAGCTTCAAGCCGCGCCCAATTGCTTTCATCGCCTGTAAAACGAGTATCCATGGGTTTAATTATGTCATCAGTTGGCGACTTAAACATTCAAGCCATTAAACTTAGCCAGATCGAGCAACACCTGAGCAGTGCCCGCTGCGCCATCGCAATTGATCAAAGAAGATTGCTGAGGTGTTTCCTGTGCCAAGCTTGTGCGAATGATTGACGCTAATTTTTCCCCTGACGAGACCTTGGTCGATAATACGTCATCGGGCACTACCGTAGCCAGCCCGCGCTGTTCTAAACTGACCGCTCTATCCGATTGCTCGGTTTCGCCATGCGAACTGAACGGTAAGAGCAATGCACGGCATTTCGCCTGCAGCACGTCGCTAACTGTATTGTAGCCCGACTGGGATATAGAGAGTGCAGCTGTAGCCAGCAAGCCAGTGAAGTCGGATCTGAATCGCTCAATGGTGACATTGGCAGGAGCCTTACTACGCAGTGCGTCGTATTCCTGCTGAGGTAAGTACGGGCCAGTGATGACACACCATGATTCAACGTCTGGTAACAGCATTGCAGCCTGTATCGACGCATGCAATAAATCTGACCCCACTGCACCACCGCCAGCAGAGACAACAATAGTAAAGGCCTCCGACGACACCTGCGGGGGCGGCCCACACACCAAACCGGTATAAGCAATTTTATCAGCGATTGCTTTTGCCATTGGAAACGAATCATCAAGCTGTGCAAATTTTGGATCGCCGTGAACTAAAACTTTGTCGAAGTATAAATTGATAAGCTTTGCGGTCTCTTCATCTCTACCCGCTTTGCTACGCCTTTGCAACACATCGCGAATCGACGTCACTAGCAATGGCTTTGGCAAGCTAATTTGTATTGCTTCGATAAGAGGCAGAAGCTCAAAGCGTAGCTGGCGCCGACCAAAGGGATAGGCTTCTAACATCACTATATCTGGACGACATCTGGCGTAGGCTTCCAATAAGTGTATGCGACGATTCTCCTTGAATACGTCGTCAACCACTTGGCCGTCACTATCCACCAAGGCACTAAAATTGCCATCACGCACAGCCAGAGAAGGCAACGCAATTTGATCCACACCTGATGATTCAAAGCCTGCGACAGGTAGCCCACCAGTGACTAAGGTCACTTGAATCCCGTTTGCATGCAACGCCAAGGCAATTCGACGAGCCCTCATTAAGTGCCCAATGCCCAGCAGATGCTGAACATAGAACATGACACGTAGCTGCCGAGCCTCAGCCATTAGCCTCGATTCCATTGCTGTTCAAACAAGCCAAGCAATTGAGCAATGCTGGTGTGGTAGTCGAAAGCGCTTCTCACTTTTTCCTGCGCCATCTTGCCTAACTGATCGCGCAACTCGGGTGACTCGATAGCTTGTACCAAAGCAGCGGCAAACCGATCAGGGTCTTCAGGATCGACTATCAGTCCATTATGGTCATCAAAAAATTCAGGGATTCCCGATATCTTCGTAGAGACGCATGTCATCCCTTGGCTCGCCGCTTCTAACAACACATTAGGCAAACCATCTCTATCCCCATCCGCTGTGACCCTGCACGCCAAGGCAAACACGTCAGCCTTCTGATAGTTAGCCAAAACTTCAGTTTGGTTAATTGCACCCAACCACGCTATCCGATCTTCAATGAGCAATTGCTTGGCAAGCGCTTGTAGTTTTAGCAACTCTGTTCCTCCGCCAATATGGACAAAACGCCACTGCAAAGACTCATGTAGCGCGGCTAGCGCTCTTAAAAGAATATCAAAACCCTTTTTTTCGACCGCACGCCCCACGCTAAGAATAACAATGGGGTTATCAACATCCAGCCCGACATTACTGGATTTGGCTCGATCAAACGGCGGGAAACGCGACAGATCCAGCCCGTGATAACTCAGATGAACACCGGATGCATCCGCGGCAAGTGACTGCAAATGCTGATGGCCGAAACGAGTACAGGTGACGGCCCACTGAGCATGCCTTAGTTTTTCCCGTAACTCCCAATCAGGTGAAGTCCAGATATCCTTGGCGTGCGCAGAGACAGTCCATGGAATGCCTTTTATGATGCTGGTATAAGCAGTTACCGAAGCAGGTGTATGGATAAAATGGGCATGCAACCACTGGGCACCTTCAGGCCATTCAGAGGCAAGCACTGCAGCTTGGGCAAAGCGCCTGATTCGATTACGGCTACGATCACGTGCAAGATCTTTCGAAAACTGCTTACACGCCCTAGCAAAGCCAGGCATTCTCAAACTGCCGATCAGCCCACGTAATACGCGCAGCGGTGATTGATGAATATATTCAGGTAGGTAAATCACTCCAGCCTGGATTTCATCATGAACAGCATGATGCGCGCTATCAGTGGGATGTCGTAATGAGGCTATTACCAGCTCGATTCCAGCTTTTTCAAGGCCTAGGAGCTCTTGTGCAATAAACGTTTCTGAAAGCCGCGGATACCCTTTTAATACAACAACCAACTTGCGACGAATGGGTTGTTCTTGCTGACTTAGGTGGATGACACTTTCGCCTTCGGATTGCTTTGTGGTAAAGCTCCGTTTGTGAAAATATTACCAATAATCTGCGACACATTATCGAGCCCGTTCAATTCGATATTTCCCGCTCTCTCTGATGGTTTTGGCGTATCAGGAAGTGCTTTTAATGCTGCACTCATTTTTACCGGATTCTCAGCATCTTCTGGAAGAAGCATTTCAACCATACCTAGCTTCATCGCTCTTTCAGTGCGAATAAGTTGTTCTTCACGCGGGATGATTCGTGGAACAATCAATGCAGGTTTGTCGAAGGACAAGATTTCACAAAACGTGTTGTAACCACCCATCGAAACAACCGCTTTGGCACCGGCTATCAATTCTTCCATACGGGAATCAAAATCAATGACCTCAACATTATCTAAGTCTGCACTTTTTGCAAGAAACTCACTGCGCTCTTTACCTGGCATGTAAGGCCCGAGCACAATAAGCGTTTTATGCACAAGGCTAGCATCATGCTCGTAAGCTGCCATAACTCCTCGGACCAGTGCCACGCCATCGCCCCCACCGCCGGGGGTAATAAGAATGTAATCGCCCTGCTGTTTATGCGTAGATAAACCATCTTGCATTGCTTGGGCTTCGCGTTTTAAAAAACCAACGAACGTTATTCTGTCGCGCATGGCTTGTGGAATATCCAGCCCAATCATAGGATTGTAGAAATTCTCTGGCCCATAGACCCATATATGATCATAGGTTTTATTGATCTTGGGTATCAGCGCTTTTCGCTTCCACTCAGCCGCTAAGAGATGCGGGGAATCCATAACATCGCGCAAGCCCAATATAAGGGTTGTTTTTCGTGATTTTAAAAATTTAAGGGTGTCACTTATTTCACCCTGAAGCCCCATGGGCTCTTTATCAACAATAAAAATATCAGGTTTAAACGACTCAGCAGTGTGACGTATGATCGACTCACGCATTCTGATCGTTTCGCCCAGATCAATGTGCTGGTCTAGCGATGTGTATTCTCCACTACGCAGTTTTATAACACTGGGTATCTTGACAAAGTCGACACGGGCTCGAAAATCAAAAGCACCGGCTATCGCCGCACCAGAGATAATGAGGACGCTCAGGCCACTGAAATTTTCAACCAAGGAATGCGCTATGGCACGACAGCGACGTAAATGGCCCAGCCCAAATGTGTCATGGCTGTACATAAGGATTCGCTTGTCGCCTAGCTGATTGATCGAACCTAGACTGTTTGTATCCGCTTCATCCACCTTAATCACCATACTCGCCGCACATCTTTACTTATATGGATCGGCAGCATCACGCAAACCGTCTCCAAGAAAGTTAAAAGCCAAGATAACCAGAATAACCGGCACGACAGGAAACAAAAGCCATGGGTACAAAGCGATGATATTGATACTTCGCGCCTCTGTTAAAAGAATGCCCCAGCTAGTGATCGGAGGACGTAATCCAATGCCCAAAAAGCTCAACGCTGTCTCACCAAGAATCATGGCAGGCACAGTTAGTGTTGCACTGGCTATTAAGTGCGACATAAACCCCGGAACTAAATGCCGACCAATCACGCGCTTGCTACTAGCGCCAAGTAACTCCGCCGCAACAACGTAGTCTTCTTCGCGTAGCGATAGAAGCTTGGATCGCACCGCTCTTGCTAGCCCTGTCCAATCCAGCAAACTCAGAATGACAGTGATACCGACATACACTAAAAGCGGGCTCCATGTTAAGGGAATTATCGTGGCGAGCGCCATCCATAATGGAATACTTGGAATCGATTGCAATACTTCTGTGATGCGTTGAACCAGCATGTCAAATACGCCACCACGGTAGCCCGCAATGCCGCCAATAACAATGCCAAGAACAAAACTTAACAACACACCAAAGATACCTATCGTTAAGGATATTCTCGCCCCGTATATCGTTCGCGATAATACGTCTCGCCCCAGACGATCCGTACCAAGCAGAAACAGTTGCCCATCTGTTGCTGGACAGATCAAATGAAAATTGGTTTCAATCAAGCTCCAAAATTTATAGCTATCCCCGCGGCAGAAAAACCTTAATGGTTGAATATCATCTAGATTGTCTGTGTAGTTACGACGAAGTGTAGTCATATCGAGCGTCATCGTTTGCCCATATACGTAGGGGCGAACCAAACTGCCGTCACGAGTAAAATGAACGGAAATTGGCGGCGCGTAGATAGATTCAGTGTGGCGAGTATGCAAATTATAGGGCGCTAGAAATTCGCTAAACAGAATTGATAGATACACCAACAACAAAAAAATGCCCGACACCAATGCAAGCTTATGTTGACGGAAGTACCACCACATAAGCTGCATTTGTGAGGCATGTGCCATGGGGCCTGCCACAGCGGCATCGTTCTCAATACTTGTAGGGTCGTAAGCGGCCTCCGACACATAGTGTTCAAGCGGTGCACCGGATTCAGGCAACGGCGATTTCATCGATGTCGCCCCGCACCAAATCGTATGCGCGGATCCAAAATTGCCAATGCAATATCTGAAACCAACACGCCGATAACCGTCAGGAACGCTAGAAACATCAGGAATGACCCAGCTAAATACATATCCTGACTTTGCAGTGCTTTGATCAGCATTGGCCCGGTAGTCTCCAGAGACAACACAATGGCCGTCACTTCTGCGCCAGAAATAACGGCAGGTAAAATCGAGCCAATATCAGAGATGAAAAAGTTAAGTGCCATGCGAAGTGGATACTTCAGTAACACCTTTCTCGGCTTTAAACCTTTTGAACGAGCGGTGATGACGTATTGTTTTTTTAGTTCGTCCAACAGGTTGGCGCGCAAGCGCCTGATCATAGCCGCTGTACCCGCTGTCCCGATAATCAGAACCGGGATCCACAAGTGCTCCAGAATGGATACAAATTTTTCCCAAGACATCGGCTGATTAAAATACTCGCGATCCATCAAATGGCCGATCGAGGTACCGAACCAAACATTGGCCAGATACATCATCACCAGGGCCAATATGAAGTTAGGCACCGCAATACCTATCATGCCGACGAATGTCAGCCCGTAGTCACCCCAACTATATTGATGAGTAGCCGAGTAAATTCCGATCGGAAACGCAATCATCCAGGTAAAGGCAATAGTAACGACAGAGACTAATATCGTTAACCAAAGCCGATCACCTACCACTTCATTAACCGGCAATCGGTATTCAAACGAATAACCAAAATCACCCACGAGCATGCCGCCGAGCCAATGGGCGTAACGAACAATCATCGGTTTATCAAAACCGTAACGCTCTTTTAGCATTTCTATTTCGGCCAAGTCTGCGGTTTCACCTAGGGCGCGAAGTTCGGCCACATGACTTTCGAAAAAATCCCCCGGCGGTAATTCGATAATGACAAACACCAATGCTGAAATGATCAGCAGGGTTGGGATCATCGTAAGAATGCGCCACAAAATATAACGAAACATAATTAGCGCTCTTTCTCGAACCAAAAGGTATCTGGCATATAGACACCAAGGTAACTCATCGGCGAATACCCATATAGGCCCGTTTCTGGAATGTTCCGCAAGAGTGCTGAGCGCGCTAGTGGTTGTAAGCCACCGTTAACAGTACCAATTGAAAATACCTGATCAGCATGAATAGCCAGCATGCGATCCCATATAGCGGTGCGTTGCTCTGTATTAGTGGAAAGCATCCAATTATCAAGAAGCTTACCCAGCTCTTTTACATAAGGCATATCGGCAGGCTTTCCTTGAGTTTGGGCCGACATATAGTGCAGCCCCCATACCGGCCACTGCAATTGATCACCACGAGTAGGTGCTAATTGTGTAGGCGCCATATCAGCCGAAGGCAATCCGTTATCAAGACCACTAAAAACCGACATCATTACACTCCCGCCCATGATTCGGCTGCGAAAAATATCTCGCTGAGAACTGCGAATGAACAATGCGATCCCCACTTGGCGAAAGTGATCAGTTAAGAGCTCCAACACATCGGTCTCTAATGTGCTCTCCCCTGCCGATTCAATCGTTATATACGCCGGCCGTCCATCTGATAACAATCTTATGCCAGCTGGATTTCGTTCAACTATCCCCACTTCATCAAGCAAACGGTTAGCTTGATCTGGGTCGTAGCTTGCCCAAGCAGTGGCATATTCAGGCTTGAACAAGGGGCTTTCTGGCAACACGGTGTTGGCACTCTCGTGGGCAAGCCCATAATAAAGAACCTGATTAACCTCTCGACGATTGATTGCTAATGACATCGCGCGCCTAACGCGCACATCTTGAAACAGCGAGCGCCAAACCGGATCCTCGCAATTTAAGTTAGGAAACAAAGCAACGCTAGACCCTTGGGTACGCCGCCACAAAGACACCTTAATTGGGAAACGTTTTTCAGATTCTTTGATCAATGTGTAGTCGGGAAGCCCAAGGCCTACACCTTGCAAATCGCTATCACCTGTTGCCGTTTTGGCAGCAATGATTTCAGTCGAACTCACATTAAGAAGCACCCGGTCAATGTAAGGCAGCTGTTTACCTGTTTCGTCAACACGGTGAAAGTAAGGATTGCGTTCAAAAACAAATTGCTCCGCTGGTGGCCATGTACGTGGACGCCAAGCCTCAAGGGTTGGTAAATCCGGATTTTCAGGTCTGTTTTGTCGAGACATTTTGCGATGCAAACCAACCCAATCATCAACGCGGTATTGATCGATAAAAGCTGCTAAGTTTTCCGGGCTTTGATAACTTGCATGAAACTGACGCAAGTAGGCTGATGGAAGCATTAAGGTTTGCGGATTAGGAGCGGCTAGCCTACTCAAAAACCGTGGATTAGGCAGCGACCAGGAATAACGCACGGTCAGCTTATCAATCACCTCAAACTTAGCTACCTCACCGTCCACCTTTAACCCTACAGGCGGCCCACCACGCAGATACTCGGTGTTGAGCACAACATCGTTCCAGAAGTAGTTAAAGTCTTCGGAGGTTAGTTCGCTGCCGTCCGACCAACGATGACCGGGCCGTAAATGTAAGGTAAAAATCCGCCCCTCTTCGACGGTGTACGAATCAAGAATGTCCGGCACCATCTCTAATTGCTCGTTGAAACAAACAAGCCTTGAATAGCTATTGATAGGGATGTACCGAATATCTTTTGCACGACCGATTAGGATGCGTAAGTTGCCACCATGCCGCCCGGGCTCGCGCCCCATTGATTTAAGATCAATCACTCGTGGCTTATCGGGCAGACGGGAAGCCAGTTCAGGCAATTCGCCACCATCGATACGTTCGCGTAAAAATGACGAATCCAATGTCGATTCAGTGTTCGCTCGTAACGTTGCAGGGATAACAGCGGACGTTAGCAATCCAAGAATCTGGCGCCGAGTAATCAAGATCGTAGCTCCTTATAATCTGCTGTGCTACGAGCGAGTACAAAATGATCATTGCCTAAATCCAATGATGCAAGTGCACCCGTATCTTCATCATCGCGAAAAACGCTCGCCCATTCTTTAGATGATGTTGAGCTTGCCTTTCCGGCCGCGGCAAAATCCAATGGCCGATCCAGATCAGGAAACGGCACCGCATTCATTAGGGATTGAGTATACGGATGAACTGGGTCTTTCATGATGACATCGCGCGAGGCGAGTTCGACAATTTTACCCGCCCACATCACCGCGACTCTATCCGCCATGTAGTCAATCACTGATAAATTATGGGAGATAAATAGATACGTCAGATCCATATCCTTTTGTAAGTCTTTCAGAAGATTAAGCACCTGCGCCTGCACTGATACATCCAAAGCTGATACCGGCTCGTCACAAATAATTAGGCTAGGCGAGATAGCTAATGATCGGGCTATACCAATGCGCTGACGTTGACCACCAGAAAAACTGTGAGGATAACGTTGTAAAGCATTATCACCCAGACCAACAGCATTGAGCAGTGCTGTAATCGCAATGTTGCGTTGCGCAGCTGTACCGCGCTGATGAATCTCGAAAGGCTCTCGCAGAATATTGCCTACAGACATACGCGGCGATAACGATGAAATCGGATCTTGGAAAATCATCTGAATTTTTGTACGCAGCTCCTTAAGCTCTTCGCCTCTGGCCGCAAGCACATCAACCGGCCCGCTACCATCATCAAAGCTGACACTACCGGTATCAGGTGTGACTGCATGCATTAAAATTTTACTTAGGGTTGTTTTGCCACTTCCACTTTCGCCCACCAAACCAAGGCATTCGCCACGGCGAATGTCAAAACTTACGTTATCCACCGCGGGGACAGTTTTTACGGCACCGCCTACCTTCCAATCCTGTTTACGAGTAATAAATGTTTTGCTTAAATTTTTAACCGACAACATGATGTCAGCCTTTGATTCTTGCTCTTTTGGAGGAGCAAACAATTTATCCTGCAAATGATCGACATTGGTTTCAATATCTCGAAGTGGTTTGAGTCGGGTGTCTCTAGCCATACCGAACTGAGGTATTGCCGCCATCAAGCCTTTTAAGTACGGGTGGCTAGGGTTTCTAAAAATACTATCCACCGGGCCCGATTCCATAATTTGCCCATGATAGATAACCGACACTTCGTCAGCCATATTGGCCACCACACCAAGGTCATGAGTAATCAACAAAACAGCCATCTTGAGCTCTGACTGAAGATCACGTAACAGATTCAGAATCTGCGCTTGAATAGTGACATCCAGCGCGGTGGTGGGCTCATCTGCAATAAGCAACGCAGGCTCACAAATTAGCGCCATCGCGATCATGGCTCGTTGCCGCATACCACCCGACAACTCGAACGAATACATATCAAAGACCTTGTTGGGGTTTTCAAACCCAACCAGACCTAACATTTCCTCACATCGCGCACGTTGTTGAGTGGGCGACATCAGTGTGTGTTCGCTAAGTAGTTCTGATATTTGATTACCCACCGTATGCAGCGGCGAGAAAGAGGTCATGGGTTCTTGAAAAATCATACCGATGCGACGACCTCGAATGGATCGAATCAATCGACCATCATGAGGCAAGGTCACCATGTCATGCACAGTATCGGGTTCTGCGGGGTCGTTAAACAGGACCCGCCCTGAAACTGTCGCCGTTTCCGGTTGCAGCCCCATGATCACTTGACTGATAACAGACTTACCGGAACCGGATTCACCCACGAGCGCGGTTACTTTGCCCGGCAACACCCGCAGGCTAGCGCCTTTTACCGCATCAATATGGCCGCCGGGCAACGGAAACCGTACGGCAAGGTTCTCGATTCGCAATAGGTCTGCTTTTGGTTTTAATTGATCGGACATGACCCAGATGAGAATTGTATTGTTGGTAGGCTTTGAGAAACTAACGCCACACGATAACATGATCGTTAGCAGGTCGTTAAGCTAAGTTAGTCACTGCGATTTTTGATACTAAGTGCTTGAAAAAAAGGATAAAAATTTGTCAGCACCAGCAAACAGCCTGGAAAAAAAACGACTGAATAACCAACTGAAAGCGGCGGAGGCATTACGTTTGGAACAGCGTTTTCAAGAGGCAAGAGAAATTCTGACGTCGCTACAGGGCGATCCGCACGTCGAACTGCTTGGAAATCGCACGGCTTTAGGCTTGCCCAGGCGCCTACATTCTGCATTGTTAAAGCTAGCCAAAGCAGAAAAAGACGCAATTGCCAGTATTGGGCATCAATACCATTTGGTACCGCCTCCAACGCTGCTGAGCCCCTTCACGCAGTTTACTAGTGCAGAACGTAAAGCCCTGACGAATGCTAATCGACAGGCGGTTCCACGCAAAATTCATCAAATATGGATAGGCCCACACTCGCCACCGGCCGGAACTCGTGCCTGGGAAGTGCACGCCAAGGCGCAGGGATATGATTATCAGCTATGGAATGAAGACAATTTAAACTCACTAGGCTTGACCGAGAACCCCGTTTACACAGACATGTTGTCCAAAGGTGATTTTCCAGGAGCTGTTGATGTGGCTCGCTATCTCATCGTCGAAAAACAGGGAGGCGTATACCTAGACAGCGATTGGTATCCAACCCGCAACGACCTAAGCTTTCACGATCTCACCCCCATGACCGGATTAACAACCATGGCGGAAAATACTCCTCGCAACACTGGCAAGGGTGGCTTGCTATTAGCCAATTCAATGGTGGCAGCACCCCCAAATCATCCAGTATTTACGCGCCTCAATGCAGCACTGGGCGATGTGATGACCGCGCTCCCAAATGCGCCCGCTTGGTGGGCAACAGGGCCATTGATTTTCACATTGATGGCACGAGGCGGCTCTGTGACGCTTGCGGATGCAGATATCGTTGCAGGCTCGTTACGCCAAGAAACACCCTTAGCTGAAGTAGAGCGTTGGTGTCAGCAAGCTCAAGTGCAAGACAAAGGGTTGCTACTCGCTTGGAAGTCGTGGGTCTGGCAATAAATGGCTTATCGGTACCCAGCTCGCTCCTTCATGCTCAACCGTAGCAGCAAATAGCTGCTCTAAGAACTGCCAGGCGTTGTCATCGTGCACCAGATGATGGCCGAGTATGCCAATTGGTGTGCGTGTGTTTTGTATCAGATTCACAATCTCGTTCGCAAGATCCGTGGTTGGGCGGCCACCTCGCGACCCTCTCCAGTCGATTAAATCAACGTGCGTATTTATCATCGGTATTAAATTTGAGGTCTGTGCGCCAAAGGTTGATAAACCGGTAAAGCCAATGCCAGGCAAGGCTTGAATAACAGCGGCATCAATTCGATTCCAGGGCGGCACCAGTAATGGTACGAACTGCTCTGTATGCCGTTGCTCTAGATCGGCATAACCGCGTTCAAGTTCGGCCACCACTTCAGTCAACGGTCGATGCAGCCCAAGCTCCTGTTTTTTTTCAGAAGCTGGCGCGTAGTTTTGATGCGACCAACCATGCACTGCCACGGCCACCAGGCTACTGTGAGCAAGATTCGAAGCCAATGGGCTTCCCGATAGTGCTGGAATAACAGCCAAGGTAACGGGGACGCCGTGCTGTTCACAAAGATCGAGCAAACGATCAAGCGGTTTTGTTGGTTCAATTGCATCGTCATCGCGCAACCAAAACTGAACAGGGCAGCCAGCGCTCGCTCGCTTCTCTAAGGCCTTGATCAACGATTTCATCGAAGCGGTATCCATTATGCCGTCGACCCGAGATGATCTTGCAGTATCGACTTAAGCGTCTTACTTGCCTGTGCAAAGCCATGCTTAAACTGCACATGTAATCTAGCCTGCCGTGACATCTGAGCACGCTGCGGTTCGTTGCTTAGTAAATTTTCAATCGCCGCGGCATACAGTTTATCGTCGTGTAAAGGCGTCAGGATTCCACTGTATCCGGCCTCGACAACCTCTGGCACGCCCGCAGTATCGTAAGCTACAACCGGCAGCCCCGCCGCTTGCGCTTCAAGGTAGGCCAAACCGTATGCCTCTCCACATCCAGGCCACACATACAGCGCACTTTGCGCAAACAATGCTGCAATGTCGGCGCGTTCTTGCCTGCCGTGCCAGATGATCCGCTCAGCTGGAAATCCAGCAAACAGCGCTTTTACTTCACTAAGCATTGGGCCATCACCCACCACAGAAAGTGTCCAGGACAAATGCAACAGCTGCTTTAGCGCAGCAGCTAAATCGACATAGCTGTTCATCTTGTCCCCAGCTCGCATCATCGCAACAGCCACAAGTTGAGGTGTATCAACAGATATCGGGTGTTGAACAAAATTCGAAGTATCAATAAAGGGGCGCAGGGTAACAAGATTTGCTGCGGGCGCGCCATCGCGCAAACCAATTTTGTCTCGCTCTGTAAAACAGATATTCACTGCCGCATCGTTGATCGAGTTGATTACCTGCTGTTGCAAAGCACCCCAAACACCTTGGCTGCGACGCCGGGAGAAACTTGCCTCTGCCGTAACATAAGGAATGTTGAAGGCCTTGCATAATTCTGGTCCGATTAAATCTGGCGACTTGTAGTACGGGTGATAACAAAACCAAAGCGCAGGCACGGCTTGTTGTGTCCATTGCGCAGATAATCGTTGGATTTCGCTTTGCGCGTGAATATTGAGTTGCTCAACCCCCGGCTGATCATCAGCATTTTTAATAAATGCACGAAGCTTAGACGCAATATCCACCTTGTAGCCAGCGTTAGCCATACCATCAATCAGCAGTCGCGCCATTAAGCGATCACCTGACGGGATAATATGATCAGCCGGTTTAAGCGGCGAATAAAAGGCGATAGTTGTCTTAGTCACGCCAGTTCATGTTCCTTGGATTCTTGGAGTATCATAAACCAACCGCCATGCTCGCACGCACTCATCAGTTCAACACTTCATCACGGCTTTTATTTCAATGACTGAACTTCCGGCCATCGCCGTCATTGCCGACGCACACTTTCACGATCTGCACAGCGATTACGGCTGCGGCTATACCTCTATCGATGGCAAACAACTTACGCTTAGAAGTTGGCAAGACACACGACGATCCTCACGCGTATTCAATGAAAGTGGCAAAGCATTAAAAGCGGCACTTTCAGATATCCAACAACGCGGTGTCCGCCATGTGGTTCTGCTCGGCGACTACACAGACGATGGGCAGATAGAATCAACAAAGCGCCTCACTGTATTGTTAAACCACTATCGCAGTGAATACGATATGGCATTTTACGCAATACCGGGTAACCACGATTTCTATGGCCCTTCGGGCAAACATCAGTCAACACGATTTATTAACGATCACGGAAGCACACTAGTCACCAGTGACCCAGAAGTTGCCGCAACTGAGAGTGATACCGCTGTCTTGACGAAAAATATGTACTGCGAAGGCTCACCCGCAGGTTTACTACCTATGGCAGATTTCGGATTGTTTAACCATGCCGACTACCTACATTGGGAAACGCCATTCGGAAAATCAGACAAACCAGAAGCGCGGATGTATGACGCACAATCCGCAGATGGCTCGGCGGTTCATTCACTTATGGATGCATCCTACCTTGTCGAACCCAGCGAGGGCGTTTGGCTATTGATGATAGACGCCAATGTATTTGAGCCGCGCAACGGGCGCACCGACCCTACCCGAAAAAGCACCTTTATCAATAGCTCTGACGCAGGATGGAATTCGGTATTGCGAGTTAAGCCTTTTTTGCTCGACTGGATAAAGGATGTTTGCACACGTGCAAAAGCAACGGGAAAACAGCTGATCGCGTTTTCTCACTACCCTGCTATCGACCCGATAGATCATCAAACAAAGTGCGACGCTCGTCTATTCGGCCAAAGTGAAATTGTACGACGCTCACCTGATGCGCTAGTCGCTAATGCTTTGATCGCGGCAGGACTGAATCTACACTTTAGTGGCCATATGCATGTTGACAATACAACACACTACAAGCGCGATGGGCAAACTTTAACTGACATCGCGGTGCCCTCGCTTGTGTCATTCCCCGCTTGCTACAAGCTGATCCATCCTAGCTCAAGATCACAAGGCTGTCGGATCGATACCATTGCGATCGGCGCGATGCCGATCGATCAAACATTAATCGATTACTATCGAGCAAACAGTGAGTCAGCCGATGCAGATGCCGGCATCGTTGATGGACCAGCCTTAAACTCGAAGACCTACGGCGAATTTCTCTACAACAGAGTGCGCACACGAGTAAAACATCATTATCTGATCAAAGAGTGGCCGGCGGATATCGCTTGCGAAATAAATAAGGCAACGGCAGCCGATCTTGCGTATCTACTCATAATGGCTCAAACCAGTCCATCTAAATCGTTAACACTTGGAGCGATGAAAGAACTCATCACGCCAGAGTTGGTGTCTGACCTCGATGCAGCGGCCGCGCTATACGAATTGACACACAAGGACTTCGAAGCCTGCTCAATGATCGCGCTGATAGCGGACTGGTACTGCTTGAGGCAGGCCGGACCAATTGCGCGAAGCTACATCAAGCCTAAGAATCAAAAGCTTTACGCCTGCCTGAGCGAATTAACGAATACGCCAAAATCCAAGGCAAACAGCAGGCACGTCGAATTTTTAAACTTGTTTATTGATGTGTTAAAACATTCGCTGAGCGCTCTAGGCGTTAGCGACCAACTTGCGGAAACACACTTCACCACCTTCGTCCCCGCGAATAACTAGCAGAACACTAGCCTACCTTGGCGCACCAACATGGATTCCGGATCAAGCACGGAATGACGGGCAAAAAAAAAGCCCCGAATGATCGGGGCTTTCTTTGTACAGCTTAAGTAGAACTGATTGTTGACTGATTCTTAGAAGAATTTAGTCAACTGGATACGCCAATCAGAACCATCTGCGTCACCGCCAAAGCTATTGATACGTGAGCTTAGCTCAGTGTCGCCACCCATGTCATAAACGATATCTAGACGAGTAGTATCTTCTTCAGCATTACCCTCTTCTTGAGTCATGTGAGTAAGGCCAAGCGATACTGGACCGATGCCGTAGCCAACTTTGATACCAAAGATTTCTGTGTCATCTGCACCAGCACCTTCGTTTTCTTTAGTTGCTGCGTGGATACCGATAGACGCACCGGCATAACCGAAAGACGCGCCAAAAGCAGTGTTAGCAAGATCATCACGTGTTTCAGTACCAACACCAATAGAAAATCCACCAATGCTGAACTTAGCACCAACACCAACCGCATCAGAGTTACGACCCGGAGACCAGTTAGCGATAACTGAAGCAGGACCAAATGAACCAACGTAGCTCACACCACCGTTGATTTCCGCACCAACATCATAGATGTCGTTAGATAGCTGACCGTATTCAACAGCAAGTGGGATTTCACCGAAACGTAAGTCACCGAAACCACCTTTAACACCGACGTAAACCGAGTCAGCTGAACCAGCTGTCTTGATATTGCCTGATGCAACTTCTGTATCTGTACCATCTACAACTGAAACGTCAGTGCCACCGTTAGATAGGCGATCTAGATCAAGTCGTACACTACCGTAGCCAGTTAGGCCATTGCTCATAGTGTGCTCAGAAGTGATACCGAATAGTACGTCGCCCGCAGCAATCTCAGGATCGCCTTCTTTCTCAGGTGTACCTGGATCATCGTCCTCATCTGTGCCTTGTAGTTTGATCTGTACAAGACCAGACAACGTGGTTGTGGCAGATGCCGTCATTGGTATTGCTGCGAAGCTCGCTGCTACTGCAAGAGCCACTGCTGTTTTAGTCAATTTCATAGTTTTCTCCAATCAGAATATATTTGCTGTGTGGACTAAATACGTGTTCAGGTGACGCAACTCTAGTCAGCTTGTCAGAATAATGCAACAAAATTTGCTAATTTCTGAAAGACAGCTGAGCAGTGTGGCACCGCACGAGAACAAGTGTAGAAGAGAATATCGAGTTGGCTAGTCAATTTTGATTGGTTTTTAAACAATTTTGAAAATAGTTGTTTTTATGCAACAAACTGGGACTTTTAGCGCTGCTAGCTCGGTCTTAGCAGCTGAGATATCCTCAAAATTGCCTCAAAAATATAGCCAAGCACACATCGATCTGACATCAATATTCATTGCTTGAGGAGAATCTTGCCATTCGGAAAGTTTTTGAACCCAACTTTTGTAACCCAACGCCGAGTGGCGTTGGGTTGGAGGAAATAGAGAAAACGCGCCACTAACGGCGTTAGATTGACGTCCTAAGCACGTTGCTCACAGAGCAATGCTTACTATGCTGTGGCAGGCTTTTTAGGCGGCTTAGCCTCGTCCGCTTCAGGCAACGTAATGTTCAATTCCAGAACATCGCAGTCGTCTTGAGAGTCGAGTTGCACCGAAACTTGCTCCTCGCCTACGCTGACATATTTTTTAATGACAGCAAGTATGTCTTTTTTCAACATGGGCAAGTAATCTGGGCCATTTCGGCCAGTGCGCTCGTGCGCAATCAATACTTGTAAACGATCCTTAGCAACTTTTGCTGAGGCGTCCTCTGCGCGACTCCTGAAAAAACTAAATATTCCCATGATGCTCTACCCGAATAAACGCTTAAGGAAGCCTTTTTTCTCGGCCTCCAAGAAACGATGTGGCTTGGTGTCGCCCAGTAGCCGATCTATAGCATCGGAATAGGCCTGGCCCGCCTCACTGGCAGGGTCTAGGATAACCGGCTTACCGGCGTTTGACGAGTCCAGCACCGTAGGGGACTCAGGTATTATCCCCAACAATGGAATGGCCAGTAGCTCAACAATGTCGTCTACGCTTAGCATTTGTCCATCTTTGACTCGACTCGGATTATAGCGCGTAATTAGCAAGTGCTCTTTAACCGGATCTTCGTTCATTTTTGAACGTTTGGATTCGCTTTGCAGAATGCCCAGTATACGATCGGAGTCGCGCACAGAGCTGACTTCGGGGTTAGTAGTGATGACTGCTTCATCGGCAAAGTACAGCGCCATCTTCGCGCCCTTTTCGATGCCTGCTGGCGAATCACAAATGATGTAATCAAATTCGCTCTTCTTCAGCTTGTGCATGACGCGAGCAATACCCTCGATAGTCAGTGCATCTTTATCGCGGGTTTGAGAAGCCGGCAGGATGTACAGGTTATCGATTCGCTTATCTTTGATCAGCGTTTGGTGAAGGCTAGATTCTTGATTCACCAAATTGACTAAATCATAGACAACCCGACGCTCACAGCCCATGATCAGATCAAGGTTACGAAGGCCAACGTCGAAGTCAATAACGACGGTTTTGTAGCCTTTTTGTGCAAGCCCTGTCGCTATGGACGCGCTGGTGGTTGTTTTACCCACACCACCTTTGCCCGATGTAACAACGATTGTTTTGGTCAAGATCTCACTCCCGAAAGATTTTCTATCACTTTGTCATAATTGTTAAAGGGGCTCTATATTGAGCCTTTCCTTATCCAGCCAGATTTGCGCAGGTTTTCCACGCAAATCCTCGGGTATTTCCTCTAGCAACCGATAATTACCGGCTACTGAGACCAGCTCTGCTTCCAGAGACTGGCAAAAAATACGTGTTTCAGCATTACCTGACACGCCACATAGTGCCTTGCCTCTTAGTGGGCCGTACACGTGGATATTACCGTCTGCAATTACCTCAGCGCCAGCACCAATCGACCCCATAACGATAAGGTCAGTATCTCGTGCATATAACTGCTGGCCAGATCTTACTGGCCGGTTAACCAACATTGGTGACTTGATAACATATTCGACTTCAGTTGGCGACACTGCCAAATCGGCATCCGTTGCGGCATCCGATGCCGCTTTTGTTCCCGACATGCCAGCCGCTTCAGCGGATTTGCTAGGCGCAGGCGCGGCGGAAGTCGATCGGTCGCGCTGAGCCCCGCCTTCGATCAATGGTAACGCGATTGAGCCTGCTAACGGTGAAGATTTGTTACTGACACTGGCTACTATCGGTAATAATTTGTGTTTCCTAATGCAATCGATCAGATCCTTACCATCAAGCTCTGATGGTTGATCATCACCGTTGTCGACATCGTTGTCCAAATAGCTTAAATCGAGCACAACAGGCGTATCCTTGAAAAAACTCGGCGCTTGCTGCACTTTGCTCGCTAACTGCTCACTAATGGTGTCGAGGTTGGTTGTCCGCAACTTAAGCGACATGAAGGTATACATGCCACCTTTTAATTCAACTTCTTTCTGGCTCGACACAATTAGGATCCACGAGGCTACGGTTTTACGCTGTGTTCTCGGCCAATCTTATGGCTGTTTACACTCACGTCTTCATACCGACAATTCTAAAGCAATTGACACACAAGCGGCAGATCAAGTTTGACAAACAGTGTTCCAGATACTAGCAAGCGGCCCCGCAAAATTATCCATGTGGATATGGACGCTTTTTACGCATCTGTAGAGCAACGCGACAATCCTGAATTGCGCGGCAAACCCGTTATCGTTGGCGGCCGCCCAGATGGCCGAGGTGTGGTGGCAGCCTGCAGCTACGAAACCCGAGAATTTGGCGTACATTCAGCGATGCCGAGCGCAGAGGCAGTGCGACGTTGTCCTGATGCGATTTTTGTCAGCAGCCGGTTTGATGTATACCGACAGGTGTCGCAACAAATTCACAGCGTGTTTAAGGAATTCAGTGCTCTGGTTGAACCGTTGTCATTGGACGAGGCTTATTTGGATGTCACCGATACTGAACTGTTTGGTGGATCGGCCATAAAAATAGCCAAGGAAATCAAACTGATGATTTTACAGCGCACAGGCTTGGTGGCATCTGCCGGCGTGTCATACAATAAATTTCTCGCTAAGATCGCCTCAGATTTTGACAAGCCCGATGGCTTGTACTGCATCCTGCCTGAGCACGGCGAGCGCTTCGTGGCTGACTTACCGATTGGTCGTTTTTATGGTGTTGGCGCGGCCACTGAGGCACGTATGCACGAGCTCGGAATACAAAATGGCGCTGACTTGCGGCACTGGCGCCTCAGCGACCTGGAGCAGCACTTTGGGAAAAGCGCCCAGTACTATTTTAATGTGGCACGCGGCCTCGACTATCGCGAGGTACGCGCTTCACGCACGCGAAAATCAATTGGCTCTGAAACCACTTTTGGCACTAACCTGAATAACAGCGTAGACATGCTCGTGCATCTAGAAAAACTCTGCGAGAAAATATTCAGCAAACTTCAAGAACGTGAATTGCACTGTACGACCCTATCAATCAAAGTTCGCTTCGCTAATTTCGAAACCCTAACCCGCGCGCACAGCTTACCCACGGGTATTCACTCCACCGCGCAAGCCAAACGCATGCTCCCCTTCCTGCTAGATAAAGCCCTATCTGAAAACCAACACGGTTCAGTCCGCCTACTAGGGCTTTCGGTATCGGGACTACAAGATTCTTCAACAATCGAGTTCCAACAGCTCGAACTAGGGCTTTGAACGAATTAGTTTTAGCCAGGACGCAGCTTGTGCTACTAATTGAGACCTATCGGACTTAGCCGTAACCAAAGTCCGCTACGGCTTGCCGCTTTGTGCCACAAATGGGTAATTCAAAGGGACGCCATAAACCCATCCATGGGGGCTTCGCAGCTGCATCCCTGCAGCTGAGACCCTATAAATAACCTACTTGCGCCGCTAGACGCTACTTCACTTTTTTGTTTGGCCTGTCATATCAAGGAAGGCGTGGGTAGTACTGATCATCAATGATTAGGATCGAATCAACGCTTGATACACAGCAGTAACAAAACTGCCACCTAACAACACCGATCGCTCAGGCGACCACCCAACTTCAGGCTGTGGCGTATTGGCCGTATCTTTAAATGGCATCTCAAGTGTATATGCCGGGCACCCGAAGGT
>CALGND010000032.1 GCA_937958675.1 uncultured Granulosicoccaceae bacterium
GTTTGATAACGAACTGCTCCACCTTGCTGCTTGGCGTGAGCCGCAGCGTCAGCGGTAGAGGGTGCAACTAAACCGAGCATGCCGTAAGCCGTGGTCGCAGATGCACCAAAGATGCTAGCAATGGCTAGAAATTCTCGTCGGTTCATCTCCGAGCCAGTCTTGTCTGTGCCAGATTTGCACACAGACTTGGCCATATCAACAACATGAGTAGGCATGTCCTGCCCGTTTTTCTTCTTGAACGTCATTCAGTTTTCTCCAGTGGAATGTTAAATCTTATTGATAGGTGACCTTTTTTAGACCACTAATGTTCACGGTAAACGTTGTAATTGCCACAATGATGCCCCAAATGGGCTTACATTGGCAAGGCAGCAACGACGTGCACGCGTCTCGTTTCGCCTCCATTTAGCGCTGTGTGATAGCCACGAGTGTCGGTAAAATACACAGACCCATCAGCTGGCAAGTGCGTAACATGATGATTTACAACGAATAATGAGCCAGGATTGGACACAATTGGGATATGCAATCGAGGTTCTGGGTCTCGATGCCATGAATTGCAGTTGTACAGCCCTTTTGAGAGCAGCCGCATGCGGCCGATGGGCGCAATCTCGAGTAGGGTCTCCCACACTTCTTTAAGGTAAGTATCGGCAAATAAAGGCACAAACTCTTTGAAAGCGAACTCATCAACCAGCTCCTCGCGTTTCACTTCCTTCAGTGACTGATCAACACGGGTATAAAATAAGCCAGACAAATCATTGGCTGTTTCCTTTTCCACACCTGGGCGTCTCGTCAAGGATATAGCTCCAAAGCCAGCATCTAAATCTCCTTGAAATTCTGACAACCTCAGCACCTCTTGCAATGCAGCTTGCAACTTTTCGATATCGAACGACACATCCAAACGCTGGATACCCGGCCCAGGTTTAAAGTGGGCAACTGACTCAGTATCCGGTGTTGACTGCTTCCAACTTTGCATACGTTCGCGATCAGTTTGTATCGCTGTTTGATTGTTTGCCTTAGTACTCATACCAGTAAATCCAGTAGACCCAATAGATTCCGACTCATTATTAACTAAAGCCACTGTGGCTCAAGTGCAGGCTCTTGTTTGCCCAGGACTTCCTTACGATTCGCAACATAGGCTTCCATCTCTTCCACTATGGCAGGATCGCTCGGTGGCGGCTCGAACTCCTCAAGTATTTGTTGCCATATTTTAGTGGCTCGTTGTGTTGTATCTAACGACCCTCTCTCAACCCAGTTTTCATGATTTTGCCAGTCACTTAAAAACGGTTGATAGAAAGCCGTCTTGTAACGCTCTTTTGTATGATCGCAACCAAAAAAATGCCCTCCAGGGCCAACTTCTTTTATAGCGTCTAAGCCGATCTCGTCTAAGTCGATTTTAATCGGTTGCAAAACCTGCGTCATGTGTTGAAGCATTTCACAGTCGGTGATGATTTTTTCAAATGACGCAACTAAACCACCTTCCAACCAACCGGCTGAATGGTAAATCAAATTCCCATGGCCCAATACTGAGCCCCATAATGACATCTGGGTTTCGTAAGTAGCTTGCACATCAACTGCATTCGATGCATTACATGCACTGGTACGATGCGGCAGTTTGTAGTGACGTGCCAATTGCCCACCCGCCATATTAGCCAAGGAGTTTTCGGGTGTACCGAATGCCGGCGAGCCAGAGCGCATGTCAACATTAGAAGTAAACCCGCCGTATATTGATGGTGTGCCTGGCCTGATGAGTTGCAATAGTGAAATACCCAGTAAAGCCTCGGCGTTTTGTTGCACAAACGCACCGCCTAAAGTCGCAGGTGTCATTGCCCCCATCAATGTGAACGGCGTGACGGTAACGGGTTGCCCTAGAATGGCCAGTTGCATTGCGCCATACGCCATGCTGTCATCTAACTTGCGCGGAGAATTAATATTAATGTTTGTCATAGCGCACGGGTTAGATTTTAAATCTTCAAGCGACAAACCGAGTGCTATTGCGCACAAGTTCGCAGCGTCTAACACACGTCCCGCTCCAATGCCTTGTGCAAAAAAAGGTTTATCCGACAGAGTAAGATTGATTAATGTGGTATCAAGATGCCGGGAATTGACAGGCATGTCCGTTGGTGCCGTCGCTTGATTACCAAAGAACGTCAGCACATTAAAATACTGCCCAAAGCTTACCAGTTTTTTGTAATCCTCAAGATTACCCATGCGCCTGCCATTGATTGCATCATGCACATTGGGTGTACCCGACACTAATCCGAAGTTTATAACGTCACCCCCTACGAGAAGATCATTGGCAGGATTACGTGCACGTGCGGTAAACATCTCAGGTGCATGTGCGATTAATTCCATCACTAAATTGCGGTCCATCCGCACCATGCCGTTGTTATCAACCTCCGCCCCACCTTTACGAAACACCTCAAGGGCTTGTTCACCCATGACTTCAATGCCTTGATCTTCCAGCAACGCCATTGAAGCATCGTGAATCAACGCTAGTTGTTCTTCATCCAGTGGCTCTACCGGCGCAAAGCGATTATGCAAACGACCACGGTCAAGCTGCGCAATAACACCCTTGCTAGCATTCTCTGCAATTTTAGAACTGCGTTTACGCCTTCTTGGTCTGGTGGCCAATAGCTATGCTCCGTTTGTGTAAATCAATGAATAGAAACCATCTAGATGGCGGGTCTGCATTCCCATGCCACGCACCCTATCTGCTAGCGCTTGGCTTTGACGTTCACCTAAAACGGGGGTCGCGAATCGAAAATACTTGGCACTCATCTCTTCACTACTTAACGGCGACTCAGGATCACCATCGGCTTCGGTAGGACCGGATTCCAACACCGTGCCGTTTCTTAACGTAATAACAACATCGCTAATACGGCGTGCAGGAAACTCGTCGTTATACGCGTCGACCTCGTGCATTTCAATCGAATCACTGAATGCCAACACCTCAGGATTAGTCAGACCATCACCTTCAATTTCGTTCACGGTTAGCTTGCGACTATTAATCGCAGCTGCCACCGGAAACGGCAGGCTGTACTGTGCCTGCTCGGTAGTCGTGGGTTTCGTTGTTGCTAATCGCCATGACTCATGAAATGTACCAATCGATAATTTAGCTATACCGGCTAATGTAAAACCGTGCTTAGTTTGTAGGCGCATAGCAGCCACTATCGCTGGCTGTGCCCAGCGGCAAACTGGATAGGGTTTAAAATATTGCTCTGTGATTAACCAACGACGACCTAAGTCAGCATACAAAGGCGCTTCAGATTCAGACTCCATCGTTATAGCTGGCGCACCGGTGAAGCCTGATTGCGCCAAGTAAGCTGCAGACACGCCCGCCATCGCACCCCACCCCGATCCATCTTTAAGCATGGTGGGATGATCAATGCATCGCATCATTTGGCTACGCGGTCCGTGGTACTCCGCAATGCCTAAAGCTTCACGAGTTTGTTGAACGTCTAACTTTAAAACCCGAGCACCAATTGCAGCAGCCGCTAGAGCAACCCAAGCGCCCGAGGTATGATAATCCGGCACACTGGCATGCAATGCAATCCCTGCTCGGCAGGCAATTTCATAACCTACAACAAGGCAAGTTAATAGTTCTTCTTCGGTAACGTCGTGAGCACGGGTTTCGTTATCAAGCATTGCCAATAGCGCAGGCAATACACCGCATCCGGCATGCCCTTTAGTTGGCTTATGACCATCATGCGCATCGATAGAATCTATCGTCATACCATTAGATAACGATGCTCCTAACGGGCTGCACTTGCGGCCATCAAACAATAAACGAGCTCCGCCGCCATCAGGGCCTGCAGCAAAATGCTGTACGGCATGATTAGTAATAATATGAGAAAGCTTAGTTTGAGTCCCACTGGCTGCAACCGCTAACAAGTCAAGCAAGCACTGCTTAGCCATTGTTTGCGTCTCAGTTGGTAGCTCCGACCACTGCAGCGTGTGTATAAATTCGATAGAGGGATTGTTCATAGAGCGTGGCACGGAATCGCTGCATCTGAGCCTCTATTATTTAATACGAATGCTTTAACAGATATCACATATGAGACATTATATGTCATATTAGGGCATGAATAGCCGTCATGTCGCCTTTTGCCTATGCCCGGGTCTCCCATTATTTGGGCTTGTCTCGATGTTGGAAGTATTTCGTCACGCAAATCGCTTATCTGGATCAGAAGCCTACACATGGTCCTTTTTAACCGAAGCAGATGACATCATTCTTGATAACAATGGCTTGTTACTACATCCAAGCACGCCACTGGCTAACGCGCAACACGCAGACTTAGTGCTAGTGGTTGCAGGCTTTGCGCCCTGGGATCAAAGACCGCTAGAGCTTATGACGTGGGTGCAATCGCAAGCTTTAAGGCAAGCCATGATTGGCGGCATCTCTAATGGAAGCTTCGTACTCGCCGCGAGTGGCCTACTCGAGGGTTTTGCTGCAACCGCACACTGGGAAGACTTCGCCAGTTTTTGCGAGATGTATCCTAGCGTGCGAGCTCGGTATAGACGATGGGTAATTGATCGCCAACGTATGTCGTGCTCTGGTGGTGCAGCAACGTTAGACTTAGCAATTGAAATAATCAGGCTAGACTTAGGCGATGACATTGCTCGACGAGTGTCAAGGCAAATGTTATTAGAAGACTTTGAACGAAGCGACCAGCAAGTTGCGCCAAGAGTGTATGACGGAAGTCATCATTACTCACCCCAAGTCCAGCAAATATTGCGCCTGACCGATACAGATATCGATGGCGAAATTAATGTGCAAAAACTGGCAGACAAGGTTGGCATAAGTCGTCGAGCATTACTGCGAATCATAAAAGAAGAAACAGGCACCACCCCAAGTCAATTAATCAACCAACGCCGGCTTGAACGCGCTAGATCATTAGTACAGCACTCTGGCTTACCCTTAGTGGCAGTGGCCGATGCAGTTGGCTTTAGTTCTCAATCACATATGACACTAAAATACCGCGAAGCGTTTGACACTACACCGGCACAAGATCGTAAAGCTTGCCAGAGCTTGACATAACGCCGAAGCAATCTGCCGCAAATGACTAAAACCGCGCGAGCTAATCTGCTTAGTCCCAAATATTCACATCCACGCCTTGTTCACGTAACTCATCGGCTCGAGCCGATAGATAACGCTGAAAATTAGGCTCTTCTTTCCACGCGTCGCTGGCAACATACGCCATGATGGATTGAGTGTGAAAAGTTTTTAGAAACGACTCTGAGCGAATCACTTCCGTGCCATCAGCCGAATAGAGAATCATTGTTGGTGCGTAATTGATGCCAAGCTCACGACTCCATTCTCGTCCTGTTATTTCTTTGCCAGCCTCCGCTTCGATAGGATCACGACCCCACATATCAACTCTATATACATCAAACTTGCTCAACCATTCTTGGCTCTCAGGTTTTGACAAAATACTGTCATGCAGAGATTCACAATTTTTACAACTGCCTTGTTCAAACAGCAGAATTTGGGGTTTCCCACCTTTACCCAAGCTACGGCTGAAATCGCTAGTTGAACCTGCGTAGTAGTCTCTATCAATCAAGGATTTTGAAGAGGTGGATTCAGTTTGTTTTGCGAGGAACTCAGAAAACGGCAGCTCGGATTCTAATTTTTCTGATACGTAAGTTAGTACATGACGAAATTTATCAGGGTCGTAATAACCGTTTATTCGCAAAGCAAGTTTACCCTCTTCAGTTAGAAACAAAACGGTTGGGGTAAATTGCACTTGCAAGGCTTCGGCGAATTCTTTTTCGGTGTAAACATCACCGCCTACACTAACAACCTCTCTATCTCCCCACATGTTAATTTCGATAACATCAAATTTCGATTTTAAGGTTTGCGTAATATCCGCTTGAGCGAGGTTGCGTTCAACTAAGGCATTGCAATATGGGCAGCCGTTTTGATGGAATATCAGCATAAGTCGCTTTCCTTCAGCCGCAGCTTCCGCCACATCCTCTTCAAGCTCCATAAAGCTGACTTTAAACCAATCTGGATAGACGGTTTCTATCGCGCCAGTATATTCGCCAATTTTCTCCGATTGCTCGTCAGCCTGCAATGGCGAGATCAAACACAGTGTGAGTAACGAAAAAGCTAGTAATATTCTTACACGAATATTAGGACAACACTCGCCATAGCCGTCATAGTCGCCATGGCATTTGATCGACGATGGCTGAAACTTATTATTTGCAATAAGCCAAAAATAAGAAAACATGGTTGCCCCCAATTAGATTACTACAGCCTAAACCAAATAATAGCATGATCATAAAAAAGCAAGTTTCCGCTTCTACCTTACCATTTAAGACTTCTATTTCGATAATACAAATAGACTTGACGAATTGACCAGGGTATTACCATGGGGACTGTTCGACGCTCGTGTCAACTGACTATATTATGTCGGCAATGCGCTAAGTTACCACTAGTAGCAGGCTGCTTACTTGGCATTCGTTTCTCTAATGAACACAGGAATGTCCGTTGTTGGCGGCTCTACTGAGAGTTGATACAACACGCCTTCGATGTGACCACGGTGATAGCTTGAGTGGTTCACGATGTGATGTATTACATCACTTTTTTTCAGAGCGCCTTTCTCGCCTCCAATAAAGGTAAAATTAACCCTGCTACTCATTTGTTCAGCTGAAAGCCTATCAACGTACGCGGCATACCATCGGTTTATCGCTGATTGGTCACGCTTGAGATCAGTGAACTGAGGAGCGTTATCCGGATTCCGTGTGTTTAGTTTGTGGGGAGTTCCTTCTAGATTATGCTTCCACACGCTGTCCATGGCGTAGACATGATTCAGAAGTTTAAGAATACTCCCAAATAACATTGGCCTTTCAGTTACAAGTTGTTCCTGAGGCAGTTCTGCTAGTGCGTTGTATAGAGCCCTGTCGGCCCAGGCTTTATAGCTCACCAAGCTTTTTAGTTGTGTGTCACCACCCATTTCATCTATCACTTCAACGACCTATTCATATAATTGACATTACACTAAATGACATTACGCGTTTCGTCATAGAAAAGCATAAACAAGAAACCCACCGAAAGCGATTGCAGCAACGCCCGCCAGCCGACCCAGTGGCTTTGAATTCGTGAGTACCCAAGACAATAGCTGACGAAACCTTTTCCGCCCTATCACTGCCAAAAATATTCCAGCAATAATAAAGATCCAGCCTAGTGCTTCAATTGTTATGGGAAATCGGGATAAACTGGATTGACTAATGAGTTGCGCCCCAACAATCACTCTAACCAAGACCGCAATCACTTGTATTGCTGAATTTTCAATATTGTTGCGCAGCAGCGCAAAAATACTATCCGGGTTTCTTAATAGTAAAACGCCAGCGAATAAAAGCAGGCCAGCAAACAGTGTAATCATAGAATGGCTCCTATGGATCGAAATATGCAGGCATTGCGGCACAGAGTGAGCAAATGCATGCACAATGTATCTCGCTAGCCTAACTGACGTAATGTGGAACGCAGCGTAACGTAGATTTCCTGCGTTGCGTTAATTCAGCTAAATACACCCAGACTGTTGGTATTGTTCTATCTGATTGGGCTCAAAACCCAGCGCTTGCATAATCTCAACAGTGTGTTGCCCCAGTGATGGTGGAGCTGTGTTCGCTCGCGGCGTGCTATGTTCTGATTGCCATGCAGCCACAGGTATTGTTACCTGCTCGTTAGGCATACTTGGTGACGGTACCGTTTGGGTAACTTTTCGAGAGGCTATCTGCGGCTCTTTTAGAGATTCGTCTAAACTGCGTACACGTGCTGCAGGCACATCGGCATCGTTTAGTATCACTTCCCATTGTGCAGCGGATTTGCTTTTAAACACTTCAGTTAATGTTCTAGTATCGTCGTCATACGCATCATCAAGGTTTTGTTGTGACGATGCCATCGCTTTCTGCGCTTTAGTTTGTTGACCCAGTACTAACCATAGATTAACTATTTGTTCTCGCGTATATGCACCAATCATTAAATCACCATCATTGGTTTGATAACAGCCGTATGTCGCCTTAACACTTCTGTTGCCCGGCCTTGCCGGAGGCGTCGCACGAATAGCCGTATCGGTAACGCTGGAGCTCATAAGCATCATGGCAGCATCCAACATGGCAATATCAATATAATTACCCTCACCAGTGCGCTCTCTTTGAAATAAGCTACTAACAATGGCCAATGCAGCTTGCGCACCGGTGCCGTAGTCCAGTACGGGCGGGCCGACTCTTGTTGGCCCACCTTCCTCTGTGCCCGTTGCCGCCATTAACCCGGAGAATGCTTGAATCACATTATCGTAGGCTGCGTGATCCGCTTTTGGCCCCGTTTGCCCAAACCCTGTCATTGAGCAATACACTAACCGTGGATTTATCTTCTTCACTCGCTCGTAGTCAATGTTGAGACGCTTAGCTGCATTACGACGATAGTTAACCACTAACACATCAGCATTGAGCAGTAGTTTATCGAGAATTTGAATTGATTCCGAGTGCTTCAAATCAAGCGTCATAGCGCGTTTGTTTGCAGCTTGTGTTTGAAAGTGCAAGCCCATTGCTTGCTTGGCTAAATCATAGTCTGGCCCGTTAATACGCATCATATCGGGGCGCTGCGCTGATTCAATCTTGATGACGTCGGCGCCCATGACCGCTAATTGATACGTGCAAAATGGGCCAGCCAGTACGTGAGTGAAATCCAATACACGAATATTGTCTAAGGTACGGCCGCCTTCATTCATGTGCATCGTTCCGTTAGTCAGTTATTTTATTAATCTCAACCAGGGTGCCTCGATCAACTACAATGCGTTGCGCTGCTTTCTCGGCGTCTTGCCAATATACCAAGGCGCCGGTGTCTTGCGTCAGCTCCTGTGCCCGTTCTGACAATACTGTGGCTTTTGCTACATCGATGATTTTGTCGCGTACCGCGTTGGGGGTATCCTTGTGTACAAACAAGCCACTCCAGAATTCCAGCACCAGTGTTGAATCTATCTCGCCCAGTGCTGGGATGTCGGGCAATTGCGGATTTCGTCCTTCGGTAATCGATGCCATAATCGTAACATCATTCAAGCACGGCATAATACGCTGCAGGGTAGTGCTAACAATATCTGCTTCGCCTGATGCTAAGGTGTCGCAATCGGGATTCGCTATTTCGACCATGCCACCCCATTCGAAACCAGCATTTTTAGCAAATGCTATCGTCACTCTGGTCGGCGGTAACCGAACATCGGCATGGCCTAAAACCACCTGGTTGTCTGTGGCGTAGTGAGTCAGTGCTGTCATGTTGGAATACGGCGCTGCCTTTTTGGTAACCAACACATACGGAAAGGTTGAAAAAAGGCCCAGCGGTTCAAACGTGTCTGGCACCTGCCCCAATACGCCAATATCGTTACCTTCAATAGGTAGCCCGTTAACGAAGAACCCCACGGTATACCCATCCGCTGGGCTTTCCGCTACTTCCAAAGCGCTTGGCCCAGCACCTAACTCGTTCACGATTACAGCTGGGGTGTCGTAAGCATTGGCAAAATCCTCAGCAATCATCTGAACGAGGCTTTGCTCCAACTTAGTTGGAGCCCACTGCACAACGAATCTAACTGATTTTTCTGGGTATTCCGCCGCAGCTATTCTAGGGAATACCAACACCGCTACAACGGCGATCGTCAGCACAACTTCGGCTGTCGAAATGGATTTTTTTTTATCAACTAGCATCATGCGAAATGATTATTAAACACCAACGAATACTGTAGTTATAGCTCTAACACGCTCTGATTGCTACAGCCGCGACACTATTCCACGCCGATCCTGATAACCTACTGCCTTGCACTGATAGCTGATCCTGGATTAGTAAAATGACTATACCTACAACAATGCGCGCGTTTGTCTTAACCGGGCATGGCGATATGGATAAATTAGTACTACACACAGACTGGCCAGTACCCTCGCCCTCAAGCAAGCAAGTACTCATCAAAGTTGCAGCATGTGGGTTAAACAATACCGATGTCAATACCCGCTCGGGTTGGTATTCAAAAGCGGTTACCGAAGCCACTACCGGTGGCGCTTACGACGCAGTTAACAACGAAGACCCAACTTGGGGCGGCGCGCCAGTGACCTTCCCTCGCATTCAAGGTGCGGATGCCTGCGGCACCGTGGTCGCAGTGGGCGAATCGGTGGATAAGAACTTGATAGGCAAACGCGTCATTACAGATGGATGGATACGTGATTGGAGTGATCCGATGAACATGGACTCAACAGGCTACTTTGGTTCTGAGTGTGATGGTGGTTACGCTGATTACACCGTCACCGATTATCGTAATATCGGCGTTGTAAACAGTAATATGACTGATGCAGAACTAGCAACCTTCTCGTGCTCGTATTCCACAGCTGAAGGTATGCTCGCTCGAGCCAACGTGACCGATGCGGACACCGTGTTGGTCATGGGCGCCTCGGGCGGTGTGGGCTCTGCTTTAGTTCAGTTAGCGAAACGCCGAGGCGCAACGGTTGTGGCCATGGCATCAGAAAGCAAACATGAAGCACTGGCAAAGTTAGGCGCAGACGCTCTGTTACCTCGTAACCCAGAAAATCTAAAAGCTGCTTTAAAAAAAGTGGTCGGCAAAAACCAAGTATCAGTTGTAGCTGATGTAGTTGGCGGCCCGTACTTTGGCGAGTCTTTAGATGCACTACAACGTGGTGGCAGATATACATGCTCTGGTGCTATCGCAGGCCCAATCGTCGAACTAGATTTAAGGACTTTCTATCTGCGCGACTTAACCTTAACGGGCTCAACGGTTATACCGCCAAAGATCTTCAACGACTTAGTGGGCTATATCGAACGCGATGAAATAAAACCCATCTTAGCAGCGCAGTTTCCACTAGAAGAACTAAAAACTGCTCAGCAAATGTTTATCGATAAAAAACACACCGGCAATATTGTCGTCACTATGGACTGACAACATCCCGATGAGCATAGCACCAGATTACAATGACGACCCAAAAAACTTAGCCCATCTTCTTAGCATCAACAATAGCCTGAGCCCAAAGCTCAGGCATTTCCTGCGGCAAATTATGCCCTGCATCTTGAAACACGCGATGCTCGTGTGGGCCAGTAAATTTAGCAGCATGGCTTTTGGTCCCGGTGTCTACACCGTCCACATCACCATCTATCGTTATACTGGCAACCGATATGTTGGGTTGCTTTTGTAACTGCGCCTCAATGTGTAATACCGACGGATCACCTTCTACCAAGCCATAGCGATGTCGATAGGAATGAATAACGACATCCACAAAATCCGGGTTGTCGAATGCCATAGCCGTGCGATTAAATGTTTCATCGTCAAATTGCCACGTAGGTGACCACATTTGCCACAACAACCTTGCTATATCTCGGCGATCTTTGACTAAGCCTGCACGTCCGCGTTCGCTATGAAAGAGATATTGATACCAATAGCTCGCCTCCTCTGCAGCTGCGGCGGGTTCCATCGCACGGGCAATGTTTTGGATATTATAAGAATTACCTGACACTAATGCGGTAACTCGTTCTGGCCATAGGGCTGCAACAATACACGCTGCTCGACCGCCCCAGTCATATCCTGCTAACACGGCGTGTTCAAGCTCTAGTGCATCCATTAGTTCGAGTAAATCATTTGCAAGCACTGCCTGCTCACCTGAACGTAGTGTCTCGGTTGATAAAAAACGTGTAGCACCATAGCCACGAAGGTACGGCACTATCACTCGAGCACCTTGCGGTAGCAACAGGTCAATACAATCATCGTAGCAATGTATATCGTAAGGAAACCCATGGTTCAAAATGCACGGCCAACCGTTTATTGGCCCATGATCGAAATAAGCTATCTCGAGTTGCGATGTTTTGACGGCTTTCATACTGTCCACTATACAGGTGGCGCGCACTTTCATGAGTATGAGTATTTAGCTTTTATCAACGGGCTTGCTACGAACCTTGCCAACCAACTCATGCTCCGCCCGCTTGCAGTTTTGTGGTGGTAAGCCTTTGGCCATTAAACGTAGGTCTGCTAGGGTGCGATCACCTATCTCAAACAATGCAGATTCGAGTGCGCCTGCACGATGAGCTGACAGTATTAGATTAGGAGTGGTTCTAGCGCGATGATCTTGAGCTAATGGTTCTGTTGGAAACACATCCGTTGCAGCACGAATACGCCCTGAGTGACATGCATCGAGCATGGCATCAAAATCGACTACCTCCGCTCGGCTCATTAACACAAACAGTGCTCCAGGCTTCATCTTGGCAAAGTGCGTAGCACCTAACATACCGGCATTATCTTCAGTCACACTGGCTACAACCATGACCACATCGCTGGTTTGTAGCACTTCATCTAACGAGGCAACTTGTAGGCCTTCACGATGTAGTAATTCACTTGATAACCAGGGGTCGAATACGCTAACCGAAGGGTTCAAACCATCAAAGGCTTTCAAAATCGCTCTACCCAAATCACCAAAACCAATAAATCCTAGATTGCAACGATTGATGGTCATGGCATTTTGATTCGCTTCAAGCCCATAGCCTTCGCACCCCTCAACAAAATCACAATGCGCTTTGGGTATATCTCTGGCAAGCGCAAGCGTTAACCCTAACGCCAGTTCAGCGACTGGCTGGGCAAACACAGGGCTTACAGTCAGCACATGGATCTGATTGCGAAAACAATATTGGTAATCCATATTTTGGAGAAAATTACTTTCTACATTGACCAGCGCTTTCAATTGCTTGGCGCTTGTAAGTAATTCCGTAGGCAACGAAGGCTGGCCAACAATATAATCAGCTGTTGGCAAATGTGCGGTGTAAAAATTACTACTATCTTCATTGCCCCGTTCCACGACATTAAACTCATCGCAGAAATTTTTGTAGACATGGGGCTGGAATATGTCTTGGGTTGTTCTCGGCGAAGGGTCGTATAGTACAATGGGCTTCATGATGTAAGATCAAACGTGCCATCTATCAATATATTAGTTGATGAATTAACCGAGTTCTTCAATACATATTTAGCATTGGGGATGTCATTACGCTGGGCTCTGTCGATGGCATCTGAAAAATCCAAACCATGCTCCAACCAACGATTTAACAATCGCTCTTCAAGCACACTTAAGCCAGGGTTTACAAATATCGTAGTATCCCAATATTGCTTGAGTTCTTTCCACGGATCGTTTTTGAGTAACAAGTAGTTACCTTCAACGACAACAATTTTACATTCTTCCTTTATTAATGCAGATCCCGCTATCGCTAGATCTTGGCTCCTATCGAAGACTGGAATATAAACTTCTCCAGAGTTGTCACGCAACCGAGAAATTAAATGTAAGAACCCTAAGGCATCAAATGTTTCAGGCGCGCCTTTACGCTCAAACAAACCCTTGGCTTTTAAAATTGGGTTATCCAGATGATATCCATCCATCGGCACGGCAGAACAACTCTCACCACGGTCCGTGATCTCTTTACATAAGCGAGCTGCTAAGGTGGTTTTACCCGACGCTGGCGGGCCGGCAACAGCCACTATGTGTCGAGTTGCGTTACCCGCTTGCTCGATTATCGTTGTCGCTAGAGATGTTAGATTCACGCGGCTATTGTATCGTTGGGAGGCTCGGCTGCTCCTGTCATATAGGCTACAGCGTCAGACATACTGCACTGCTCTGGCGTAACAGTACACAAACGACGACCCAAACGATGGATATGTATTCGATCGGCCACTTCAAATACATGTGGCATATTGTGCGATATGAGTATTATGGGTATGCCACGTTCGCGCACATCCTGAATGAGCTCTAACACACGGCGTGATTCCTTTACCCCTAAGGCTGCGGTAGGCTCATCCATAATAATAACTTTAGAACCAAACGCCGAAGCTCGCGCCACCGCGACGCCCTGACGCTGCCCTCCAGATAGTGTTTCAACAGATTGACCAATGTTTTGTACAGTTAATAAACCTAGTTCAGTTAACTTATCACGCGCCTGTTTTTCCATTTCTCGCCTATCAAGCTGACGAAATAGTCCTCCCATCACGAAACCAGGTTTTCGAATTTCACGCCCTAAAAACATATTGTCTGCGATCGACAAAGCCGGAGATAGCGCTAGATTTTGATAAACGGTTTCTATTCCTGCATCACGCGCTTGCATCGGTGATTTGAAATTCACCTGCTGGCCATCTAATAGTATTTCGCCGCTGTCGGGACTGATCGCACCAGAAAGCGCTTTGATTAGAGTTGACTTACCCGCACCGTTATCACCTATTATGCCAAGCACTTCTCCCGGGTATAGCTCAAGATCTGCTCGATCAAGCGCCACAACCCGCCCATAACGTTTAACTAAACTACGGGCTTCTAAAATCGGCGTTTTGCTCATGTCGCCACCTTCCTAATCCATTGATCTATCGCCACAGCGGAGATAATAAGCACGCCAATTAATAGGTACGTCCATTGAGGGTCGGTACCCACCAGCCTTAACCCTAGAGAAAACACACCCACTATCAAGGCACCAAACAACATCCCCATAATTGAGCCACGACCGCCAAACAAAGATATACCGCCGATAACAACAGCCGTAATGGATTCAATATTGGCAAATTGGCCTGCTGTTGGAGAAACGGAACCGATACGTCCAATCAAAGCCCAACCCGCTAGGGAACAAATTAATCCGGCTAACACATAGACCGATAGCAACACATGTTTTGTACGAACACCAGCAAGCTCAGCAGCTTCTGGGTCGTCGCCAACCGCATAAACATGACGACCCCATGCTGTTTGATTTAGTACGTAAGCCAGAACAAGAATTAAAATGACCATAGCAATAACGCCATAAGTAAAGACCGCCCCACCCATCTTTATGTTGCCACCAAAAAACTTAAGGATTGGAGCTGTCGCTTCAATATCCGAACTACGTATCGTTTCGTTTGCCGAGTAAAGGAAATTAGACGCAAGCACAATCTGCCACATGCCCAATGTGACAATAAACGGTGGCAAGCGCATAAAAGCAACCAACCAGCCATTGATAAACCCACAGATGCCACCCACTGCAAAACCACACATAATCGCTAGCTCAGCAGGCAAACCATAGCGAAACGTAAACTGCCCCATCACTACCGAGGACAACACCATAATCGCCCCGACCGAGAGATCAATACCTGCGGTTAAGATGACTAACGACTGCGCTGCGCCAACGATGCCAACAATGGCGACCTGTTGCAGTATCAAGGTGAGCGTAAAGGGCTTGAAAAACTTCTCACCTAACAATAAACCAAATATCAGTACTGAGGCGATTAATACAATCAATGGAACCAATGAAGGATTGGAATGCAGTAGGGACTGAAGTTTAGATAAAGGGCTCTTCTTACCGCTATCAAAATCGGCCACATCGGATGCACTATGGCTTAGGCTTTGTTCAAAATCGTCAGTGCTCAAGGCAAATTGTCTCCTGTAAAACGAACTACGTCTGCAATAGTGCAGACGTAGCCATATCGAACTTTGCTAACTCAAGTAAATTGAAAATATTAATAACTTGAGTCGGCAACTAGCAGCAGCTGCCTATCCCCAGCACTTATCCGTGCCTTCCGCTGTGTCAATAGAATCAACACCAGGAGCCGGCTTATCAGTAACTAAGTTAACACCTGTATCAAAAAAGTCTAGCCCAGGGGTATTTTCTGGCTTTGTACCATCTGCAGCCCATGCAGCGATCGCTTCGATTCCTAATGATGCCATTAGCAATGGATACTGTTGAGAAGTCGCGCCAATTACGCCTGATTTTACATCAGCTACACCTGGGCAACCGCCGTCGACAGAAACAATTAGTACATCGCCTTCGCGACCCACAGCCTTCAGCGCTTCGTATGCACCCACTGCAGCTGGCTCGTTGATGGTATAGACAACATTGATCATTGGATCAATCGCCATCAAGTTTTCCATCGCCTTACGGCCACCTTCTTCGTTACCAGCAGTCACATCATTACCCACGATACGTGGGTCATCCTCGTCACCCCATTTAGCTGGGTCTTTTAAATCAATACCAAAACCTTGCAAAAAGCCTTGATCGCGAAGCACACCAACAGAGGGTTGGCTTACCGCTAAATCAAGCATACCGATTTTGGCATTAGCTGCGTCATCGCCAAGCTGAGCAGCAGCCCATGCACCTATCAACTCACCCGCTTTGAAGTTATCGGTCGCAAATGTTGCATCAGCAGAATCAATTGGCTCAAGTGGTGTATCAAGAGCGATAACCAATAAACCCGCATCGCGAGCCTGCGTTACTGCCGGAACAATACCTTTGGTATCAGAAGCTGTTATCAAGATGCCTTTAGCGCCATCGGCAATACAGGTTTCAATGGCAGCAACCTGACTTTCAGAATCGCCATCCACCTTACCGGCATATGACTTAAGAGAGACGCCCATTTCTGCAGCTTTTGCAGTTGCGCCTTCTTTCATTTTTACAAAAAATGGATTGGTATCAGTTTTAGTAATTAGGCAAGCAGCTACATCGGCGGCCATTGCATTACCGGCAAATAGTGCACTTACTGCCACGGCGCTTAGCGCCATTGTTTTATACGTGATCTTCATGTTCTCGAACCCTCATCATTTTGTTTTTAGTTCAGATAACCTCTACCAGTTGTAGATGCTTCCCAGTACTCCCTAGGCAACCCACCAAGCTACAGGCTGCGTTACATCAGATTCCCATAGGTCACTGACATTGTCATTAAATAGAGACGATTTACCCGTTTCGATTGTGTCAATATGCACCAAATGGAGCGTAAATCACGAAGTCTCCACAATTTGTCATATCATTGGGTATCAATTGGTACTTAAACACAGCTGGATTAGAAAGATGAACGCAGGTTTTTACTTAGAAGCTCAGTGCAAACTCGATGATTTCACATCACTGCTAAGCCAGACTACCACCCTATCTGACGCCCCGAATGCGATCTCAATAGATAGCAATATCCCCGTTTATGATCTTATCGCCAGTGGCAACGATCTAAGCACTGTAGCTGCCCGCTCAATGATAATGGCTGAGTGGGCGAACATTTTACAACACGGGGCGGGTGTTTTTGTTATCAAGAGAGCCGTGACTGACGTCGATTGCATCGATGATGCAACTACGGCATTCAAGAACATTATCAAACAAGAGAATGAAGCCAACGGCGGTGGCGCGGATCATTTCGCCGCTGCAGGCAGCAATGACCGTATTTGGAATTCACTACAAAAGTTGTGCTTAACGGCGCCTCAAACACATATACGATACTTTGCATCGCCTGCCATTGACGCAGCTTGTGAATCTTGGTTAGGGCCTAGTTACCAATTAACTGCACAAGTTAACCTTGTGCACCCAGGCGGCCAAGCTCAACAACCGCATCGCGATTACCATTTAGGCTTTCAAACAGCTGATACCTGTGCTCAATACCCTGCACATGTACACGAGCTCTCCCCACTAATGACTCTACAGGGTGGGATCGCACATTGCGATATGAGTATAGAGAGCGGCCCCACTAAGTTACTACCTTTTTCTCAGCAATATCGCCCTGGCTACGCCGCATGGCGTCGAGATGATTTTAAAGCTGTTTTTGAAAATAAGTTTGTTCAATTGCCGCTTAACAAAGGCGATGCTATCTTCTTTAATCCTGCGCTATTTCATGCAGCAGGTAGTAACCACACCAGTGATGTGCATCGCATGGTTAACTTGTTACAAATATCATCAGCGTTTGGTCGAGCCTTAGAGAATATTGACCGGGTTAGTATGTGTAAGACAGTCTTTAAACCTCTGAGCGAGGCCTGGCAATCAAGTAGTTTGACTGAAGCTCAATTGCATGCGGTGGTTGCATCAACGGCAGAAGGTTACCCTTTTCCCACTAATCTTGACCTAGATCCACCGATTGGTGGCCTAGCGCCAAAATCACAGTTAACGCTTTTAATAGAATCAGTTAAGGCCTCTATTGAGCCGCATGAGTTTGATCGCTTGCTAAACGAACAATCAAGCCGTCGTGTAGCTTAGTACAACGGGAGCATTAGGCCGTACGCCTATGCTCAACCAAATACTCAATCCATTCCTCAACGGCTTGTGGCTTACCCACACCATAGCCCTGTACAAAATCCACACCTAACGATCTTAATAACGCTTCGGTTTCATCGTCTTGTACGAACTCCGCCACCGTTTCCATACCAAGCTCGTGACTCAATTGATTAAACGCTGACACAATCGCACGGCATGTTGGATCATTGATCATGTCTTTTACGAAGCTGCCATCAATTTTGAGATAGTCAACTTGCAGTTCTTTAAGATAACCAAACGAGCTTAAGCCACTACCGAAATCATCTAAGGCAAACCCACATCCAAACTCTTTCATTTGGCTAATAAAATCTCTCGCGACCGAAATATTTTTAATTGCTGCGGTTTCGGTAACTTCAAACGTGATTAGTTGTGGGTCAACGCCTGCGTCTGTAATCATTGAACTGTATTTTGCATAGCTATCGCCGTTACTTAAACTATTACCAGACAGATTAATCGAAAGCGATAGGTCCAAATCATATTTTTCTATTTTATTTAACACCAACAGTGCTTCACGCAGCACCCATTTATCAAGATGCTGTACCAGATCGTATTTCTCCGCTACAGATATAAACTCACCAGCAGATCTAATCGTGCCATCGGGTGCCTGAAAACGTAGCAGCACCTCAAAGTGCATATGCTTAGTTTCTTGCTGAATCGCTTTAATCTGCTGAAGATATATCCGTAGGCCTTCGTTATCCATTGCATCTCTAAGCAAATTGACTTGCTTTAGCTCTAGCCTAACTGGGTCTTGAAAATATTCATCATATATATAGGTCTGAGCCTGATTACGTCCAGCATTCTTCGCTATATAGCATGCCGTATCGGCGTGAGACATCAACACAGAGATATCAGTACTACTACTATCGATACTAACCAAGCCTGCACTAGCCCCTACTGAATAGTTTCGTTGGTTCCATACGAAGGGTGTTGAGCTAATATGCGAGATTAAATCGTTTACTGCTTGCAGCGATTCATTTATGTCTCTATTTATTATCAAAGCAAATTCATCGCCACCTAATCTAGCGACTACTGAATTATCATCTAGCTTATCAACCAAAGTAGTAGCGATTTGCGTTAATAGGCTATCACCCGCTTCATGGCCACCACCATCATTAACCAATTTAAACTGATCTAAATCCATAAAACATAAGGTTGCAGGCGATTCTTTTTGGCTTTGCGATAACAGTTGATCTTTAAGTTCTTTTTCAAAGGCTCTTCGATTAATTAAGCCAGTAAGCGCGTCGTGCTCTGCTAAATGATTTAACTTAGACTTCAACGCCACCTCTTCAGTGACCTCAATCCCACAGCCTAAATAACCAGAAAACTGACCCTTGCTATCAAATTCTGGCTTGGCAACCACTTGTACATGCCTCGAGCTACCGAGAGGGCTTTTCCATTCCAGAACAACATCCACTTCTCGACGCTCAAGCATTGCAGCATTGTGTTCCGCTAATTCAGAATTATGTACTGCAGTTTTGTTTATGAATTCTATACGCCCACTACCCACCTCTGGCTCATCAAAAAACTCTGGGGTATGGTGTGAAAGGTAGGTATAGTTAAGATTTTCATCTAACTCCCAAAACCATTCCATTGTCATATGCGCAAATGTTCTGTACCGATCATTACTCTCTTGAAGCGCGATTTGGCTAAGTCGTAAATCCGTTATATCGTTAGCAACAAACAACCAATGTCCTGTTGTGGTTTTGCTGGTGTTAATCTGCATCCATCTCCCATCACTTAGATGATGCCTATAACGAAATGACTTTTTATCCAACAACGTGATGGCCTGTTGGATCCATTCTTCAACGTCCTCTATTTCACCCAGGTTTTTGATAGCGGCAGTTTCGAAAAATACACGCATATAGTCGGCGTAGCTCATACCAATATAGACATGGCTTTTGGTGCTAGGGTATAGGTTGAGAAATTCTGATGAAAACGCTTGTAGTTTCTGGTTTTTATCAAAAATGCAGTAACCATCCGTGCTCTGCACAATCACTTCATCATAAGCGGAACTCGGCACGAGCTCACCGACAAGCGATACGGGCGCAACGGACTCTCTACTTGCTTGGTTCTCTGACATTGCTGGCTATAAAGTTGAACGAAAAACGAATAAGAGCAACCAATCTCTCTAGTTACAGTTATTTAGCGGCAGCCATAGGCAATACCCCAAGTTAACAAAAAGAGAACTGGTCAACAATTTAATACCTTGGGATGATCAGCCGCAGTAGAACTACCTCGATGCTATATCGTAAATACCATCTGATGACCTGGCACGTAGTACAGCTTCACTAATGTGACCGACTTATCATCCAACCATGTGGAGCGATCAGAGCTTAATATTGAGTCCCCGCAACTAATATCAAGCGCTTGTGCTACCTGCTTGCTACTGGATACTGCCTCCACAACAAACTCACCATTGGTAAAGGGCACATGCTCTACCAACCACTCATTCACACTGGTCTCACTAAAATCAATTTCGAGTATTTGCGGAATAGTGTGAGTGTTAACCCATCTATCTTCGAGAATAAACGGCACCGCGTTAGCTAGATGGATTGATCTAATGTGCAGGGCCTTCTGCTGAGCACCCAAGCGCATTGCCTGTTTGGTAGCGCTATTCGGAACTCGCAGTTGTTTCTTTTGCACAATAAAATTGTATTCCATGCCTTGTGCTTCAACTTGCGAGCGTATAACAGGAATCTCTGCAGTAACGCGACGAGTACGCTGAACAGAGACCCTGGTTCCGGCTTTTCTTTTTCTATCGATCACACCAGCAGTGGCGAGCTCTCGCATCGCCCGGTTAACCGTAGTGCGTGCGCATCCAAATTGCTCAGCCAGCTGCGCCTCGCCGGGAATTAGATCACCTGGGTTCCAGGTGCGATTAAGAATATTCCCACGTATGCGTTCGTGAATTTCCTGCCAAGTGTGCGTGCGATTAGATGGCATAGCATCGCTCCTACAAAAGTGCAGTAAGTTTTTTCATGATGGTTCGGTATTTCGATTCTATTTTTGCCCGATGAATATGTTGGCCGCCAGTTACCACTTGCTGCCCATTCGCCCAAACATCAGTAATTAAGGAATCATCATGCGCAAACAACCACGCATCCAACCAGCCATCGTTTCTAACACCTAAGAAACTTGTCGAGGTAATATCCAACGAGAGTAGATCCGCTTGATAGCCCGGAGCAATACACCCGCTCTTGCGTTGCAATGCTTGTGCACCTCCTGCGAGTGCAGATTCATAGAGTACGCGACCATTGGATTGTTCTGAGGTTGCGTAGACTGCCCGACGCATATCACGCAAACGCTGCGAATATTCCAGGGTGCGCAATTCTTCGCTTAAGGAGATGCGCACATTAGAGTCTGTGCCGATACCCCAGTTGCCTGCATGAGCTAAATAGCGTTTGCCGTCGAATATTCCATCACCTAAATTAGACTCAGTGATTGGGCATAAGCCGGCTACGGCAGTTGATGCCGCCAGTTGTTCCGTCTCGATAGCGGTCATTTGTGTGGCATGTATTAAGCACCACGAATTGTCTATCTCATGATTTTCGAGCAACCACTCTACCGGTCTAGCCTTGTAATAAGATAATAATTCGTCGACCTCTGCCTGTTGCTCAGCGATATGGATATGAAAGGGTTTACCCGCGGCTAGCTCGTGTGCCAGTTTTAAGGATTCTTGACTAGCAGCTCGTAGCGAGTGTGGCGCTATTCCGATGTTGGCATTATCTATGTTTGCTACCACTACACTAGCCTGGCTAAATAGCTCAGTGTATTCATCTATGGTATTACCAAAGCGCTTCTGCCCTCCGGCCAGCGCTCGGCCATCACAACCTCCTTGCTCGTACAACACCGGTAGCAGCGTCAACCCTATACCCGACTGATCCGCAGCTGCAACCATCCGCTCAGACATCTCCGCCCGATTGGCGTAGGGCTCGCCACTAGCTTGATGATGTAAATAATGAAACTCCCCAACGGATGTATACCCGGCCTCTAGCATTTCAAGCTGGCCAAATGCGGCGATGGCTTCGCAGTCATCAGGGCACAGGTGGTTAAGAAAGCGATACATGAGCTTACGCCAACTCCAAAACGAATCCTCTGGATCACTGCCACGTGTTTCTGTCATGCCAGCCATCGCTCGCTGAAACGCATGGCTGTGCAGGTTCGCCATAGCCGGGAGCAGCAAGCCTACTTGTTCACCAACGGCTTGTTGGCCGGCAAGCACACTCATTATTAATCCCGATTGATCAATCTCGATACGAACATCACTCGCCCAACCCTCTGGAGTTAGCGCATGTTTAGCCCATAGTGTTGTCTTAGCGGACATGATTGGTTGACTCTAGAATTGCTTACACATATCATTCTGATTATGTATGCACATAATGTCAACTGATGACCTCACTTCTTCTTAGCAATTCCACGCTGGCTACCTGTCAAGCTGATGCAGGCGGTTACGGCCTGATAAGCGAGGGCGCCGTTGCAATCACCAACAATCAAATTGTATGGTGCGGCCCAGAACGTGAAGTGCCTGATCACTACCAGCAACTGCCCAAGAGAAATTTAGGCGGTAAATTATTAACACCCTCTTTTATCGACTGTCATACGCATATCGTGTACGGCGGTAATCGCGCTGGCGAATTTGAGCAGCGTTTGCATGGCGCTAGTTACGCTGAAATTTCTGCTGCAGGCGGCGGTATTGTGTCGACGGTCAGCGCAACACGGTCGGCCAGTGTTGATCAGTTAGTTGAGACGGCGTTGCCTCGGGTAGACGCACTACTGGCTGAAGGAGTGTCCGTTATAGAAATTAAATCCGGCTATGGGCTGGATACTCAAACCGAATTAAATATGTTGCGTGCGGCCCGCCTTATTCAAACAATTCGAGCCGTTACGATTAAAACTAGTTTCCTCGGTGCGCATGCCGTGCCAGCAGAGTACGCTGGCAAAGCCGATGACTACATTGATACAGTATGCATACCCACTCTTGAGCAAGCCCACCAAGAATCACTCGTTGATGCCGTTGACGGTTTTTGCGAATCCATTGCGTTTACACCAGCGCAAATAGCGAGAGTATTTGATAAAGCCAAGTCCCTTGGCCTACCAGTCAAGCTACATGCCGAGCAATTAACGTTACTCAAAGGTGCTGAACTGGCGGCGTCATACAACGCTTTATCAGCTGAACATCTCGAATATCTTGACGAGCCCGGCGTACAAGCAATGGCGGCATCCGGAACCATAGCTGTACTACTGCCAGGGGCGTTTTACACGCTTAGAGAAACCCAGCTACCGCCAATTGCATTATTCCGCCAACATGGCGTACCAATCGCGATTGCAACCGATTCGAATCCTGGATCCTCGCCTGTTACCTCTTTGTTGTTAATGATGAATATGGCATGCACGCTGTTTCGACTAACACCTGAAGAGGCGCTTTTAGGCGTAACTCAGACCGCAGCTAAAGCGCTAGGGATAAATGATCGAGGCGTTATCGCACCAGGCATGCGAGCGGATTTCTCGCTATGGGATGTCAAGCACCCGGCCGAGCTATGTTATCGGGTGGGCTTCAACCCGTTAATAGAACGAATCGCTGAGGTATAAACAGATGACAACGATTGAACTCACACCGGGCAACACGACACTGACACAGCTATTCACTGCAGTTGACAGTGCGCAGAGCACTGTTCAGCTTAGCCGCAGCTGCAAAACTCAAGTGGATAAAGCCGCTGCTGTCGTTGATGCTGTCGCGAATGGTGACGCTGCTGTATACGGTGTGAATACAGGTTTTGGAAAGCTATCCAGTGTCAGAATTGCCAATCAGGATACGGCGACTTTACAACGCAACTTGATTTTGTCTCACTGCGCTGGTGTTGGTAAGGCAGCCGATACCAAGATTGTACGTTTAATGATGATCTTAAAATTATTGTCACTCGGCAGGGGCGCATCTGGCGTTAGATGGAAGTTAGTTGAATCCATTGAAAACACACTCAATTCTGGCATAGTGCCCATAGTGCCTTCGCAAGGCTCAGTGGGTGCTTCAGGCGATCTCGCCCCACTAGCTCACTTCGCCGCGGTACTAATGGGCGAAGGCGACGTGACTTACCATGGTGTGAAGCAATCAGCTGAAACCGCGATGCGCGAATGCGAGCTAGAACCGCTGGTACTAATTGCAAAGGAAGGCTTAGCTTTAATAAACGGCACTCAATACTCAACTGCTGCAGCCTTGATCGCTTTACAGACAAGCTGGAAACTTGCAAACAACGCAATAATCACAAGCGCGTTATCCACTGACGCCATCATGGGCTCGACCGCTCCACTGCGTTCAGAAATACATGAACTACGCGGGCATCAAGGCCAAATCGATGTGGCAGCGAGCATGCGTTCACTAATGAACGGCTCTGAAATACGAGATAGCCACCGAGAAGACGATACGCGAGTTCAAGACCCTTACTGTATTCGCTGCCAACCTCAAGTCACCGGCGCGTGTATCGAACTACTACGCCAAGCCGCTTCAACCTTAGAAATAGAAGCCAACGCTGTCACCGACAATCCACTGGTGATTAGCGACGATGACGCACCAAGTTTAGGCCATATTTATTCCGGTGGTAATTTTCATGCCGAGCCCGTCGCGTTTGCCGCAGATCAAATTGCTATCGCTATTGCAGAAATGGGCGCAATCTCGCAACGGCGTATCGCTTTGATGGTTGATCCAGCCTTATCGTTTGACCTACCCCCGTTTCTAACACCGGACCCAGGTTTAAATTCAGGATTTATGGTGGCCGAAATCACTAGTGCTGCGTTGATGAGCGAGAATAAACATCTAGCCAATCCCTGCTCCACCGACTCAACACCTACTAGCGCCAATCAGGAAGATCACGTATCAATGGCAGCACATGGCGCAATCAGGCTAGCTAGAATGAATGCGAATTTAACCAACATACTCGCTATAGAACTCCTGTGCTCTGCCCGTGGGATCGAATTTAGAGCACCCTTGTTATCCAGCAAGCCGATCCAAGCGGTCATTAAAACGCTTCGCACTGTGGTGCCGACTTTGGAACAAGATCGCTATATCGCTACTGATATCAACATAACCAGCAAACTGATAGGCAATGGATCTATCACAGACGCTTGCGGCCAGATCGACATGCCTTTACTGGCAAGCACGTAACGCTACTTGGAAACAATACAATGACCGATTCAACACGTTCAAGAAAAAATACTCGAGACGTATACCCTGCAACCGGCAGTGAGATCACGGCTAACAGTTGGTTGACTGAAGCGCCGATGCGTATGCTGATGAACAATCTACATCCCGAAGTTGCTGAGAATCCACATGAGCTCGTGGTGTATGGCGGTATCGGGCGAGCCGCCAGAAGCTGGGAAGATTTTGATGCGATCGTCGCCTCACTAAAAACGCTTAAAGATGATGAAACCCTACTGGTGCAATCTGGTAAACCAGTTGGCGTGTTTAAAACACATAGCGACGCACCGCGTGTATTAATTGCCAACTCAAATTTAGTGCCGCATTGGGCCACCTGGGAGCACTTTAACGAGTTGGATCGTATGGGCTTGATGATGTATGGGCAGATGACGGCAGGGTCATGGATATACATCGGCACACAGGGCATCGTGCAAGGCACCTATGAGACCTTTGTTGAAGCTGGTCGTCAGCACTATAAGGGCGATCTTAACGGCCGATGGATTTTAACAGCCGGTTTAGGCGGTATGGGTGGTGCCCAGCCCTTGGCTGCAGTCATGGCCGGTGCATGTTGTCTAGCCGTGGAGTGTGATCCAGAAAAAATCGCTATGCGCTTACGCACCCGCTACCTTGACGAGAAAGCGGAAACGCTCGATGAAGCGCTTGCGATGATAGATGGCTGGACCAACGCTGGCGAAGCAAAATCAGTAGGCCTTGTAGGCAATGCAGCTGATGTTTTTCCAGAACTAGTGAAACGAGGTGTCAAACCGGATATCGTGACCGATCAAACGTCAGCACACGATCCAATACACGGTTATCTACCAACTGGCTGGAGTGTGGCGCAATGGAAGCAAGAACAAGAATCTAATCCTACAAAAGTTGAAGCCGCCGCTCGTGCCTCTATGAAGATCCACGTTAAGGCTATGGTTGATTTTTGGAATCATGGCATCCCCACACTGGACTACGGCAACAACATCCGTCAAGTTGCGCTGGAAGAGGGCTTAGATAATGCCTTTGCCTTTCCTGGTTTTGTACCCGCTTATATACGCCCATTGTTTTGTCGGGGCGTTGGCCCATTTCGCTGGGTGGCGTTATCAGGCAATCCTGAGGATATCTATAAAACCGATGCCAAAGTCAAAGAGATGATCCCGGATGACAAACATCTACATCATTGGTTAGATATGGCACGCGACAGAATTGAGTTTCAGGGCTTACCCGCCCGTATCTGTTGGGTTGGCTTAGGACAACGGCATAAACTCGGTTTGGCATTTAATGAGATGGTTAAAAATGGCGAACTGGACGCACCCGTGGTCATCGGCCGTGACCATTTGGATTCTGGTTCGGTGGCTTCTCCTAATCGAGAAACCGAATCCATGAAGGACGGCTCCGATGCCGTATCCGACTGGCCGCTTCTCAATGCACTACTCAACTGCGCATCAGGCGCTACCTGGGTATCACTTCATCATGGTGGCGGTGTGGGGATGGGTTTCTCTCAACACTCGGGCATGGTAATTTGCGCAGACGGAACCGATGAGGCAGCGGCACGTTTAAAGCGCGTACTCTGGAATGATCCAGCCACTGGGGTTATGCGCCATGCAGATGCAGGTTATGAGATTGCTCTAGATTGCGCTAATGATCATGGATTAAACTTGCCTGGGATTACTGGCTAAAAGCGTCTAACCAATCGGTGATATCAGCAGTAACTTCGTTGCGCCTATCCGGTGTTTCATTCAGAATCTCGTGCTTAAAACCTGGGTAACACTTTACTGATATTTTAGATTGGGGCGCATTGCTCGCAAACTCTTTTGTTCGGTCGGGATTCACGACCGGATCAGCTTCGGGTATGAGCAGCAAGGTATTAACATCCAAGTTACTGGCTAGCTTGAATGTTGCAGCACCTGCTTTTAACAACCACATAACGTAGCTTGCAGATTTAAATCCATGCATAAGTGGGTCGTCGATCGCAATCTGTTGCTCAATTTTATCGGCGGTTAATCGTGTTGGGTCATAGTTTAAATCTTGCACGAAGAACGGCGCAACGGCATTAAGCGCATAGAGCTTAATTCGATTAAACGGGCTAATCGTTATTTCAAACGCCGGTGCGGATAAAATTAGACCTGCTATTGGTACTTGCGTTTCAAGCGCTATTGCAGACGCCACAACACCACCGGTGCTATGGCCAAACAAAATTGGTGTAGCACCCGTTTCTTGTGCGAACTCATTCAGTTTAATAGCCGCATGCTCAACAAACGGTTGCTCGTCTTGAATAATACCCCGCTTACCATCACTTTTGCCATGTCCAGGGTGGTCATGTGCCCCAACAATATACCCAAGCCCTGTGAGGTGTTTTGCCAGCCGGTCGTAGCGCATGCCGTGTTCGCCCGCACCATGCAAAATGTAAACACCGCGTGTTTGAGTCGTCTCGCCAGCGGGATGCCAGCGGTGGGAATGAATAGAGAAAGTCATAGCTTGGTATTGTAATCGAGCGTGCTAATGCTGTGGTAGTTACTAGTGGTAGTAAATAGGCTTATTCCTATGGCTCAATACTTCACTACCTGATTCACTTATAGCAAATCGACCTTTTAATGGCAATCCAAACGGTTCTTTGCTGGCAAATTAAACATCTGATAAATCACGGAGCGAGAAGCGCACATATACCCCCATAAATGCTAACTTGGATTAACCACTTAAAAAAACAAGGATCAGATCGAATGACCGAACTGAGTATCAAACTAACTGGCGAAATTCAAGATTCCAATTTTGATGAATGGAAGAAGGATTTAATCAAGCAAATAAAAGCTACACCCACGGAGCTAAGCTCAGATGATGAATACGCTGCGGCCGACGATCAAGTAAAGCAATTCAAAGCAGCAGAGAAAGCCCTTAAAAAAGCCAAACAATCCGCTCTTGAACAAGCCGGCGATATTCAAACATTGTTTGACGCCATTGATGAGGTGTCTGCTGAAACGCGAGAAATACGTTTAACGCTCGAACGGCAGATCAAAGCGCGTAAAAAACAGATCAAAGACGACAGCATGAAGCAAGGCTTGGCAGCAATCAAAGCGATGATTGCATCTCAAAGCGCTGATTTTAAGCTTATTGATCATAGCGAGTATCTAGACAAAAAATTATTAGAAGACGCTGTAAAAGGCCGAAGTAGTTTACGTACGATGGAAAAATCGGTTACAAAACTAACCGAGGAAATTGCTGAGAAAATTCGCATAAGATCGGAGCAAGTCGCCGACAATGCAGCCACTTTAAAAAAGCTAGACAAGGATCAGCAAGCCATTTTTCAAGATCGTGACGACCTGCTAGCACTAAGTTCTGAGGAGCTGGCAGCCACGATAGCCGAACGATTAGAGGTGGCTGGCGTTGAAGCTAAAACCGAAGCTGAACCAAAAACAACGAAAGCGGATGATTTCGATATTGACTTTGATATGGATGGTGTTGATGATGACGCTATAGCAGATACAAAAAGCGCGTATCAGATTACAATCGTTTTGAATTGCGATAAAGAGACGGCTGACTCAGTAGAAAAATTGGTCACTAAAGCGTTGAAGAAACAAGACGGCGTAGAGTCGATCACCCTCAGCGAACAAACGGCATGAACAAAGCGCCTTGCATTTGATTCTTAACTAATTGAGATTGGAACAACATTGCCGAGCATCACGAAATCAGAATTAGATACATTTTTAGCGGAAGGGTTTGTCACAAAAGACTCAATGATCGCACCAGCAGCTGTAGCTGCGTTAAAGCCAGCGTTTGCGGCCGTGTTTAATGGCCAGTTTGAAACAGGCGTTGCACCAGATGAAGTCAATTGGCAATACGCCAATGGTGACCCTGCCCTAACTCGGCAAATCTGCAACGGTTGGAAAGCCAATCGAACAATCGCGAGCACAGTACTGCAAGAATCACTCGGGGCGGCTATCGGGCAATTGGGCGGCTGGAGTGGCGTGAGGGTCATGATAGACAATGTGCTCTGGAAACCACCCGGCGCACGTACGCTTGGTTATCATCAGGACAGCGCGTTTCTGTCTTGGTTTACCCCTAGCGATCTAATCACCTGTTGGATTGCCCTCGATGACACCACTAAAGATGGCGGCACAATGGAGCTTGTACGCGGGTCTCACCTGTGGGATCTGCACGAACCTAAGGGTGAATTTCATGCACCAAAGGACTATCGAGCACCAATGAAGGAAGCGGCAATCATTCAAGGTGTTAAACCAAACATCGCCTACATAGAAGTCCCCGCAGGCGGCGGCTCATTTCACCACGGTCGCACTTGGCATGGCTCTGGCGAAAACGTAGGCGAACAGCCACGACGTGCACTGGTTTTACACGCAATGCGCGCTGATGTTGAATATGTTCCCGCTAATTTTGCCCAAGGCATAGGCCCGATATACAGCCGTTATAAAAGGCTTGGGGATAACCAGCTAGATGAAAACTATTTTCCGATTATCTGGCAAGAAGATGGCTATCGTACTGCGGCAATTGAAGAGTATTGTTGTCCACGAGTTAAATGAAGATAAGCGGCGAGATGTCATTTATAAGCGCCCGCTCGCAACGTCATAAAAAAGCTGGATGAAGTCTTCGTCACTCCAATCTCCCTTATGCATACCAGTACGAACGATAACAAGATCGCTCTGAGGAGATACATAGACGTATTGTCCCAAATGACCAATTGCAGAATAGTCTGGTGCACCAGCTTCTCTAGGCATCACCCACCAACCATTCTCATAGTACCAAGCCGGTTCTGCGTCGGAGTTAGCTGGTTTTTCGCTAGAAATGCTAGTTGAAGAGGTATGCCATCGCTGCATTATCACATCCGATAAACCTGCACCCACTTCCAACATAGTTTGACCCATTAAGGCAAGATCAATAGGTGCAGCGCCAAGACCAGCGGCCATCAACGGTACGCCCTCGTAGTCTGTCATCCAAACAGCATCGTTCGTTGCACCCATTGGATTCCATAACTCTGATTGTAATAACTCAGGTAACGAACGGCCAGACGCTCGTTCGAAAGCAAGGCCAAGCAGGCCAGGATTAAAATCGTTGTAGACAAACTCTCCGGGGGCGCTTTCGATTTCTGCACGATTTAAAACGACTTTTCGTACACTGTCAGAGTAGTAAAGAAGTGGCAGGTCTTCAGTGAAGTACGGAAATGAAACCTCTCGCTTGATTGCAATACCTGAGCGCATATTGATTAGATCCGAATGCGAGATATTCTCAAATCGAGAGTCTCGATCGATAAGTTCGGGCACATATTGGGCGACAGACCCCTCCATAAAACCAGATAACTCTCCTGCCAGCATTCTACCTAGAACCATAGAGACAGCCGATTTAGATACGGAAAACGATGCTACAGCTTGGCCGGGAACATGCCCATTATAATGGGCTTCATAAATCACTACACCATTTTGCACTACGACTAACGAAGTACTCCCAAATTCCTCCATGAAACTATTAAGATCGTTTATTGCTGGGTGCAATTCAAAAGCAGCAATCACTTGATCGGGCTTTAACTGTTTTTTTAAATAGCGCGGGTTGGGAGAACGATTAAGCGTTAATACTGGTTTCCAATTAATATCGTCTACATCTGAATCTTGTTTGGTAAAAACACGATGCACATAGCTCAAACCATACGACCACTCAAGCACCCCAAGCAGCGCAACCGCAAGCAACAAAATTAAATACCAGGATTTTTTCATTCCTATACTCAACTCCGCCTCTGATTAGGGTTATCCCAATCTTACTAAAAGCTATCTGCCCGACACTGACTTTAAAAACTATGCGTCGGCAGTATTCTTTTGCTTGTGGCGCTTCTTTTTCTTCACTTTGTTTTTAGCCTTGGCTTTCAGCTTTGACTTTACCTTCGCCCTTTTTTCTGCCGCAGCCTTAGCTTTTTTATCGACTTTAACTTTAGGTTTTTTCGGTGTGTCGGATTTGTAGCTTGGCCCTTTTTTATCACTAAGCTTTGACATCCTCATGGGCACGCCACAAACACGCGTTTTTTTCAGGTCAGAGAAAATCTCTTTTGGCATCCCTTTGGGCAAATCAATCAAGCTGTGATCGGATTCTATAACGATGCGGCCCATGTACTGACTTTCAATACCCGCCTCATTGGCGATTGCGCCAACGATATTGGCAGGCTTTACATCGTGGTCTGAACCCACTTCAAGCCTAAATCGTTCCATGCCTTTTTCGACAGGCTCTAGAGGCTTGCGTGTTGAATCTTCCGACTTACGTCTTTTGAAACTACTCTCACCGGAAGCATCAGCACTACGCCCTCTGCGAGAGGAATCATCATTGCGAGCACGTTTTGATCGATCACGATCATTATTTTGCCCTCGATCACGTGAATTGTCTCGCTCTCGTTGGGCTCGCGGTGGTTTGTTTAGGTATAAAAATGGCGTGTCGCCTTGCATAAGCTGCGCTAACGCAGCCGCAACCTTCTCAGTAGGCACATCGTGCTCTTTTTGATACGAGTCGACTAGCTCTTCAAAAAACGTTAAATCGTTACCGTCCAACGTATCGGTAATACGTTGCTTAAAACGCGCGATGCGCCGATCATTGATCGTGTCATTAGTTGGCAACTCCATTAACTCAATGGTTTTACCAGTGGCCTTTTCGATCGCATATTGCAATCGACGCTCACGTGGCGCTGCAAACAATATCGCATCACCATGGCGTCCAGCACGGCCGGTTCTACCAATACGGTGAATATACGCTTCTATATCTGTGGGGATGTCGTAGTTAACAACATGACTGATACGAGGCACATCCAATCCGCGAGCTGCAACATCAGTGGCAACAATAATATCAATCTTACCCTTTTTTAAGTTATCGACGGTTTTCTCACGTTGCTTTTGCTGTATGTCGCCATTTAATGGCGCGCAAGCATAGCCACGCGCTTCTAATTTTTCGGATAGATCTATTGTGGAGGTTTTGGTTCGAACAAAAACCAACATTGCATCAAACACTTCAGCTTCTAGTATGCGAGTCAGCACATCGAGCTTGGCGGCACCGCTTACCGTGCAATACCGTTGACGAATGGTGCTTGCTGTACGAGTTTTACTTTCAACAGTGACGTGTTCAGGGCGATCAAGGTACTTAGTGGCTATACGCCTTATCTGCGATGGCATGGTGGCAGAGAACAAAGCGATTTGTCTTTGTGCAGGTGTTTTCTCTAAAATCCATTCAACGTCGTCGATAAAACCCATGCGCAACATCTCATCAGCTTCATCTAAAACTAAGGTTGTTAAGTTATCAAGTTTTAACGTGCCTCGACGCATATGATCCATCACTCGCCCAGGCGTACCTACTACGACATGCACGCCGCGCTCTAACGCGCGCAGTTGAGTGCGGTAATCCTGCCCGCCATAGATTGGCAACACATGAAAACCTTTGATGTTTTTAGCGTATTGCTGAAACGCTTCAGCTACTTGAATGGCAAGCTCGCGAGTCGGCGCTAGCACTAGCGCCTGTACAGGCTTTACTGACACATCCAGCTTAGACAACACTGGCAAGGCAAAGGCCGCTGTTTTCCCCGTCCCGGTCTGAGCTTGACCTACCATATCCACACCTTTCAGCAACATCGGTATGGTTTGCGCTTGAATTGGCGACGGCGATTCATAGCCGATTTCGGTGATTGCCTTAAGCACAGGCTTGCTCAGCTTTAAGTCGCTGAAAGTAATAGGGTCTTGTGTAGTCATTGGTATCTTGGGGGTGGTTTCACCCGTTGAAGCTAGCAGCCGAAACTCGACAAACCAGTAGAACAGCCGCAGATTAACCTATTGCATAGTTTTTGACCACCACAAACACTCGTGCACGGGCAGTGATAATGAGATTTATACCCGATACATGGGGTGGTTCTAGGTTCCCGCGGGAAACCAGCTAGAAAGCATGCTCTTCTGTCAGTTTCGTGACGACTTTTCTCGGGCTATTCCAGCTGCTTCGCTTTCGCGAGCAACACCTCGGCCTGCCGAATCGACACTCGGTCGATCAATCGGCCATCTAACGACACTGCTCCTCTGCCTTGAGCTTCAGCGGCAGCCATTGCCTCAAGTATGCGATTAGCATCACGTAGCTCTTCCGCCGAGGGGTTCATCACTTTGTTGATTGTCGCTATTTGATTTGGGTGTATCGCCCACTTGCCTTCGAATCCCAATGTAGCAGCGCGACGAGTAGCCGCAACAAGCCCTTCTTCATCACTGAAGTTGCCATAAGGACCATCGACAGGCCTTAAACCATTCGCGCGACACGCCACGACCAATCGAGACATCGCGTAGTGCCACATATCACCCCAATGCACGTCCCTTGAGCCGTCAGCTAAAGGATCAGTTAAAACGGCATAGTCTCTATTGACTCCGCCTATGGTAGTGGTTCGCGCATGAGTCGATGCAGCGTAATCTGCCACACCAAAGTGCAAACTCTCATTACGTATGGATGCGGTTGCAATTTCAGTAACGTTTTGCATGCCTAGCGCTGTTTCGATCACATGTTCTAAGCCAATACGCTTACCAAAACCTTTTGCCTGCTCTATTTGAGTGAGCAACATATCAACTGCATAGACATCAGCTGCGGTGCCTATCTTAGGCACCATGATTAAATCAATATGTTGGCCCGCTTGCTCCACAACATCAACAACATCTCGATACATGTAGTGTGTATCCAAGCTATTGATACGCACGGATATCGTTTTATGGCTCCAATCAATATCATTTAATGCTTGTATTATATTTTTTCTAGCTTGCGTTTTCTCATCTGGTGCAACTGCATCTTCTAAATCTAAAAATACAATATCGGCATCCGATGCCGCCGCTTTTTCAAAAAAATGAGTTTGCGACCCTGGCACTGCAAGTTCTGTTCGGTTGAGTCTGGGGGTTGTCGGCTCTCGCGTTGTAAAGCTCATAAAACTTGTCCGTTATTAAGTGCTGCACACTATTATTTAAAAACACAGGCCACAAAGTATAACGTGGCGTGACCCAGTACGATCATGTACTTAGCCATGTATTCGGCCCAACAATACTCTAAGGACCCTCGGCTAACTCAATATAATCTCGATAGCCAATCCACTTAAATAGTTGCAGTACGTCCCTAATTCCACTGATTTTTTAAGGCTTGCGCTCCATTAGTCGATACCTCATTGGATAAATACTCTCAATTGAGAGCGATTTATGGCAACAAGGCCGTCGCCATAGTCACAGTAATAGTTAGGCTTCGGGCGAATTCGGGAATGCTGACAACACAACCACCATCACTGAAAAAACTAATAATAGGCTGCCTTGTGCCGTGTATTTTATTAGTAGTTGTTGGAGTGAGTTACTATTTCAATGACGGAACGCAAAGCACCCCTACCAACATAGCTAAACCAGAGCCACTTATTGTTGAGGAGCCTCAAACGCTGGTGTTGCTCACTAAACGTAGTAAAGCCGATGCATTCGCGAGGCGAATTGAAGACATTCGGGGATCAGTAAAAAATTTCGACGTTAACGATCACACTAGCGAATTAGCCAGTTTAGATGATGCCTTGAAAAGCTTTGATAGCTGGGCCGATTTTGTCGGCAAAGGCATAGCGATGAATCTAAGCGCTGATGCATCACTTAAGCTTAAAACGCTTTATGAATCTGCAGAAATTGTTCAACAAAAATCCCTGCCCGTTTTAAGAGATCAATATGGCCCGCTGATTCGCGCTAAGTTTGCAAAAATTAATGCGGCAAAGAGTGCGATGACCGTAGGCAAAGGTTTCAAGAGCCTAATATTTACCAGTGCAGATTTTAAAAATAAAGAAGCCGTTGAGCAGTTCCACGCTGATAACCTAGAGCGATTCATCAACTTACGTTTTGAAAAAATAACCTACCGGCTGCGCAGATGGGACGAAAATCCTACTGTTAAAACTATCGCGAAGACTACAGATAAATCGCTTATCGATTGGACCCGTGACGCTGATGCAGGAGCCATAGGCCAACACCATATATTTACCGCATCCAACCATCGCAAGGCACGTAAAACACGAACCGCCAGCGCTGAATAAAGCATAAAGCAGAAGTGCACCCAATCTTGTCATTCCGGCGCAGGCGGGAATCTATAAAGCCACTCAATGCCCTTTAAGCAAAGAGCCACCAGCAAGGCGACTAACACAACGGTGGTCGAGATCGACTTGGCCAATGACCAATTGCTAGCGGTGGTGACCATAGCTTCAGTTAGCGCATCCGGCTCCACTCGCAGCATCACAGCCACAGCGCTATTCTCAAGATGATCTAAGCACCCAGCCACAATCGCTAGTGCCGCCAATGTCCAACCCCAGTATCGTGGCAGCAAATGGACCAAGGGGATTGCGACTGTAATCGCGAACAACGTAGGATAAAACAAGTCTAGAAGCTGCTGTGTGTTGAGATAGAAATCGCGGCCCGCGTCAGTGATTAGCGTAAGGAACACCTGAGCGTCATCAAAGGAATAGCCCCCCGGACGCATGTCAAAAGGCACCCCTCCATCAGCCATCTCGCTGACCAAGGGAAGAGACCACAGAACCATAATTAGGTAGTTCGTTACCGTCGCGGCAACCAAAACCCAGTAAATTTTCCAGCCTTTGCTCACGGCGTCCTCTGATTGCAAATTTGACGTAAAGGCAGGCAATTTGTTCTCAAAAGGGTTCATGCGATACTTTCCTATGTCTGCGAAATCGGTAAGCTATTCTCTATCGCAAACTCCACCGTGGCATTAACAAATGATAAACAATCTCGATGAATTTACCGCGGCAACAGTTATACGGCTTATTGATTCTATCGAGAGCGGTTGTGGGGATAGTTTTAAAGCACTAGTACCAGCGATGAGTAGTCATGAGATTGGGCGACATGAGACCCTTTTTCAGACTGGCCAGGAAAATCGATACGAATACCTACTACTGAGTGGATTGCTCAGATCTTTCATACTAGATAAAAAAGGCAATGAGACTACTGTGGCATTTCATAGTGCACCCTGCGTGATTACACCCTGTATAGCGCGATGCGAAAGCTCCAGATCACTGGTCTCCTGTGAAGCGATCCAAACTAGTCGTATCATTCGTTTTTCAGAGAATGAACTTATGAACCTTATGATCAACAATGAGAATGCACGTCGGTGGGGAAACCAAGTTCTACAGGCAGAGCTGGTTAGACGTGCGCGTCGAGAATGGTCTCTTGCCGCAGAGACAGCTGCTCAGCGTTTGGAAAGGTTTAAGAACGAATACCCGGATATAGCCACTATGGTTTCGGCGAAAATCATAGCCACCTATCTCGGCATCACGCCAGTCACATTGAGCCGTTTGCAGTCCTCTTCACGCGCTGATCAAAATTAGGACGCTTGTTTTGACTTTGAGGATTAAAAAACAACCTCACATCCGTCCACGCTTGCCAACCACGCCATAGTCGCAGAGTAATCCGCACCGTATATGGTTTTTCAAGCACAAAAATTCTCTCCATGTCTTCGCGGAGACCTGGAGCAAACAGTTGACCTCAGTTCAGCGTGAGCTGCTACTTTTATCCGATTCTACCGTTCGCCGAATCTCAATATCCCTAATTCAGTCAATCGAGTGGCGCGATGAATCGATCCACACCAAGTAACTTGAACAGTTATCAAATCCAACAACCGTTCGGCACCGCCAATGATATGAAACAATCGGGTAATAAATTGTAAACACGGTATTTAAACCAGCCCCACGGTTCTGTTGATTGGTACGCTGGCTTCTATTGCATTTTAAGGACATTTCATGCGCTGCTCAGCTCTTCTCCTACTTACCATTTTCTACATTGCTGGCTGGGCATTTAGTGTTTGCAGCATCAATCTAACCCACCGCTAATCAATTTCTATGATTGTGGTATTTGAACAGCTCGATTATCTTTGGCCGAAACTTGTATCGCTTCGATAACCTGTAGGGACTTCATACCCTCTAACCCTGAAACCAAGGGCACGGCATTGCCAGCTATTACGTCACCAAAGTGTGCAATCTGATTGACTAACGGATCTGAGCTGTTATGTGGGAAAGCGGTAGCACTAATGGGGCTCCACCAACTACGTTCACCCTGGTGCGTCCATACAGTTAAATCGGGAATAGACAAAGAACCTTCGCTGCCACCAATTAACAGACAACTTTGCGAAGTAGCTGGATAAGCCGGATTTTCGCCAGCCGTGAGCTCCCAACTCCAGGGAGAAACAACAGAATCGGATACCGTTATGGTGGCTACAACACCATTAGCAAAAGTTAAAACTGCCGCCGCCACATCTTCGTTTTCAAACCCTCTTATGCTTTTGGTCGCGGCGGCCTGCACCGTGACTACATCGCCTAGCAGATAACGCATAAGATCCACATCATGAATTAGATTAACTGAAATTGGTCCCGCACCAATCTTTGTCCTCCACGGCGCAACAGCAAAATAATCATCAGGCTTATACAGCCAACAGGTGCCCTGTGCACTACGAAGATGACCAATCTGCCCTTCATCAATAAGCTTTTTGGCTTTTTGGATTAGTGGGTTATAACGCCTATGATGGCCAACCAATATCGGCACCTCATTGAGCGTGGCTGCGTCTACTAAACGTTTTGCATCTAACGCAGAAGTTGCGACAGGCTTTTCTACCAATACCGGACACTTGTTGGCGATGCATTGCAAACCTTGTTCAACATGTACAGTAGTGGGTGTGGAAAGCAAAACCCCGTCAGCCTTATCCAATGCAAACAACTCATCAAGCGATTCAAAAAAACTGACCTGATGTTGTTGGGCGATGTTGCGCGCTTCTGTGCTGGAGTCAACGATGGCAGCTAACTCAACGTTAGGCGATTGCTTTATTGCATCGATATGCCGGATGCCCACTAAACCAGCTCCAACAACTGCAAGCTTTACTTTCTTTTTCATAATATGACTAAGACACCCGCTCCACGCTACTCATCAATTCATCTTGGTAGGCAAATATCCCCGGCAGGCCACCTGTATGGATAAACAACACAGATTCACCTTTGGCGATAACACCTCTTTCCACTAAGTCGATCAAACCAGCCATTGTTCGGCCAGAATAAACAGGATCCAACAATAACGCTTCAAGGCGAGCCGACATGGTTATGGCATTGATGACTTCTTGGTTCATCTGGCCATATCCAGGTGCCAGTACTGAATCATCAACTAACACATCGCTACCCACGATTGATGCAGCGCCATCAAGCAAGAGATTAATTTCATCCACTCGTTGGCAAATCCGTTTGCGCTGTTGATCTGCGTTGCGCCTTACACAAATGCCATGCACCGGCACATCCCAGCCAATGGCTCTTGCCCCCACTAAAAATCCCGCATGAGTTAAACCACTACCTGATGGAATTACAACATGATCGGGCATTTGATTGCTCGCTTGCAGTTGTAAAGAACTCTCAACCGCGCATTGTGCGTATCCCAAACCACCCAATGGTGGATGTTTAATGCCTAAGTGCACAACATAAGGATGATACCCTTTAGCGCGTTCAGCTTCCGCTAATTTATCAAGGTTGGCATCGGCTGCGACTTCATCCTCACCACCATCAAAGTAATGCACGTCAGCGCCTAACAAACGATTTAGCAATACATTACCCGATTCATTGTAGCTAGCACTGTCCTTACTCACTCGTTTTTCAAGCTGTACGACTGCCCGCCAACCGAGCTTGGCAGCAGCGGCAGCACACAGGCGAACGAAGTTGGATTGCACTGCCCCAGTAATAAGAACGGTATCAGTATCGCCTTGCTTAGCCGGGCCTAGGTAGTACTCCAATTGACGCACCTTATTCCCACCCATGGCTAAGGAACTCGTGTCGTCGCGTTTAGCAAGCAAGTGAATACCGAGTTTGTTGCCCATCCTATGCAGATCATCAATGGCAGTAGGCTGCATGTTGAGATCGGCAATGGCCTGCTTTTCCAGTGCCGGCAATAAACGGAAAATCTCAGCACTCATCTCTTTCATTTGTCGTTATTTCTCTGGCTCGCATACCCCATTCTGACGCACTGTACCCTACAAGCCTTATTTCTAGCCACTCTAAATAAATTTGTTATCAATCGTCAGTTGCGGCATTATTGGTCAGGTGCGGCGTGGCGCTGTCCAACAAGACTGCCCTCAAACTCCCACCAAAGACAATACCTTAATGGAGAATACAAATGCTTAAGAAACGTTCAATTGCACTTGCCACAGCCGGCTTATTGCTGGCGGGCAGTGTAGCAGCCCAAGAAATGATATTTTTCCGTATCGGCACCGGTGGCGCTGGTGGTACCTACTTCCCTATCGGTGGCATCATCGCTAACGCGATTTCAAACCCACCTGGTTCACGTGAATGTGACAAGGGCGGCAACTGTGGTGTACCAGGTTTGGTGGCTATGGCTCAATCCACTAACGCATCAGCACACAACGTCAATGCTATACAAGCTGGGCAAATGGAAGCAGGCTTGTCAGGCGCAGCCACTTTGCACTTTGCCTATAACGGTATTGGTAAATTTGAAGGCAATGCTAAGCCCGATCTTCGCGTTATCGCCAATCTTTACCCTGAAGATCTTCACTTAGTACTACCCAAGGGCGCTAGCTTAGAAAACGTGGGTGATCTTAAAGGTAAACGTGTTGGTATTGCTCAAGCAGGTTCAGGAACTCAAATCGCTGTCGAACTTATCCTCGGTGATCATGATGTTAATCGCGACAACATAGATGAAGCAGAGCTTAATAACTCACAAAGTGCCGAACGCTTAGCTGATGGCCAGTTAGATGCGTACTTCTACGCAGCGGGTACGCCAGTTGCTGCCATGATCCAGCTTGATAATACAAAAGGCATGGAGCTTTACTCGTTTACCGACGAAGAGGTCGCTATGGCCAATAAAACAGTGCCGTACTACATCCCGTCTAAAATTCCAGCAGGCACTTATCCTGGCGTGACGTACGATGTCAACACAGTTGCTGTAAGCGGCATATTCGTAACCAATGCTAACGTCGATGAAGAACTCATTTATGGCATTACCAAAGCCATGTGGTCCGATACAGCGCGCAAGTTGTTGGACAACGGTCACTCAAAAGGCAAAGTTATTACAATTGAAACGGCTCTTGATGGCTTAGAGGGTATTGGTGTGCCAATGCACCCAGGTGCTGAGCGATTCTACAAAGAAATGGGAATGATGTGATCTTGTAAGTAATACGAGATGTGTAAGTAAATCGAGACTAAAGTGTCATGCAGCAAAAAAGTGATTTATCAGCCGAAGAGCTAGAAGCAATTGAGAAACGGTATGACACCTCGTTAAATACGCGAAAGAAGGGCCCAGTACTTGAGAAATTCATTTACTGGGCCACTATCGTCTTTGCATTTTATCACCTGTGGACAGCAGGCTTTGGCACGCCCGTGGACTACGTTCATATGGGCATTCACCTAGCAGGGCTATTCCTCTTTATCTTTATCGGCTTTCCACTGATCAAAACAGCTCGCGCGCTTGAGTATCACCCTATCAGTTGGCTTAAGCCTGGCAATGTTCCACTCTATGATTATATTCTCGCTATCGCGGGAATCGCAGCATCGCTATTCTTGTGGTTAAGTTGGCGTGGACTTGATCTACCCGGCATTAGCATTCCAGAACAAATGCTTCGTCAAGGTAACCCCACCACAGTCGATGTTGTCTTTGGCAGTATTCTGATTCTATGTGTGCTGGAAATCGCCAGACGAACAATCGGTTTTATTCTGCCGATGATCATTTTGATTTTTATGGTTTACGCCCTTTTCGGCCCCTATATGCCTGCACAAATTCTGCAACATCCTGGTGTTGACTGGCACCAGTTTGTCAATAATATGTACTTCCCGTTCGAAGGTATTTTTGGCGTGACCTTATGGGTAGTATCAACTGTTGTATTTCACTTCGTTCTGTTTGGGGTGGTTGCGCAACGGATGGGCTTAGGACAGTTCTTTGTCGATAACGCCATGATTATCGCCGGGCGTTACACAGGAGGCCCTGCAAAAGTCAGTGTTGTCTCTTCAGCATTCTTTGGCACCATCTCGGGCTCATCCATTGCCAATACCGTGTCCACTGGTTCCCTCACCATACCGAACATGAAAAGAATGGGCTACCCCGGCCACTTTGCCGGTGGAGTAGAGGCAGCATCAAGTGCCGGTGGCCAGATAACTCCCCCTATCATGGGAGCAGCCAGCTTCTTGATGGCAGAGTATCTTGAAGTGCCCTACACCACGATTGTGATCGCAGCACTTGTTCCGGCGCTTATGCATTACATTGGCGTGCTATCCATCGTGCACTTTACTGCCAAAAAACTCGGCCTAACCACTTACACGAAAGAAGACTTGCCCAACTTTATAAAAGTATGGCGTCAAGGCTGGTATACAATCATTCCATTGGTTGCATTACTGATTGTGCTGTTCTCTGGTTACTCACCCAACATGGCTGCCTTTATCGGCTTATCGCTTTGTGTTGTTGTCGGGTTTAGTGGTTTCAAAAAGCCAATAACACTATTGATACCGATGGCGTTACTGGCATTTATTTTTTGGAAAGCATCCCCCGCCAGTGGTGAAGGCTTTTCACCGCAAATGGGCGGCGTGCTCGCAGCACTTGTTTTTATTGGCCTGATGCATAAAAACGAGCGTCAATCAATCCGTTCGCTATTTGATAGTTTTCACGTTGGGGTGCAGTATGCACTCGCAGTAGGTGCAGCTTCTGCAGCGGTTGGGATCGTGGTCGGTGTCATTAACACTACAGGCGTTGGCTTTCGCATGGGCTTTATGGTCACAGGAAGCGCAGCCGATATGGCCACCAGCCTTCACGCGGTACTAAGCTGGATACCTTCAGAGGCGTTTAGCCAACCATCAATACAACAGTTCTTGTCATTAGTACTCATTGCAATAGCCTGTATCCTGATGGGGGCTGGCCTTCCGACCACTGCGCTCTACATCATGCTTGTGGCTGTGGCGCAACCTGCACTTGCTCAATTGGGTGTGCCCGCACTGGCCACGCATATGTTTGTGCTGTACTACGGTGTGATATCAGAGATCACTCCACCGGTCTGTGCGTCGGCTTACGCCGCTGCTGGCATTGCTAATGCAAATCCATTTCGTACTGGTATTAGCGCTTTCACGCTAGGTATCGGAAAGCTCATGGTGCCAATGGTTTTTGTTTACGCGCCCACAATACTAATTGTATTGCCAGAATACTTTACATGGGCTTCGTTCTTACAAGTATCTATAACGTGCGCAACAGGCGTATTTATCATTGCTACTGCAGTGTCGGGTTACTACAGAAAACCATTAAAAGGCCTATTCAGATTAATGATGGCAATTGGTGGCCTGCTATTGGTGGCACCTAGCTTGAGCAGTGACCTACTTGCACTAGTGTTTGTGGTGCCGGTGTTGATTCAACAAGGCGTAGGCCGCCCTCAATGGCTCAGCCTAGGCAATAGTTGATTCTCTACCTCGGTATACAACATCACAATTTTGCCTTCGCGGAACACACGTATAGAATACGGCTGACCCTGATCAAAACTATCAGCTTGTTCTCGTAGCGACGCCACATCATGTGGTGTCGCGCAGATCAGATCGTTAATAGCCAGAATAGTATCACCGCCCAATTTCAGCGCTTGACCCGCAATTTGTGCCGGAATACGCCCAGAACGTAAACCGGCACGTTCCGCGATCGAGCCTTCGACCACACGTTGAATCAAAATGCCAGGCTCAGGGATATTAAGCACTGAGGCCATAGCGTCATTTAAAAACACCCCTTCAAAACCTGCTAGCAATCCCGAACTATTGAACAAGGCTTCTCTAGCAGTGTTACTGGAGGAGGCAAACCCAATGCCATCAAACCCACCACTTTTACTTAAGATAAAACTAACAACACCGATGACTTCGCCGTGTTGATTAAACATCGGGCCGCCCGAGTTACCGGTGTTAATGGCAGTATCGGTTTGAAGAAATTCTATAGGTGTACCACCCGCCATTAGGCCACGTTGCATGCGGCCAGATAAGTGACCAATACTTAGCGTCTGAGAAATCCCAAACGGTGCACCAATGATAAAAACAGGCTCGCCTATTTTGGTTTCATCGGAATCTGCCAGTGTTGCCTCTTTTGCATTACTTGGGGCTTTCGTTAATTTAAGCAGTGCAACATCGCTATTTTCAATAGACGACAACACTATCGCAGGGATTGTTTCACCGTCATGAAACTTAACTACGATGGTGCTGGCGGTATCAACCACGTGGGCTGCGGTCAATATTTGATTGTCTTCAACTAAAATACCTGAGCCTAAGCCACCTTGTGATCCACCGGTTAGCGGATCAATTGCAACTGTATTGATAGTGACA
>CALGND010000033.1 GCA_937958675.1 uncultured Granulosicoccaceae bacterium
CTGCTTTAGTCGACGCGATACCCGAAGTAGAAAGACGATAAATCACTTCGCGCCCGTTTTTACTAGCGCTTATCCATCCCTCTTTTTTAAGCCTATGAATGGCCACACGTATCGCTTCTGGCTTTAATCCAACATGGCTCATCACGTTACCCATTTCTTTACCAGAGAGCTGTGGCTCACTCATGTCACCGAGCAGCGTGACTATTAACGACCAAGTCTTTACTGGCTCTATTGCCATTAATTGCTTGATAATTGATTGAGCCTTTTTCAACGCGCCATTCTCCACTCACACATGAGTTAAAGCTCTTTTAAAAGCGTTCATCGTAAGCAAGTCGTATGTAGCCACCAGTTGCTCATCCTGATTAGTTAGGCTCACATCCCAACGGACCTCACCGTAGTCTTGATTTCGCGGTGTTTTTTGTTTGACAGATATCTGTACTCTGATACTGTCGCCCGCTTGCACGGGCTTCATAAATCGCAAGTTATCAAGCCCTGTATTGGCCAAAACCGGCCCTTCATCTGGCTGCACAAACATACCTGCAGCAAAACTTAGCAATAAATATCCGTGCGCTACGCGGCCTGGAAAAAAAGGATTACGCTTAGCCGCAGCATCATCCATATGCGCATAAAAGGTATCGCCAGTGAAGTGAGCAAATTGTTCAATCTCATTCATTGAAATTTTGCGTAAATCTGTTGTTAGTGTTTCACCTAATTCAAGTTCATGGAAAGTACGCGTAAACGGATGCTCTGCTCGTTTAATCGTGCGAGCACCGGGCACCCATTTTTGTGAAATTTTACTGAGTATATCTGGGCTTCCTTGTATCGCCGTACGTTGCATATAATGCATTACGCCACGCACACCACCCATCTCTTCACCACCACCTGCGCGCCCTGGCCCGCCATGCACCATATGCGGTAGCGGCGAACCATGACCGGTACTTTCTTTCATGGAGTCTCTATTATTAAAATAGAGCCTGCCATGAAACGCTGCTGCCTCCATCGCAACATCTCGCGCGATATCAGCATCATGTGTGATAACGGAGGCAACCAAGCTCCCCTGGCCACGATTAAGTAAACCAATAGCATGATTAGTATCGCGATAAGGCATCACCGTTGCTATTGGGCCAAAGGCTTCAACGTCGTGCACGTTTACCGCTGTATCTGGCGTTGCGCAATGAAACAACATTGGGGGTAAGAACGCACCTTTACTCGCATCGACACCATCAACATTAAAGTTATCAGGGTTTCCAAACACTCGTTCTGCATCAACGGCTAGCATCGATGCTTTTTCTAATACATCGCGTTTTTGATCGTTGGAGACCAACGCCCCCATGGTAGTTTCTTCGGCTTGCGGGTCACCTACAATGGTGTTAGCTAGTCGCGATTTAAGTACCTCAATCATTGCATCTATTTGAGATTCTGGCACAAAGATACGCCGTATGGCAGTGCATTTTTGCCCAGCTTTTGTGGTCATTTCGCGAATCACTTCTTTTACAAACAGATCAAACTCAGGTGTACCCACCGTGGCATCCAGCCCCAACATAGACGCGTTTAAACTATCTTGCTCGGCAATAAAGCGAACAGAATTGTTAATTAGGTGTGGATCAGATCGCAGGGCTGACGCAGTTTGCGCAGAACCGGTAAAGCTCACCACATCCTGCGAGTTTAATTTACCCAACAGATTACCTACACCACCCGATATTAGTTGTAGTGCGCCATCGGGTAATACGCCACTGTCTAATAGAATTTGCACACAACGTTCAGTTACGTAGCACGTAGCCGTGGCGGGTTTTACTATCGCCGGTACGCCAGCCAAAAGGGTCGGTGCTAATTTTTCTAACATTCCCCACACCGGGAAATTAAACGCATTGATATGCACAGCAACGCCCTGTATCGATGTGCAAATATGTTGTCCTTGAAACGTGCCGTTGCGTGATAACTGCTCTAGCTCGCCATCTAAGTAAACATGAGAATCAGGCATTTCACGCCTACCCTTCGATGCAAATACAAACAGCGTCCCCACCCCGCCATCGATATCAATTAGATGATCCTTTTGGGTAGCCCCGGTGGCAAAGGAAATATCGTACAGCGATTGCTTATGTTGATCGAGGTGTGTTGCCAGCGCTTTGATCATTTTGGCGCGATCATGGAAAGTCAAAGCGCGCAGGGCAGGCCCACCGACTGTGCGGCCATAATCCAGCATGGCATCAATGTCTAAAGTGCTATTACCGGCTCGGGCAATCAGCTCGCCTGTTACTGCTGAATAGACGTTGCGTGCATTGTCATCCGCCGCAATCCATTGCCCAGCAACAAAGCTATTGACGTTCTGAATACTCAATGTAAATCCTTATTGACTGTTGGTATCTTTTAAAATAATGATACCCGGCAATGATCAATAAAGTTTACTTTTTAGTAGTGCCCCTTTGCTGCCACCCTAAAGCGGGCCACCCTAAAGCGGGCCTCCCTAAAGCGGGCCTATCAGCCACGTCCCGCATTTGGAAACGTTTTGGCTGCGTCATAACGTTTAAAGCTCTCCAGGTACTGTGCGTTGCACTGCGTCTGCCACTTAGAACCTGGCACTACAGCTGAAGCACAAGGGTATTTATTGCGATACCCAAGTGTTCGTTCATTTTCTTCAATCGCAATTGCGGCAAGCCCTGCCACTATCCCCTGCTGTTGTTCCACTAGCCGAATCGCGCCGTCCATGGTGCCACCTGTTTCTACCCATTGGTCCGCGAGGAGGACGCGCGTGCCAGGCGCAAATGCAGGTGTGCGCATTTCCATATTCTGTATTCGGCCAGAGTAGTTACCAAACTCCACGCTGTCGGTATCAACACAGAGCTTGCCCGCTTTACGAATGGGGAGAAACCCAACATTACGCCTAGCCGCTAAGCCAGCACCTAGAACAAAACCCATTGCATCTAAGCCTGCAACAACATCAAATTCTACTGATGCCAGATCTTTTTCAAAATCGTCAAGCAAATCCTGAAAGGCTTTTGCATTGATGTAGATAGAGGTTGGATCCAACCATGCGAACTTATCGCCCTTGGTATTAGGAGACATAATGTTCAAATACCAACGATCATCACGTGGCCCAAGCTCTGTACTGTTGTCTGTTGGATTATTCATTATGATCCCCGGTTATAAGCATTCGCGCTATCGTTTGTGATTGCCAATAAGCGGTCAAGTTTGTGCTTATCGATGTTGTAAAAATCGCCGTCAAGATTGATTCCGGTTGCCACCATAAAACAATCCACCTGAAGATAATCGTATGCGTTCTCAGGCGTTATGCCTGAAGCAAGTGCAAGCACATGTTCACCAATGCGCTCTCTAAACAACTTGATTTTATCAGTATCTGCTTCCATACCCGTAGCTATGCCTGATGTGCAGACCCCATCCATAAAGTGTGTCGCCAGCTCTGCTGCAACGCCGTAATCCTTTGGGTCGACTTCCCGTTGTTTCTTGAAGCATGTACCACCCAAGTACAAACCATTCCATTGAGACTCCTTGCGTGCCTGCTGAATCCTACTAGCGTGTTCTTGATCTTGTAGCGATACTTTTTCATCGATGCACGCATCGTCAGCCCAGTAGGCATCAATCCGGAATCCCTCCTCTTGCAAATCACCCAACACGGGAAACGCATGCTCACCGGTCACAGCAAGAAAATTAAGCCCTATCCAAAGTGCCGGATAACGCTTTCGTATGGCTCGAACAATCGGTAAAAACAATTCCACTGAAAAATCGTGATTGATCAAAAATACACCAGCCACACCTGCGTCGAGTGCAATATCAATGTTCCGCGCAGTTTGATCCGCATCTAATACATGGATAACAGGGATAACAACAGGCCCTGCGCAATTAAATGCTTGGTGGAATTCAGCTCTGGTCATAGCCACAACATAACGTCAATTATTGGATTAATGAAATTTATAGTATTAATGTTTGCATTAGTATATGTTATCTCGAGTGAGCACCTGTTGATGTAGTGCCCGGCATTATGGACAGGCACTCGCTATTTCGAGGGCTAAAACGGCATGAGCAACAAAAACCTCCCCATTGATCTGCTGCGCACCTTAATCACCATCTCTGAAGTGGGTGGCCATACTCGTGCTGCAGAACTGCTCGGCCGCACGCAACCAGCAATCAGCTTGCAAATTAAACGATTGGATCAGCTGCTCGGCGTAAAACTATTGTCGCAATCAGGGCAAAAAACCGTATTAAGCGACGATGGACAACGTCTTGCTGTATATGCCCGCAAAATGCTACGGCTCAACGACGAAGCTGTCGCGCAGTTTTCGTCGAAGCCGCTTGATGGGTCGCTTCGTATTGGGTTGCCTACTGACTTTTCAACTGCTTATTTGCAAGAATCAATATTGAAATTTAGGCAAAAAACTCGCGGGACACAGCTTAAAATCCACTGTGGCCTGTCTGCCGATCTCTTAGCCGAGCTACATAGAGGAGAGCATGACGTTATCGTCGCGCTTCACTCCGATGAAGACAACCAATATTTGTCCCATCAATGGATCCAGCAACCGCTCTGGGTTAGCTCTGAAACCTTTAAACTGACTAACGATCAACCCGTACCCATCATCGCGCACTATGAAGGCTGCCCATATCGGGACCGCATGACGTCAGTGCTCTCGCGCGAACGACGGCGTTGGGAGATAGTATTTTCTGCCCCCGGTGTAGCAGAGCTGCAAAATGCCGTCCTCTCATCGTTTGGCGTCTCTGCGCTAACAGCTAAGACGCTTTTACCCGGGATGAAAGTACTGAATGAAAATGAGGAATTTCCTGCTTTACCGGCTATACATGCCGGTATTTTTTGCAGGCACTCGCAAACCTCTCAAGCTGGTTTGCTATTGGTCGATCAGTTGAGCCAGCTTTTATCCGGGTTGACTGATGAACCATCCAGCCATTAACATGATTTATCTGTCAATTAATATGATTAATTTCCTTAATCAGCTCGGCAATCTTAATATCGAGCTTAACGCATCATTTTTGAGCATAACCTAGGGGGCACTGCCATGAACGAGACAAAAACGAAACCGCTTACCAACCCAACGCGGCGTAAATTTTTAAAGTACACGGCAGCAGCCACTATCGCTGCGCCTTATATAACAAGTGTAAAGGCAGCGCCAACCGAAATTAACATGCTTGCTTGGTACGGGCACGGCGAGCCCGATATTGTTGGTGCTTATGAAGAGGCTAACAACGTTAAGTTCAATGCAAAGTACTACGCAGGCGGTGACAACATGCTTGCCCTGATTTCCCAATCACCTCCTGGCACTTACGACTTAATATTGTCCGATGCCGAATTCGTATTGCAGCTTAACGCTGCAGGTTATATCGAAGAAATGGATGCAGCAGCGTATAACTTTGACGACATGCTTCACGATGATTTTAAACAATTTCCTGGGCACTGGAAAGATGGAAAACTGTTTTCAGTGATGGTCAGAGGTGGCCACCTCGGTGTGTCATACAACAAGAATGCTATGACGGCGGAAGAAGCCATGAGCTACAAAGGCTTTTGGAAACCTGAGCTAAAAGGAAAGGTCGGACACTTTGATTGGCACTTACCAAACCTTGGCATGATGAGCCTACAAAACGGTAACGGCGCAAAATTATGGGATTTGGACGATGACGCATGGAAAGCCGTTCAAGAAACCACTATGTCATTACGTTCTCAAGTGGGCGGCTTCTTTGACTATGGCGGTACGTTTAACTCGCTGAAAAATGGCGAAATGCAAGCCATGTGTGGCATCGGAGATTGGATTACCGGCGTACTTGAAAAAGACGGCGCCCCAGTGGCCTCCGTGATACCAGAAGAAGGTGGCATTCAATTTACCGAGTCTTACTCTATCGGCAAGGGCAGCTCAAAGCAAGCTGAGGTACAGAAATTCATTCAACATATGTTAACGCCTGAAGGACAAGTGCGATCAGCTGAAATGGCAGCCTACCCTGGATTTTGTATCACTAAGGGTGGCCTTGCACTACTGCAAGAAACCAATCCAAAAGAAGCCGCACGCAGTGGCCAGGTTGAAGGCGCAGTCAATGAGCCCATTAGATTGATTAATGAGGGGCGTATTCACTATCGCGATATCCCTACTCAACAAGGTTTGGAAGATTGGAACGACTTCTGGTCGGATTACAAAAACGCGTAACACCCTGCCTACCACTGCGACTGTCGAACAATGCCCTACGGGGCTTTGTTCGGCTGTTGACAACCTAATTATACGATGACTCAGGCCAACAAAAAACGTCGCGTTGATCTATACGCCTTAACATGGCGCTTGCCCATTATCGTGTGGCAGTTTCTATTTTTTGTTGGCCCTTTGGTTTTCCTAATCGCGATGTCGTTTTTTGTGGTGAAAAACTACCGAATGGTAGAGACATTCGAGCTCGCCTCTTGGGAGCGAATACTCTCCCGCGATTACTTCTGGAGTAGCTATTTATACACCTTTGGCATGGCAACGTTCGCCACGGTTTTGGCCACAATGCTAGCATTTCCCGCCTCTTTTGCATTGGCTTTTAAAGTGTCTGCCAACACTAGGCGTTGGGCAATGTTCTTTCTCATCGTGCCCTTCTTTACCAGCTATCTTGTTAAAACATTCTCGTGGTACGTGATTCTTGCCAAGACAGGTGTTGTCAATTCCTTGTTTGGCTATTTAGGCTTAGGCCCCTACACTTTGCTTAATACTTGGATAGGCACAATGGTAGGGTTTATGACATTGGTATTACCGTTATTGGTTTTACTGCAAACGCTGTCGTTAAGCCAAGTCGACAAAAACCTTATCGAAGCCGCTCACAATTTGGGCAGTGGCAGGTTTCGCACCATTTTTAACGTAATAGTGCCGTCGGCAAAGATTGGTTTAATAGTGGGTGCGCTGTTCTGTTTTATCTTATCGTTTGGCGATTTTGTAAGCCCGTACTACCTTGGCGGCTCTACACCGCAAACTCTTTCCATTTTGATCATTGATACGACTAAGTCCGGCAACCAGTGGCCACGAGCTGCGGTTGTAGCCATTTGTATGATGGTAACTCTGTTTGTGATTGCATTTACATCCATTGTGTTTGCCTATAGGAAACCTAAGTCTTGATTAAGGATGGCGTCATCAGCTTTTTCTTGAAGGCTTATCTTGTGGTGCTATTCATTTTCGTGTTTGCGCCAATTATCGCTAGTGTGATTTTTTCGTTTAATTCAGATCGTTTCCCGACTATACCGTTAGGCTCATTTAGTCTGGAGTGGTACAAACTTATAATCAACGACCCAGATATTGCAAAGGCGGCTATCACCAGCATTATTGTGGCGATAAGCTCATCAATATTGGCAACCTTCATCGGTTTTTGTACTGCCTACTCAGATTACCGATACGACTTTCGATTCAAAGGCCCTTATCTCGCGCTCGCACTACTACCGCCCACTGTACCGCTGATCATCATGGCACTAGCTATGTTGGCTTGGCTTTCAAAATTTGGATTATCAGGATCAGTACTATCTATCGTGCTCGCTCACACGGTTTTGTGCACCCCTTTTGCTATGGCAATCATTCGCTTACGCTTAAGCCAAATGGACACAAGCTTAGAAGCAGCAGCATGGAATCTTGGCGCTTCGGAGTGGTCTGCTATGCGAGAGATCGTCGTTCCTTTTGCACGCCCAGCCATCATCTCATCACTGTGTTTAACGGCTGCCGTCTCTTTCGACGAATTTGCTGTGGCTTGGTTTGTTTCAGGCTTAAATAAAACCATACCAGTAGTGATACTAGAAATCGTACAAGGCAATATCGACCCAAGGGTTAACGCTATTGGTACGTTCGTTTTTCTCACCTCCATGACGTTAGTTATCATCGCGCAAGTCATTTTTATGAAGAATCAAAACAAAGGGGCTGTCAGTGGTTAATCCAGATCGGCCGCTAGTGCAATTTAAAAATGTAGTTAAACGCTTTGGTAACTTTGTTGCGCTTAAAAGTACCGACCTGGATATTCATGAAGGCGAATTTGTCGCGCTTATGGGCCCATCCGGCTGCGGTAAAACCACAACACTACGCCTATTAGCAGGGCTAGAAAAACCTAGCGAAGGAGAGATTACATTAGGCGGTAAGCTTATGAATGATGTCAAAGCGCATGAGCGAGAAACACCGCTGGTATGGCAATCACTGGCGCTATTCCCCTTTATGAACGCAAGGGAGAATGTTGAGTTCGGCTTAAAAATGCGCGGGTTTAATGCAGATGTAAGACGTGAAAAAGCCATCGATTGGCTGGAACGCTTAGGCATGGAAGAATTTATCGAACGTGACGTATCTCAGCTATCAGGCGGGCAACGACAACGCGTAGCCTTAGCCCGCGCACTGGTAACTGAACCAAAAATACTCTTACTCGATGAACCGCTATCAGCACTAGACGCACACTTGGTGATTCGCATGCAAGGCGTGTTAAGCAAACTACAGCGAGAACTTGGCATTACCTTTGTGTATGTCACTCATTCACAATCTGAAGCGTTTGCTATGGCCGATCGGGTTGTGATCATGGGCGATGGTGAGGTTATGCAGATCGGGACAGCACGTGAAATTTACCGCACACCCAAAAACCGGTTTGTGGCTGAATTCGTTGGCCGAAACAATATTATCTCCGGCACAGTCACTAGTGCGCACACCGATACATTGATAGTTAACACCGCTTGTGGTGATTTCACGGTATCAAAACCTGATGATTTAGTCTTCAAGCAAAACGACCCCATCACATTCAGCGTATCAGCAGACCTAGTCACAATCGACGTTGATCGTCCTGAAACAGATAACGTGGTGCAGTGCAATTTGATATCTGAAGAGTTTGTTGGCTCCGTTGTGACGCTTTTTTTAGAAGCAGCAGACGGCACTGAGCTCAAAGTACAAGTCCAGGAGAAAGAACTCCAGAAGATCAATCCAAAAGCAGACATACCCTACTACATCAGCTGGCCCACTTTAAGCGCGCATGTGTTGGACGCTAATCTGCCTGGCTAGGTCAAACTATTTTAAACAAACTTTATTTTAACAAGCTACTGTAAACGCAAAAAGGCGGAAGCAACTCTGTAGCATCGGTGCAAGCTAAGCAGTTGCTCGCCTAGAAACGGCTGCCAGATCTAGAATGCAGATCGTTTCGTCCCCATCTTGTCGCGGCAACATGATGGCTCTTTTGACATCTTCACCGATTGTAGAATGCTTACCACTCTGCGCCACACCAGGTATTGTCACTGCATCTGCACTGCTAAACGGCAAGATTGAGTCCACTGAATCAACAACTAGCCCATATTTTATACCGTTAGTTTCAAACACTAAAACCTTTTTTGTTGCAGACGAATCAGGCTCATCCAATTGATATAGCGCATGAGCATTAATAATCGCTACTAGCTCACCACGCAAATTAACCATTCCAAGAATATGAGGAAGAAGATTCGGCGTTTTCACAAGATCCTCAGGCATCTCGATAACTTCTTTAACCTCGCTGATCTCAAGCCCGTAACGGTCTACAAGAGAGAACGTCAACAACGTTTTCCGATCAAGTTTCTTTTTCTCAGAATCAATTTTCGCTAAATCCTTATCAGTGAACAAGTTACTGTGACCTTGTGTCACCACAGCAATTTCATCACTATTTAATATTTCATCGTGTTTCAACACGATCGTTTGCTCTGCGTTGCCTTCTTTTGCCACACAACCTGCAAACATTGCGGTTTTTTCGTTTCCAAGCACAGGAAAGGGAATCAGTTCATCATCAAAGTACGAGATGATGCTGTCTATACTGGTCACCAGCAAACCAAAAAGATCATTGTCAACTTTCATAACAATCACTCTGGTAGCATCAGACTCGTGCAATACACTTGCTTCGATCTTGGGGTATCCCAATAGGCCACTGAAGTTGATTATAGGCACCGTATTTCCCCGAATGTCTATTGCACCGAGGCACAAGGCACCAGCCAACACTGTATTCTCAATCGCTCCAATGTTAATAATTTCCTTGATCGCATCAATATTCAGTGCACAGCATGCATCACCAACTGTAAATGAAATACACTGACGGCGCGGTCCGCGAAGCTGCGTAGCATGCAACCTTGACCCCGAGCTATCACCGTGAGGTACGCTATCTAGGTTAAGCAGAGCCTTTACATCAAGTATCTGCACTATTCGGCGACCATCATCCATTTTAAAGACACCCTCTACAACCGCGTGTCGATTACACCCAGTACGGTTAGAGAACTGACATCGTTCTTTCTCATGGCCGTTAAACACTTCGCACGTCGCGTCAAACAACAAACCAATAGACAAACTGCCATGCTCGATAACAGCAATCTTGCGCGGCGCAGAGTTAGCGTACTCTGCATCAGTGGTAGATTCATCGATTTCAAAAATTCTACGCATATCCACCACAGGGATAACTATGCCTCTAAGACTGAACAAACCCAATAAATAATCAGGTGCTAGTGGCACTGCGCTATAAGAGCTTGGCTCATTCACCACTTCCTGCACATTATTAACCGACAGAGCAAACTCAGCGTTATCAACAAGGAAGGATCCATAAATACTGGGCTGAGCAGCGATACACTGAGATTCAGAGGATCCACTGATTTCAGAGTCTTCGTCAGTAGCAAGTTGAGGGGACAATGCAGTAGTGTTTAATGCAGCAGTTAACGACATGAGTGACTCCGTGTTTATGCGCTGATTCTTGGAATGTTCTTTACTTCAAACGTGCCTGTTTCACAGCAGATGGACATCTTTCTACCCGTGTAACCACCTGTATCTTCATGCACAACGATAATGTCTCGATTATCTAAGTTAGATAGAGCGCTTTGTGCATTTTGATACCCCACCAAACTCTCAGGCATGTCTGAATCTGGCCGCGTCATATTTGCTCCACCCGCCACTACGGCTCTTATGTCTCGGCTATTGGTCACACTCATCAGCTGAATAAGCGACTCAATCGCCTGATCCACATAGCGTGCACCTTCTACATAACCCTGTTGTGGTGCATGTGGTAGAAGACAATGAGCCAGTCCAAAGGTATTCCTGCCTGGCCATAAAAGCGCTATACCAATACATGAACCCAAAATGGTGTGTAATTGCTGGGTGTCGCGGCCAATTTTAACTTCACCGATGTGCACGTTGATGCTGCTAATATTCATACAGCTTGTTGCTCTACACCAACTGGAACCGCCTTGTATATTGTTGGTAAAATAGGCACAAAATCGCATGGCACGTGATTAAGGGATTCTGATTCGCCAATAATGGCTACACCGCCTGAATGCAATCGCTTGTGTATGGCTGCCACTGCTGCTATCTGATCCTCTTTAACAAAATAGATCAGCACATTGCGCAAAAGCACTAAATCATACTTCTCCATGTCTCGACATTCATCAAATAAGTTCAGAGCACTAAAATCCAATCGACTTTTGATATTGGGTGGTACCTCGTAGCCAGCATCGTCGTTGCCAACCAGGTATTGCTTAAATAATTCTGGCTTGGCCTCTCTGAAACGCTGAACTGCCCGGCCTTTGTATATACCCATCCTTGCTTTTTCTACAACTGAGGAATCAATATCAGTACCTTTGACACGGTAATCAAATCCAGTATGTTTGTCCTTAAAGCTCTGTAAAATAATACCTAATGTATGGCCCTCTTCACCTGTGGAACAAGCAGCGGACCAAACACTCAAAGATCGAGACCCCACTCGGGCGTGCCATTGAGGGAGAAACTGCTCTGATATGTATTCCCAGATGCGCGGCGTACGATAAAAATAGGTCTCATTAGTGGTAACAGCATTAATAAATTCTTCTTGCTCTGCCTGATTCTTTTTTACATACGATAAGTAATCAGTGAAATCTGCAAGCTCAAGAACACGTAATCTCCTGCGTAATCGCCCTTCCAGCATAGAGCGCTTTTCAGGCTTTATCGTAATGCCGGTAAAGTCGTGAGTAAGCTTAATGAATTCATCGGTGAAGCCATTTTCAAGCAATTGGGAACAGTCAGATTCCATATCCCCCTTAGCTCCTAAACTTTCCAACTTCCTCTTTCAATTCTCCAGCGCCTTTAGACAAGCTGGCTGTACTGCTGGCAATGGAATCAGAAGACAAAGCAGATTGTTCCGCCGCTTCGGCAATCTGTTGAATAGCGTTACTCACATCTCTGGCCGCTGTCTGTTGTTCCTGAGCGGCAGTTGAAATCTCACCGATAGAGAATGTTGTCTTGGCAACCCCATCCACTATTTTGCCAAACGCATCGGCAGCTTCTTTTGAAATCTCTCCGCCCTGAACCACACGCTTTACCGATTCATTTATTAACTTAGTGATTTCTTTAGTCGCCTGAGAAGAACGCTCTGCTAATTTTCTAACTTCGTCAGCAACAACCGAGAATCCTAATCCATGCTCTCCCGCTCGTGCAGCTTCAATAGCGGCATTGAAAGCCAGTAGATTTGTTTGGCTGGCAATTTCGCTAATAACCTTAACAATTTCACTAATTTCCTCTGAGGACTTATTGATTAACTCCATTGATTCGATAGAGCGATCAATGGCCTTTGAGCCAAGATCAGCCTCCGCTTGAGTGGACTTCGCTATGCTATCTGCTTCGCGGCTATTCTCCGCGATCGAATCGATAGAGGCACTGAGCTCTTCGACCGATGCATTCATCTCTTCTGTAGTCGCACCTAAAGTCTGAGCACCTGTCGCTACGCTGCCAGCCTGCTCG
>CALGND010000034.1 GCA_937958675.1 uncultured Granulosicoccaceae bacterium
CTGCTAGGCGCTTCTGTTTCGAGTCTTTGCACCGCTCGCGGGCTTAGCGCCAGCATGCCATGCGCACCTTCTCCACCAAGTGCTTTTTGCCATGACCATGTCATCACATCGACTTTATCGTAGTCGATTGACATCGCGTAAGCAGCAGAGGTTGCATCGCATAGCACCAAGCCTTCGCGCTTCGCAGCAATCCACTCTAGGTCGGGAACTCGTACACCGCTTGTGGTGCCGTTATAAACAAAGACAATATCGTTCTTTGCCGACGCTGCGCTAAGATTGGGTAACTTGCCGTAGTCAGCATCAAAGATGTTGAGATCAGGAAGCTCCAGCGATGCTAGGTCTTTCGCCCAGTCAGATGAAAAACTTTCCCAAACAAATGCATCAACTGGTTTAGAGCCGAGTAGGGACCACATAGCCATCTCGAATGCACCTGTATCCGAAGCAGGCACAATACCGAGCTTCCAATCAGCAGGTAAGTTGAGGAGCGCTGCCGATCGATCGATCGCAGATTTTAGTTCAGCTTTAGGATTTGCCGCGCGATGTGAGCGGCCAAGATGATCTGTATTGAGCGCAGAAAGTGACCAGCCAGGGTGTTTACGGCAAGGGCCAGACGAAAAGCGAGCGTCAGCGGGACGCGCACGCGGGCGCGCATTCGCACCTGTAGCGATATCGTTCACAGTATAACCTCTAGTTATGGGTGGGTTGCTCCACCAAGCTTGATCAGGTTATTACGACTCAGCTCTAAGAGCAACAGTTAAGCACATAAAATCTCTCGTGAACGAGTAGCAAAGTGCTCGAAAGGTAGATTTAGCGAATGACATCCGTATAGATCCCGGCAGTAGCCGGGATGACACGAGTTTATCTGGCTGGTAGTTAAAAGAACGCTTGTAAGCCTGTGATGGATCGACCGATGATCAAGGCATGAATATCGTGTGTGCCTTCATAGGTATTGACGGTTTCTAGATTGACCATGTGGCGCATAATCTGGAATTCTTCTGATATTCCGTTGCCGCCGTGCATGTCACGCGACACGCGGGCGATGTCCAGTGCTTTACCGCAGTTATTTCGTTTAATGATAGAGATCATTTCGGGTGCAGCTTGAGCTTCATCGAGTAATCGTCCAACGCGTAAACTGGCCTGCAGGCCGAGTGAAATTTCGGTCAGCATATTAGCAAGCTTAAGCTGATGCAGTTGAGTTTGCGCTAATGGCTTGCCAAATTGCTTGCGGTCAAGCCCATATTGGCGTGCCGCTTCCATACAAAATTCGGCAGCACCAAGCACACCCCAGCTAATGCCATAGCGTGCTCGATTTAAGCAACCGAACGGCCCTGTGAGGCCCTCGGCATTTGGTAATAGTGCATCTTCTCCAACCTCGACGCCGTCCATCACGATTTCACCGGTGATGCTCGCACGCAACGACAGCTTTCCATCCACTTTTGGCGCGGTGAGACCTTTGGTTCCCTTATCCAGAACAAAGCCACGGATTTTGCCATCATGTGCGTCTGATTTTGCCCAAACTACAAAGACATCGGCGATGGGGCTGTTTGAGATCCACATTTTAGAACCCGAAATACTGTAACCGGAAGCTATTTTCTTAGCGGTGGTCTTCATTCCAGAAGGATCGCTTCCGGCATCGGGTTCTGTTAAGCCGAAGCAGCCTATCCATTCTCCGCTAGCCAATTTTGGCAGGTATTTTTGACGCTGCGCTTCTGATCCGTAGGCGTAGATTGGATACATCACCAGCGAACTTTGCACGGACATCATTGAGCGATAACCGCTATCAACGCGCTCTATCTCACGCGCTGCCAAGCCATAAGAAACATAAGAGGCGCCAACACCGCCGTATTCTTCAGGTACGGTGAGCCCAAGGAGCCCCATGTCACCCATTTCACGAAAAATGGCCACATCGGTTTCTGCATCGCGAAAGGCTTCAATTACCCGTGGTTGCAGCTTGTCTTGCGCATAGGCCCTTGCAGCGTCGCGCATCATGCGCTCATCGTCGCTTAGTTGAGCGTCGAATAAAAAAGGATCTTCCCAGTTGAAGCGATTTTGGCTTGGGTGGTCTTTGGCTTTTAGTGACATTTTGATCTCCGGCATATTTTTTCTATCCTAGCCGAATTATTAAGTCAGTGGCTGTTGTAGTTGGCCATTTTGGTAGAAAAAACCGTCATCCTCTCGTACTAAGTGCCCGTTTGGGCGGGCGGCGTGAACGACGAGCATAAAGTAAAAACCGACTCTCCAGTACCTTAAGAAATTATCCTAGGCAGTAGCCCATCTTTGAAAGAATGACATCTTCAGATCGATAGATCGCCTGCATAGCCTGTAAGCTCCAAATATCCTCTTGCTACTGGTTCCTTAAGTTTTTTGCCGCTTCGATCAATATCTTGGCTTAGCCAAACTTGCACCGCACCCTCCCAATAAATTACACCGGTGCTGCCTCTGGAATCCAATTCTTGGTCATCTAGTAAAGGCTCGATTACGATGTCTATCAGACCAGTTTGTAACCTTAAAGAAACAGGATAACGAGCACTTGTTCTAGGTGAAATCCAAAAACGTAGAGGTTCAAACTGTAGTGGGCCGTTGCTTTCACGTAGCTGGCCATTTGCGGTGATGTGTCGGGCAGTTGAAAATAAAGCACTACCAGAATCTGATCGCATTTGAAATGCCATTAATGCAGACCCGTCATCAAAATTCAAACCAACCCAATCCCAACCGACGGCATCCTTACCCAGTAGTTCGCTTGACCACTCATGATCAAGCCATCCAGTTCCAGAGATTGCTGTTTTGTTGCCGTCAGCTTGATATTCGCCTTCTATTTGTAGCTGAGGGCGACTGTAGTAGTAGCTTGCTTGCTTGGCTCCTGATCCTTTCTTGGAATATCCCGCATCACCTTGTAATACCGGTGCTGTCATTTGAGCGGGTGGGGTGGCGGTGATGTTAAATTGAAACTGATCAGCCTTTATACTGATCTCGTACTGATCGGATTGCGTTCGTTTCATACGCCAACGATTGTTAGATAAGCCAATGGTTAAATCGGTATCTAAGTCGCTAAATTGCGCGACGCTTTTTGTTTCTCGCCATGATTGTTGATCATGTATTAATTTTCCGTGTTCAGGAATAGCGAGTGCGGCGTGCGCGAGTATGAGCTGTTTAGGTGCAAAGCGGCTTGGATTTTTCCTGCCGTACGGCGTGCGTGATCGAAAGAATGTCACTTGCAGCCCAATGGGGCCGTTTGAGCTTTGTAACCAAGCGGTTAGATACCACCATTCGGTTCGATAGTCGCGGTGCGCGCCGTGGTCTTTCGGAAAAACCAATTGCCGGCCTGGTACTACGTCGGGATAGGTTTCTCGATCGAGTTCAGCTGCAATGCTTGGGTTTATTCCGGGCGCGACCAACGCTATGATTGGTGATGCGTTTTTTAAAAACTGCCTACGCGAAAGCGATTGGATTTTCATTATAGTCATTGTACTTACCAGTCTGTTCTAACAGCGTCAATCGGCCCACGGCCTGCCGATTTGCGCGCTGCTAATGTAGCAGTACACGCACCCAGTACTACCAAAACCAGAGCCGCTACTAACAATTGAGTCAAAGGCCAATGTGTTTGCATTGACCAGTTAAAAGACTGTGGATTGACTCTTTGTATCAGTACTTGCGATATGGCTGACCCCACTAACGCGCCCCATAACACGCCCAATGAAATACAAAAAACAGATTCATAAACGAAGAGTGTTGCTATTTGACGTCTTGTAATGCCTAAATGGCGGAGCATGCCAAACTCTCTCATTCGTGATAATGCCTCGCCTGAATATGTGGTGGCCACTCCAAAAAGACTCACTAGCAGCGCTACGGCTTCCAGCGCGTATGTCACGGCAAAGCTTCGATCAAAAATAGTTAACGATAGTGTTCGTATATCTTCAGCGCTTCGTATCGAAAGTGCCGGCAAGGACTCAAGTTTTGCGCGTATTTTTCCAATCAATTCAGTTTCGTTTGCTGATTCTTTTAGCCATACAGATGCACTACTCACACTTGCATCATTGCTTAGACGTTTATAGTCAGCACTGTTGATGGCGATTGCACCGCTTTGACGCGCGTAGTCACGCCAAATAGCCCCTACTTGAAAACAAGTGGGGTCAGTCGAGTCAGAAGGCAGTGGTAAGAGCACTGTATCGCCAACCGCCCAATCGTATATACCAGAAGCCGGTTCACTTACATAGATTGTTATGCAACTATCATCTTTCATTGATAAGTTTAGTAGCTTACCGGTGATGGGAATACTTTGACCAGGGTTTGCTGCATCAATCGTTCGTGCGATAAGCTCCACTGGTGGTTTTTCAGGATCAATAATTAGATCTAAGCTTCTCGCAAACTCTATTCTGTCGATACCCTCTATGGCGCTTAAGCTAGCTCTAAGTTCGTTATTTAAAGCACCTGATGTACCCGTTGTAGGCGCACGAACGTAAAGTGAGGCAGGAAGAATCTCCTCCAACCAGTGATCAACTGAAACTCGAAAACTGTAAACCATAATCGCCATAGCGCAAACTAAGGCAAAACTTGCTACCACACCGGCCAATGCAGGAAAGGCTCTACTATGTGCGTTGTTTAAACGTAATATGGCCATCATCAACAAAGGACTAGCATTAGTAAAAGACGAGCGCGAAAGTGCGCTAGCGATAAAACCAAGTAACGGCGACACAACCAGTACGCCGGCGAATAGCCAACAGGCTATCGCTAGATAGGCGGCAAGTGGCAAGCCGTTTATCGCCGGTAGTAGAAGTAGCAGCGCACCTGCACAAAATAGAAGGCAACTCATCATTAGTGGAGACATCTTTGACTCTAGCGCTAAGGATTGGCCGCTTTTTAATGCATGGGCTGGTGATAAGGCTTTTAGTTTAAGGGCGGGCGATAAGCCGCCAGCCATAGCGGCGATGACTCCTAATAAAAAGAAAAGCGCTAATGAGCTTGCCGGGAGTGACAACGCAGGTCGAGTTGATGCAAAAAAACCGCCGCCTAAATCGCCACCTATTAGGCCTAACAAAGCCCATGCTAATGCAATACCTAGCACTATTCCTAGTAACGAACCTAAAACACCTAACACCACCGAAAGGATTAGGACTAAGCGTAAACGAACAACCGAATTTGCGCCCAATACTGATACTAATGATAGGGTTGGTATCAAGCGTGTGACCGCTAAATCCAATGTCGCAAAAACTATGAAACCACCCGTTAACAATGCAACCAGTGCAAGCACATTTAAGTTAACCCGATAAGCTCGCGATAGATTAGACATACGCTGTTTTTTAACATCCGGTCGATCGAGACGAACATTAGCCGCACCCACTACATTACTTTGCTTAAGTGCAGCCAGCCAATCTTTGGCGTCAACACCTTCTGCTAACCGAAGATCAATACGCGATAGTTTACCTAACCACCCCAAACTAAATTGGGCTGCCCCTATATCCATTATGGCGATTGATGTGTCATTGCTTACACCGGGAACATCACCGCTCACAGTGAGAATAACAGTGCTTTCGTTTATAAGAACTGGTAATTGATCCCCAGCCTGGAGTTGCAGATTACGCTGCGCAGCGGCTGACAAAAAGATTGCGTTATCACTAAATACTCTGCTGCTCGCACCACCAGCGAAAGATGAGTCTGCTCTGGGTAGTAACGACGGTGCAACTTTTGCAGCTCTAAAGATATCCAGAGCGATCAATGGCAATGTGGTCGGCTTGTTGTTCAAGCGATCATCAATCGGGATATTCATCGAAATAGCTGGACTGGCCGCAATGACATCAGCACTTTGCTCGACCATCGACAATACATCGTCATCTATCCAATCTAATGCTCCCGTTAACTGATATTGCGCTTCGCCGTTGATCTGGCTAATAGCGTTATCAAACTCGTTCAATGCTGATGTATTCACCAGGCTGATACCTAATCCTAATGATACTCCCATAGCGATTGCAAAAATCGCGGCCAGTAGAGGAGCTGGCTGTTGCCGCCAGCAGGATATTGCCAGCCATCGAATCAGCGCAAAATGCATATTTCAAACGAGCTCAGGTTTTAGTTTTTGCTCTGGCGGTGTTCCATTATCATCGCTCGACAGCATGCCATCAGCCAAACGTATCCGACGATCGCAAATGCTCGCTGCGTGCTCTGAATGCGTAACCAAAATCAATGCGCATTGAGATTCTTGTACGGTCGTTTTCATTAATTTCAAGGCTCGTTCTGCGGACTCTGGATCTAGGTTGCCTGTGGGTTCGTCGGCTAATAGTAGCGCTGGCTTGTGCACGAGTGAGCGAGCAAGTGCCACTCTTTGCTGTTCACCACCTGATAGGGTTGACGGTCTCTTTTCAGACAAGTGCTCTAGACCCAACTTATTAAGAAACAATAAGGCTTCCGGTACTGCGGATTCGATTGAATAACCAATTAGTAACAGAGGTAGCGAAACATTTTGTACGACTGACAGGTGAGGTAGTAGGTGAAACGCTTGAAATACAAATCCGATTTTTTTACGGCGCATTTCGGCGCTGGAGTCTGTCTCAGTCTGGTTGGGCTCGAGCTTGTCACCAGCGACTTGCAGTTGTCCTTCGTTAAATGGCTCTAATCCGGCTATCAGATTAAGTAGGGTCGACTTGCCTACACCAGATTCTCCAAGCAAGGCCACTGACTCACCTGCCATCACTTGAATATCGCTATCTCTCATCAACCATCGATCGTCATAGCGTTTACCCAAACCAGAACCACAAACCACTAGAGGTAATTTAGCGATTGGATCATTCATTAATAACGGACTCTCATTTCATTACAACTATCTACGCTGTAAACGTAGACAATTTTGAAATAAGTTCAGTGTATCACTGAGATATTTGTGTCAGAAAGACAGCAATTTTGTACAAATTGTTGTCATTTATGTCGTTTACACTCTATTGCGATATTACACTTGTAAAATTGAAGTTTACACACCAAAATACGTGCTTCTCTTCGTTTGTTTTTTACTCTTTACAAGGACATAACATGGATTTACTCAAGATGGGCCAGCAACTGCTAGGCGATAAACTAGGTGATAATGCAGGCAACATGATGGAAGCGCTGTCTGGCCTAACCAGTGGTGAAGGTCTTGATCTGGGCGGCATCATGGAAAAAATGAAATCTGGCGGTATGGGCGATCAGCTAGATTCGTTTTTAGGCGACGGTGAAAACCAAGAATTGTCAGCTGACCAAGTAAAATCCGCTTTTGGAGAAGAAGGCCTTTCAAACGTTGCAAGTAAACTTGGTGTTGATAACGATACAGCAGCATCTCAGTTAAAAGATGTGTTACCCGGATTGCTCGATAAGGCTAGTTCTGGTGGCAATCTAATGGAATCACTCACTGGTGGTGGTGCGGGTGGTTTGATGGATGCGGCAAAAGGCTTTTTGAAAAAGTAAGTCGTTACTACTTTTTTACCTCGTTTTTAATACGAATCAACCCCTAGCTGAGTTTCTTAGCTAGGGGTTTTTTACGTTTAGCGTATCGTATAACCTCCATCCACTGTAATACTAGCGCCTTGCATATAGCTGGATTGGTCCGAGAGTAGGAAAATGGCTGCAGCGGCAATTTCACTGGGATCCGCTAAGCGCTTTTCCGGTATAGAGTCAGCAATCGAATTAAGTGCTGCGTCGATTTCCGTTTGCGACATTGTATAGCCGCGCTCCGATGCCAACATAGGGGTATTTGTTTCACCTGGTCGCACTTCGTTGATACGTACACCTGTGCCTGCCAAATCGAGGGCCGCGCTACGGGTGATCTGGCTAACCGCTCCCTTAGAAACGCAATAAGCAAAAACCCCCGATGCGCCGATTTCACTCCAAATAGAGCTGATATTAACGATAGAGCCAGCGCCTTGCTTTTTCATTTGTAATGCGGCGGCTCGACAAAGGTAAAAGCAAGCCTTGACGTTAACATTCATAACGAAATCAAATTCATTGTCAGTACATTCGAGTAGACCACTACGTTTGATAACACCGGCAAAATTAACCAGACCATCAAGTTGGCCTTGTTCTTGTTCTGCTGTTTTAATTAATGCATTACATTCAGCGACCTTACTGACGTCAATATGGCAGGGCGTAGCACCCCATTTATCACATAATTCTTGTAATGCTGAGTGATTACGATCAGCTGCATAGACGGTTGCGCCGTACTCTCTTAATTTGACTGTGGTAGCTCTCCCCATCCCAGAGGCTGCACCGGTGACAATGATCGTCTTGTTGCTGAAATCATAATTCACTGTTGCTAACATCCTCTAATAAAGGCACTCGATACTCTTTCATATCTATTAATATTCTATTAATTCTCTATTAATTTGATCACGGTCGAAAGTATTTAATACAACTTGGTTTCACCGTTTCCCATGCCTCATCAAACATACTAGCAACGGCGTGCGGTAACTCACCACCTTGCATCGCTACAAGATTTTGTTCCAAGTGTGAAAAAGAGCTCGCGCCTAAGATAACACCGTGGTCGGCCCATGACGATGTTAATGCAGAGTGGTTAACTAACCATCTGAGTGCGGCATCAGCAGGCGCAACATCATTTGATTGGCAAGCCGCGGTCACTTCATTGATCACGTTAAAGTAGCTAGGCGTCCAATAGCGGGCTTGATAACCATCAAAGGTTGCAAATCGTCCGTCAGCCGGTATTGATTCGATTTTCTGATGTTTTCCAGAGAGCATACCGCCGGCCAATGGGTTGTAGACATAAAATGCGATATTGTAGTTTTTTAAACATGCAAATAATTCTCGCTCAACGTCTCGCGTTAGAGCGTTATACATACCTTGATAAACACTGGGTAGTGGCCAGCCTTCTCTTTGGCATATTTCGACAACTTCGGCCACTTGCCAAGCTGCGTAGTTGCTCAGGCCAAAGCGTTTAAATTTACCTTCTGTGTACAATTGGTTAACCGCTTGTAAGGTATCAATTATAGGTACGTTTAAATCAGGCGCATGCAAGTAAAAGAGATCCAAAGAACTGGCTTTAAGCCTTTCTAGTGAAGTTGTTAACTGCTTTGTGACCGATTTTGCCGAAAGCCCATCGTCCACCCACGGATTGGCTTTGCCGGCAATTTTCAAGCCTGAGAGTACGCCATCGCTTTTTAATGTTCCAAGTAAGGCCTCTGTTTTACCCTTGTTGTAAACATAGGCAGTATCGAGTTCTACGCCTCCAGCTTGGTTATATGCTAATACCATTTGCTTAGCGGTTGATTGGTTAACTTGTCCGCTAAAGGTCATTGTGCCTAGGATCGTTTTCATTATTCAATAATATCCTTACCATGCAAGAATTAAATATATACAGGTATTAATTGTTTTTGTAACATTAACCATCTCGATGGAAGCGTTAAATGATGCTTGGTGATCTATCGGTCGCTTGCTAATGTGTAAACGTGATTGAGGCCCAATGACTATCCCAGTGTGCGTCATTGCTGCTCGCCTTGGTAAGGTGAACTGCATTAACTAGGTAATCGCCATTATTTGAAATTTCGAATGATGCAATACCATCAGCATTAGTAATAGTGGTTAGCCGCGAAGATTTATCGCCGTGCCAAAACAATTCTGTTTGACGATTACCGAGCGGTTCGCCGTTGAACAGCAGCTTAATTCGAATAGTTGCGATTTCGCCAAAGGGTGCTTCTAGTAATACCATTTCGAATACATGACCAACGGGCATCAGTGCATTGAGGTCCTGCTTGCCTATAGTGTCACCGGCGTTTGCACCCTTTGCTAGAATTAGCGTTTTTGCCGAGCGTGTGTAGTTTTCAGACACCTTCACTTTAGGAAGGCTGCGCTTAAGGTGGCGTTCCTCTATATCTTCAAAGCCATGATAATCGAGAAATCCGGTGAATTTTTCCCAAGAATCATAAATTAAATTTTGAGGCAGAGTTTCGATAGCGATACTGTGAACGCCAGGCGTGGCCAAAGTAGGTCGGATAGCCGGGTAATCACCTAGCCGGCCAGTGTAGTGTTGCGTGTTAGCTTCACTGGTGACAGATACCGATTTCACTCGGTCTGGATTATAAGGGTAGGTCGGGCCGGAAAACCTCTCGCCGTTCTTGATGTTTATTAGCGCCGCGCTGTTTACTCTGATAACAGGTGCAATGGGGTCGAGCCAGTACTCGTGCGCATAAAGACTAGTAGAAAAACCGCACAGCGTTAATGCTGCTATTACAAATGCCGCGGGTAGTTTTAGAGTTTTACTCGTTTGCAATGGAATTCTTCCCAGTAGAACTGCAAGGCAATAAAAGCCGTCGATTGTTTAGTTTCACCATCGCCGACTTTCGTTTTTATTTACCTTAACTCAAATGAGCACAATTAGTGTGGTTAAATTTGACTACTTAACTGCGTACGTATGAGGTAGCGAAATGGATTTTATGTGGTGGTAATAAAGACGAACTTGAATCATTGACATACAATTTAAAACATCTCAACATGCAGTTTAAGCGATTATTGTATGAGTGCTGTGCGATTCTTTTTAAATTTGACAGATACAACTATTCGTTGATATCGCGCAACTCTATTCACATAGAACTAATGAAACAGACTTAGCTTTGATATCAATGCTTGTATTTATCTGGTCGCTAGCCGCAGTGGGGTTGGCGGTATCGATACAAGAATACCAATCACCGGTAGGTAGATGATCAGTATCCAATTCAATGCAAACATCATTGGATGAGTTATTAATTGTGATGATTGCAGCTTTTGTTTTGCATGATGAATTTCCAACAAGCAACAAACAGAGGTAACCGTCGTTTGAGCTGCTCCACTCATTCTCAGTCATAGGGGTAGCGGATTGATTAAGCCATGAAGCGTTAGGAAATCCTTGGTAAGTATCGACTACCTCGCCATGCAAAAACTTGGTTTGGCGTAGTAACGAAATACGCTTTCGAGCTGATATCAAAGCACTTACAAATTTTGATAAATCATGTTGTGACGGTGCTTCAGGCCAATCTATCCAAGCTAATTCATTGTCTTGACAGTATGCGTTGTTATTACCTCTTTGGGAATTACCAACATCGTCTCCAGCTAGTAACATTGGCACACCTTGAGATAAAAACAAGGTAGCGAGTAGGTTTCGCTTGTGTCGTGCACGTGCGTTTAGGATTTCTTTTTTGTGCGTTGGGCCCTCACAGCCGTAGTTGTAGGAATAATTAGCGTTGTGTCCGTCTCGATTTTCTTCGCCATTTGCACCGTTATGTTTGTGCTCGTAGCTGACGAGGTCTTCGAGGGTGAAACCATCATGTGCTGTTACAAAATTTGTGGTTTTTTCCGTGTTACTGCCGATCCTTTCGAATATCGAACTACTACCCAGTAGATGATCTGCAAGCTTGGTTAGTGTTCTATTCTCGCCTTTCCAGAATCGTCTGACGGTATCTCGATACTGATCATTCCATTCAGACCAATGATTTGGAAAGTGTCCAAGTTGATAACCACCTGGACCAATATCCCATGGTTCTGCAAAAAATTTAGCTGACATTAGTTGAGGGTCTTGTTGAATCACATCAAAAAACCCCGCACCAGTATCAAAACCGTGGTTTTCACGGCCTAAAATGCTAGCAAGATCGAAACGGAAACCGTCTACACCCATTAAGGTCTTCCAGTAACGCAGAGAATCCACGACTATTTGAATCACGCGTGGATTAGATAAATTTAGCGTATTGCCTGTTCCGCTATCATTTATATACTTGGATTTATTTTGTGCCAATCGATAGTAAGAGAGGTTGTCTATACCGCGCATACTTAACGTTGGGCCATATTCATCCGCTTCCGCGGTGTGGTTATACACAACGTCTAGAATCAGCTCAAAACCGCTTTTGTGCAGCGCTGTGACTACCTGGCGAAACTCTTCAACAGCATCTTTGCGAGCATATCGATTACTAAGCGCGAAAAACCCCAGTGAGTTGTACCCCCAATAATTAACCAAGCCCTTTTTGTCTAAAAACGGTTCATCAGCTGCAAAATGTATCGGCAGTAGCTCTAAGGCCGTAATCCCCAAGTGCTTTAGATAATCTATGAAAGCGGGCGCAGCAAGTGCAGTGTAATAGCCTCTTTCATCGGTGGGAATACCAGGAAATTGTTTAGTTGCCCCTTTAGGATGGGCCTCATAAACGACTGAATCTGATTTTGAAATGGGGGCATTGTGGTTCTGCAGTGGTACTGAATCTTCTATCGCTACTGATTTAGGCACATATGGAGCGCTATCACGCGTATCAAACGATAAGTGTCCGTCTGCATGACCTCTCGTATACCCAAATATGGCATCGTGATACTCAAGCTCGCCAACCATTTTTTTGGCGTAGGGGTCAGACAGTAATTTATTCGGGTTAAATCGATGCCCTTCATAGGGAAGGTAAGGTCCGTAAACCCGATAGCCATATAGTTGATTGGCGGATAAGCCTTCAACCCATACGTGCCAAACATCGTCACTACGATAGGTGACGGCAATGCGTTCTTGTTCGACGGTACCAGTACTATCAAACAGACACAACTCTACTGCTTCAGCATGTGCCGAATAGAGCGTAAAATTTATGCCGTTCGGAGTAACCGTTGAGCCGAGCGGGTAGGCTGCACCAGGTTTTACTTTGCGCTTAGCGCTTGCAGCTTCCATATGTCATTGTTGTAGTCGTTAATCGTTCGGTCGGAAGAGAATCGAGCGGATGCGGCAGTGTTTAATATGCTCTTTCGAGACCAAGCTGATGGGTCTTTCCATAAGGCTTCGACTTTGTCCTGTGCATCAAGGTACGAACCCAAATCGGCGAACGTCATCCAAGGGTCAGTAGTGCTTTGTGCAGCACTAATCACTCTTTTCACCAAGTCGGCATCAGAACCATCAAACTGACCGGCATCAATGGCGTCGACGATAGTTTTAATTCGCGGGTCTGCTTTAATGTAATCGCTTGGTGAGTACTGGCCCGCCAGCTTACCGACCTCATTTACATCAAGACCGAACAAAAAGAAATTATCCGAACCAACTGCCTCCAAAATCTCTACGTTGGCACCGTCAAGGGTGCCGATGGTAAGCGCACCATTCATCATAAATTTCATATTGCCAGTACCAGAAGCCTCTTTTCCTGCTGTAGAGATTTGTTCTGATAGATCCGTTGCAGCGCAAATGACTTCCATGCTAGAGACGTTATAGTCCGGCAAGAACACTAATCTTAAATGACCATCTGTATCTGAATCGTTGTTAATTACATCGGCGACGTTGTTTATAAATTTTATAATCCACTTTGCCATGTCGTAGCCGGGAGCAGCTTTACCCGCGATGATGATGGCTCTCGGTGCTATAGAGTCTTTGCCTTCTGACTTTAGTTTCAGATATACATGAACAGCATGCAGTGCACATAATAACTGGCGCTTATATTCGTGAAGGCGTTTGACTTGCACATCAAATATCATGTTTTCGTTGATGGTGATACCTGTGCGGCTTGCCACTAACTCAGCGAGCCGTTGTTTGTTGGTATTTTTAATGCCACGCCACGTATCTTGCACTTCAGGAGAATCACAGGAATTGCTCAATTTTTCGAGTGAGGGGATATTCTTTTGCCATTGATCGCCAATGGTGTTGTCCAGAAAAGTGCGTAGCGCGGGATTGCAATGGGCTAACCAACGCCGCGGGGTAACGCCGTTAGTTTTATTATTAAAGCGTTCAGGCCACAGTTCATAGAATGATTTAAATAAACCTTGTTGTAACAACGTGGAGTGCAGAGCAGCTACGCCATTTATTGAAAAGCTACCAACAATCGCCAGATGTGCCATGCGTACGACTGGATGATGATCGGAAGACACTATCGACATACTGGCCGCAATAGTTGGGTTATCTGGCCATTTAGCGTTGATATCCTCTAAAAATCGATTGTTGATCTCTTGGATAATTTCGCATGGTCGTGGCAACAGATACTGCATTAAACCAAGCGACCAGCATTCTAATGCTTCAGGTAACAATGTGTGGTTAGTATATGCCATTGTTTTGGTGGTAATCGACCACGCATCATCCCAATCTAAGTGATGTTCATCAATGAGTAATCGCATAAGCTCGGCTACTGCTAAGCTTGGATGGGTGTCGTTCATCTGAAAGCAATGAGCGTCGGCAAATGAGTCGAAGTTATCTTGAGTAGTTAACCACTGCCTAATGGTATCTTGTAAGCTGGCTGAAACTAAAAAGTATTGTTGCCGTAACCTGAGCTCTTTACCATTTTCGCTTGCATCATTTGGGTATAACACCATTGTGATGGATTGAGCGCGCACTTTTGAGGCGACGCTTTCGGCATAACTTCCCGCATTAAATTCTGATAGATTAAAAGCCTCTGTTGCGGTTGCTGACCAAAGCCTAAGTGTATTAACAATACTATTTTCGAATCCGGGGATAGGGATGTCGTATGGCATTGCTACTACAGGGTCGGTATCGTGCCATACGCGATGTTCGCGGCCTTTTTCATCTAGCTCAACTCTTACCTGACCGCCAAAGGGCACCGTGCAACGAAGCTCAGGACGATGTACTTCCCAAGGGTGATGGTGCAACAGCCAATTATCCGGTTGCTCGTGCTGGTAACCATTTTCAATTGTCTGACGAAACATGCCATATCGATAACGAAGACCGTAACCTATCACTGGTAGTCCGAGCGTGGCACAACTATCAAGAAAGCAGGCAGCTAATCGACCGAGCCCGCCATTACCTAATCCGGCATCGGGCTCTATTTCTCTGATTTCCTCGTAAGACACACCTAGATTATTTAGCGCCTCTTTAACGATTGAATCGAGGTCTAAATTTAGTACCGCGTTGTTGAGTGTACGGCCGAGTAAAAATTCTAGTGAAAGGTAACAAGCCCGCCGCGTGGCGGGGTTTTGAAGTTGTTTTCTTGATGCTCGCCAGCTTGGCATCAATTGCTCACGCACTGCTAATGCAACTGCTTGATAGAGTTGTTCCGCGTCGGCGGAGTCGAGTTCTAGGCCAAGAGTCGACTTAAATTGTTGACGGATACTGTTTAGGAGTTTGTCACTAGACGCCAATGCAATATCCTGATCAAACCACACATCAGTATTTTTTACAAGTGATTGTGCGGTGCTTGCAGTGCTAGGGAGTGCTTTGTTCATAGACACATTTGTCGTCGATTCTTGGTCGAGTTTGCTGTTAATTCAACTCATTGGCTGTTTTCGTTGCCAACTTTGTAATATGTATTATAAGCTGGATTCACATCCACACTTAAGGCCGTTATATGGAAAAGCCAAACGAGAGGCGAATAAGTCGACTAACTCGCAATACTCTCGCGCTGATTCTGGCTGGTGGTCAAGGCAGTCGCCTTTATGAGCTCACTGACTGGCGCGCAAAACCGGCCGTTCCGTTTGGCGGAAAGTTCCGGATCATCGATTTTCCATTGTCCAATTGTATCAATTCTGGCGTCCGCCAAGTGGGCATTCTAACGCAGTACAAGTCACATTCCTTGATCCGCCACCTCGTCAATGGCTGGTCGGGCTTTCGTCCTGAATTTGGTGAGGCGATGGAGATACTGCCTGCCTCAATGCGGGTAGATGACGGTTGGTATAAAGGCACCGCAGATGCTATTTATCAAAATCTCGACATCCTTCGATCGCATAAACCAGATCACGTGCTGATTTTAGGAGGTGATCACATTTACAAAATGGATTATGGCCCCCTCATTCTTCAGCACGATGACTGGAAGTCGGATATTACCGTATCGTGCGTTGAGGTCTCAGTAGAAGAGGCTGCAGGTTCATTCGGCGTTATTGAGGTCAATAGTGAAGGCCGAGTGATTGGATTTGAGGAAAAACCCGCAAAGCCTGCTGAGATTCCTGGGAAGCCAGGTCGAGTGTTGGCATCGATGGGTAATTATGTTTTTAATACCAAGTTTCTCTATGAACAATTAATCATAGATGCTGATACTAGCGACAGCAGTAACGATTTCGGCAAGGACATTTTGCCAAGAATAGTGGATAGCTACCGGGTGTTTGCCTATAAGCTCGGTGATGACACCCCTGATAGAGCCCCATACTGGCGCGATGTCGGTACATTGGATGCATTCTGGGAAGCCAATTTAGAGCTAGTTGGTTTTGAACCAGAGCTGGATATGTATGATCAAGATTGGCCAATTTCCACGCTGCAGGCGCAACTGCCGCCGGCAAAATTTGTGCATAGCTCAGGTAAGCGGCGTGGTTTGGCGGTTAATTGTATGGTGTCTGGTGGTTGCATAATTTCTGGTGCACAACTAAAAGGGTGCTTGCTATTTTCAAATGTACGAGTGCGTTCATATAGCAAAATCACCGACTCTGTAATCATGCCAGATGTTACTGTTGGTCGTAATTGCACAATACACAAGGCGATCATCGATAGTGGGTGCATCATCCCGGATGGAACGAGTATTGGTATCGATCCAGCGCTTGACAGTGAACTCGGTTTTAGAGTGACTGATTCTGGTATTACGTTGGTCACACCTGGCATCCTTGGCCAAACTTTGCATCAACGCAGATAGTTCTAATAAAAATAGCAAATCAGACCAATGCCAAAAAGGCAACATATTTGTATGTTCGCTGCAGAAAATGCAGCAATACCCGGTGCTAAAGTAGGCGGGATCGGTGATGTGGTGCGCGATATACCACCTGCGCTTGCTGCTGAAGGTTGTGATGTGTCAATCATCATCCCAGCATACGGACAATTTCATCTAACTGAAGATGCCGTGCTGTTGCAAACCTTACCCGTTTCATTTATGGAACAAACCGTCGACGTTAGCGTCTATGAACGATTTTCAGAGAATTGTTTAGGCGTATCTTATTATGTGCTGCATGCTGATTTATTTGCTGCGTGTGGTGCTGGTAACGTTTACTGTAATGACCCTGATCACGAACCCTTCGCAACTGACGCGACAAAGTTTTCTTTGTTTAGTGTTGCTGCCCTGCGCGTTTTACAATCTGGCGTAATTGGCTCGATTGATGTTCTGCATCTGCATGACTGGCATGCAAGCTTAGCAGCGGTGCTATTAAAGTTTGCTCCTGAATTTAGCGATCTCACTGACATTCGAACCGTTTATAGCATCCATAATCTAGCCATGCAGGGTATTCGGCCCTTGGCTAAGCATCCTTCTTCTCTTGAAAGTTGGTACCCGACACTGCAATACGATAAACAAATGCTGGTAGATCCGCGTTGGGATGACTGTATAAACCCGATGGCTGCTGCGATTCGTTTGTGTGATCAAGTGCATACCGTCTCGCCTACTTACGCTCGAGAAATTCAAGTACCTAATGATGCTACACGAGGGTTTCACGGCGGAGAGGGTCTAGAAGTTGACTTACAAAACGCTGCAAAATCATCTCGCCTTGTCGGCATAATTAATGGCACCGTATATGAGGACAAGGAAAGCCTATCTATGGATTGGCCTGTATTAATTAACCGTGTATACACGCGAATAAACGGCTGGGTGGATGACACCGCCGCAGTGCGAGATATCGACACACTTGCAATCCAACGTGTAAAAAATTGGATAAACGCACCAGCACCACGCCACGTGCTAAGCAGCGTTGGACGATTAACAGATCAAAAAATGGCATTGATGCTTCATCAGTTAGATGATGGGCGTACAACTCTCGAGTACCTATTGGATACAATAAACAACGACGGCGTATTTATTCTATTGGCTAGTGGAAGCAAGGAGCTTGAAGATAGCTGCCAGAAGATCGCAGCTAAGAGGAGCAACTTTCTCTTTCTTAACCGGTTTGATGCTGAAATAGCTGAATGGCTTTACGCTAATGGGCATCTTTTTCTGATGCCGAGCTCATTTGAGCCTTGCGGGATAAGTCAGATGATGGCAATGCGATATGGACAACCGTGTTTAGCGCATGGTGTGGGCGGTTTGCGCGACACCATAAAGGATAATATCGATGGCTTTCTTTTTTCGGGGATTTCACAGGATAGTCAGGCTTCTCATTTTGTAGAACGGCTAGAAGAGATACTTATCCAACGCACCAACAACCCCAGAGAGTATCAATTGGTTTCAGATGTTGCACAGCGCAAGCGTTTCACATGGAAGACGAGCGCTAAAGCCTATATTGATCAGCTGTATTCATGAGTCAACTTAGCCCACAAGCAGCGGCCGACCTTGCCAAAGGGATACACCCGACACCTTTTTCAGTGCTCGGAAAGCATGTATCAACAACTGGCACAGTCGTGCGAGCGTTTTTGCCAAGAGCTGCAACAGTCTCATTAACAACTGGAAACGGTAAAGCGATACCGCTGGATAAGGTTCACCCTGATGGCGTATTTGAATTAAAAGTGAATACACCTATCGAACAATACCGCCTTGAAGGCGAATCAGATGGTCACAAGTTCAGTATCCTAGATCCATACTGCTTCCGTTCTGCTGTCGGCGATGTAGATCGACATTTGCTTGGAGAAGGAAACCATCACGATCTGTATCGTTTGCTCGGGTCGCATGTCATAGAACTCGATGGCACCAAAGGGGTTGTGTTTGCTGTCTGGGCTCCTAACGCGACGAGAGTTAGTGTAGTTGGGGAATTCAACCATTGGGATGGGCGTTGTCACGTGATGCGGTCACACCCTGAAAGTGGGCTTTGGGATATCTTTATCCCAGAATTACCAGAGGGCACGCTTTACAAGTTAGAACTTCTCGATAGATATCATAAAAAGCTGCCTCTTAAAAATGATCCC
>CALGND010000035.1 GCA_937958675.1 uncultured Granulosicoccaceae bacterium
TTTAGTTGAATTTGCGGATGTGGATCTACAGGCTTGTGGTGGTACGCATGTGGCATCGACTGGTGAAATCGGCGCAATGATGGTGCGTAAAATAGAAAATAAGGGTAAGCAGAATCGGCGTATTACTGTTGTTTTTGCTGACGAATAGCGGCCGATGAAATATATGCACGCCCGTGCATGGATCCCCGCCTACGCGGGGATGACAGTTGAGGCCTACGCGGGGATGACAGTTGAGGCCTTCGCGGGGATGACAGTCAAGGCCTTCGCGGGGATGGCCGTTATTGCCTGCGCGGGGATGACGATACATTGAAGAAGAACAACACACTTGGCATTGCGCTAATGGCGTTGGGCTTCTTTGCGTTCGCGGCAACAGATACTTTGGCAAAACTACTCACAGAAAATTTCCACCCTCTGCAAATTGTTTGGGTACGCACGCTGGGTTTGTTTCTAGGTGTTTGTGTGCTTATCGGAATAAAAGGCACAACCATTCTTATCACACCAAAAGGCGGGCTACAGATCGTACGGGGCGTGTTGGCAGTAGGTTCGGCTTCGCTGTTCATTATCGCCCTGAAATTCGTACCCCTAGCCAACGCTATTGCGGTCTCGTTTGTCGCCCCTTTCATCGTCACTATTTTTGGCGCTCTATTACTGAAAGAGCCAGTAGGATTAAGACGCTGGCTAGCCGTGATAGTTGGATTTATCGGAATGCTTATCGTGATCAGGCCAGGACTAGCTGTGTTTCATCCAGCTATTTTTCTAGTCGTATTTGCTGCCGTGTTTTTTGCTGCCCGCCAACTTGTCTCGCGCTGGCTAAGTGGAATCGACCCAATAGTCACCACCATCGCCTATACCTCTATCGTTACATTCCTACTGACCAGCCTGACACTGCCCTTCGTTTGGCTCACACCAAGCGATGCCAACACACTCTTAATCATGCTGGCTTTAGCCACCTTGTCTGCCATTGGTGAGGTGTTGATAATCAGCGCATTGGATATTGCACAGTCGGTAGTGTTAGCGCCGATGCACTACACACTCATCTTGTGGGGTACGCTCTATGGCTATTTCGTTTTCAATGAGCTACCTGACCAATGGACGCTCATAGGCTGCAGTATTATCGTGCTGTCGGGTTTATATACTATCTATCGAGAGCACAGGCTTAGCCATCGAAGTTAAGGCTTCCCTGCAAACACTGCTAACAACTCAGTGCGTAGCAAACGCCAATACACCATCGGCGATGTACTGAACTGATAAAGCGGCCAGTAAAACACCGAGTAATCGGGTCAGTACCAGCTTGCCCGTGTTGCCAATAAACTTATCTAACAATTGCGCGGCGATGAGTAACCCTGCTGTTATTGCCAACAACACCGCGATAATGGCAACCAGCGACAACGTACCTGCCCATCCATTAGCCGCGCTATACACTGAGAACTCTGAAGACAGTAGGATTGTGGCCGATATGGAGCCAGGCCCTGCAAGCAAGGGAATGGCCAGAGGGAACACGGCTAAGTTGGCGGCACGCTCCGCAAGCACAGAAGCTGTTGTCTCTTCGCGGCGTTCCTGACGCTGCCCGTAGATCATCTCAAAAGCAGTAACAAACAACAGTAGCCCCCCGGCAATCCGAAAGGCATCAATCGTGATACCAATAACATCAAGGATAGCCGTACCTGTGAGCGCGAACAACGTCAGTATGCCGAATGATACGAAAGACCCTTTAATAGCAATCGCGCGCCTAACAGCGGCGGACAACCCAACTGTTAAACCCAAAAACAACGGCGCATTGCCGATAGGATCAATGATCACGAACAATGTGATAAATGCGTTGAATAGCGTATCGATAGATGGCATAGCTAACTTACACTTCTACATTTCTATAGAGGCCACATGATAAAGCGCTTCGCCTTCATGCACCAAAGGCAATCGGGTTTGCCCTATCATCACGCCATCAACTGTGCTGGCGATGGTTTCTTCTGATTCGCCAAAGGGGTCAGCTATCACACCGAGCACATCACCAGCTTTAACCACTTTGCCCAGTGATACGTGAGTACGGACGATGCCACTTTGCGAGGCGCGCATCCAGGTACTATCACGCGATAAGCGCACGTCGGGCAATTCATCGACGGCATGTTTAGTTTTTGGCAACATTTTTAAATGACGCATGACACGAAGCACACCTTTAACACCGGTGCGGATGGACTGCTCATTAAAGCGTAGCGCTTCACCTGCCTCAAACAGCAATACAGGCTTATCCCCAACCGCTGCGCGCATAGTGCCGGATCGCGTGGGCGAATCAACAATAATTGGTGGCGCAAATGCTCGGGCAATATCCAGTAACTCTGGATTGCCTTCTAAATCCACTCTTATTTGCGGCAAGTTAGTTCGACCGCCCGCCGCAGTGTGGAAATCAATACCGTGGGTGCACTTATCCATGATCTCTGTCATTAAGGTATCAGCAAGCCGCGCAGCCATGCTGCCTCTTTCTGATCCGGGGAAAGATCGATTTAAATCACGCCTATCAGGCAGATAGCGAGTTTGAGATACAAATCCATACACGTTCACTACTGGCACTGCGATTAAGGTGCCAGACAAACGTCGCAACGATTTGATATCGAGCAAGCGACGAATAATTTCAATACCGTTTATTTCATCACCATGTATAGCAGCCGTTACCGCTAATATCGGGCCATCTTGCTTGCCATGGATAACATGCACTGGCATGGATACCGATGTGTGCGTATAAAGTGGTGGTAAGGGTAAATCGATGTAACGACTATTGCCAGGAGCCACGGATACGTCACCGATAACAATCGGTGCCCTTTTAGCAGGTTTATTCACTAGCCTTTTCCGCGTGTCTTTGTATTACCTGGGCGAGCATTTTTTTCGACGTGTTCGATAATGATTCCGGCGACATCTTTGCCGCTCGCTGATTCGATACCTTCTAAGCCTGGCGATGAGTTTACTTCCATCACCAAAGGGCCACGATCAGAACGAAGTAGATCAACACCCGCCACAGACAAACCTAATATTTTTGCAGCACTCACCGCGGTAGCACGCTCTTCTTTAGTAATCTTAACCAAGCTGGCAGAGCCACCTCTGTGAAGGTTAGAGCGAAACTCACCTTCGGGTGCTTGCCTGCGCATCGCTGCCACCACTTTGCCGCCTACTACTAAGCAACGGATATCAGAGCCGCCAGCTTCTTGGATAAATTCTTGTACGAGAATATCGGCCTTAAGCCCCATAAATGCTTCAATAACACTCTCTGCAGCCTTACTGGTCTCAGCTAGCACTACGCCAATACCCTGTGTGCCTTCAAGCAACTTAACAACAACGGGCGCACCGCCAACCATTTTAACTAAATCTTTTGAATCACCTGGCTTGTTCGCGAAACCGGTAACCGGCAAACCAATACCCTTTCTTGATAACAGTTGTAGCGCGCGTAACTTGTCGCGAGAACGCGATAAGGCAACTGACTCGATAAGCGTATAGACACCCATCATCTCGAACTGCCGGAGTACTGAGGTACCATATGAAGTTACTGAGGCACCAATACGAGGGATTATCGCATCGAAGTCTTCCAGCATTTCACCTTCAAGATGAACACTGGGTTTACGCGAGACGATGTTCATGTAGCAACGCAACACGTCAATCACTTTCACTTCATGACCACGCTCTTCCGCAGCTTCAATAATTCGCCGCGTGGAATAGAGCCGCCGGTTTCGGGACAACACTGCTATTTTCATTGACTAGCCCCTTTCTTGCCTAACTGGGTATACAACAAACGCGGTGACAACTTACCACACAAGTACGATCCAGCTGGGTCAACCAAACATTGTGGCATCAGTGCGGTACGCCCAATCAACATACGAAAGAGCATATCGTGCCGTTCTGTAAGTGTAATTTCTATTGGCTTTTTTAACGATCCAATTTGTAAAAGCGTTGTAATGACATAACGCTCTTCGCTGTGGCCACCAGAATCAGTAATCGTCCTGATATCAGATAAGGGAGCGTTACATCTGACACTTAGCACTTTGTTGCGTTGAATCGGCTGTACTGAAAACTCGACTTGATTCCCAACGCGTTGTATATCATAAGCGTGCAACGCCGAAGTGCGAGCACCGGTGTCGATTTTCGCCTTTATCGCAGGCACCTGCAACTCAGGTAACACAAGCCACTCGCGCCACCCCACCTGCAACGAACCTGCAGCATATTGATCAGAATTAGACTTCATGTTGCTTTCCAATGATCCTAGGGGTATTTACACACAAATCGGGCCGACTGGCTCAAACCACCCATGCTGGCGTCAAATGAATGCCAGAGCCACTGGTGATCGACGCAATTATAAACCTCCAGCGGCAATGCGTCTTCTGCTATCGACGCTTTATAGCCATTTTCATTAGATACTCCTTGTCCAGAGATGACTCTAGTGGTTGTTGTCTAATCCGGAAAAATCCAAATTCAAACGATCTGGTTTGAATCTTCAACAATATCAATCACAAACCCTGCAGGGTCTCGAACCATAAAATGAATCTGATTCCAAGGCTCTGCTTTTAATTCAAACACGATTTGAAGGTTGAGCTTTTTTGCCTGTTCATATGCCTCAGAGGCGCTATCAACTTCAAACGTAATCACCATTCCATCAGCCTGAGCAGCTGTATGTAAAAAAGAAGGCTGCATGCTCTCCAAATTTGGCAGCATGAAGCCAAGCTCAACGCCGTTACTCGGATTAATAAGATGCAAATAAAATTCGATATCGTAAAACACCGGTTCGAATCCAAACATTTCGCTATAGAACGCTTTTTGCGCTTCCAGTTTGTCGGTTACGTAGAGTGGGAAAGCAGAATTAATTTTTATCATGTCGCACCTCTTTTGTTGTGGGTGCGGTTACATTACTGCTAGATTAGATCATTGAATTGTAGATTTCGGACATCTTCTTTAATTCGCCAGGCGTCAGGCCAGTGAGCGCTCGTACCTCTTTGATTTTATGTGCTTCATCGTAGAACCCATCTTCGAGTGACAAAACATCAGACGTAAACATCTCCTTTAAGGCCGATTGTAAGCGCATCACTCGCTGTATTTTTTTTGGACCGTACCCGAAAAGCGAACTCATTATGCGCCGAAATTGCCTATCGCTTAACTCGAAACGTTCCGCTATCAAACCCATACCCTGGGAGCCCACTGATGCCTGCATGGCTGCAAGTGCTTTGGGAATATCAAGTTTGACTTTCGGGACGACAGTATTGTGTGGATTATTAACATGCTGCATGGCCAAGTTGTCTAATGTGATCCCCAAGGCATCGGGTGATTTCATTCCTTGCACCCCTTCCACCAACGATGCTACCGAGAGACTCTGCGTTGTGTCAGTACCCGGTATACAAGCGCTCATCGTCGCTCGATTTAGCCTAAAAAAATCCGCTGCCGACTCAGCACGAAAACTGATTCCAACATAATTAATGGGACCACACAGTGGAATCGTAAATTTTTGGGACTCTGGCAAATATAAAATGGAAAAATCAGGGATATCAGGCGACATAACAAGATCAATTGCATTGTCTGGAATAACTTCAATGCTGTTATCACCGGGAGCAACGGCAAGCCACCAATAATAATATATATAGGGCTGGAGCTGCGAGTTTGGTTGCGCTCGATAACATTGAACGCCCTTAGCTCCGAGCTGATAAAGCTGCAACGGCAATTCATCGTTTAACAAAGAGAACATAATTACGTTTTCCCTTAGCTCATAAGCGGGTTTTCATTTTAAGTCATACTGCTTTTAGTGCAAACGCCTCCCACACACTAGTAATAGCTTCGATCAAGTCAACCAACGTACCATCTAATTCAAAAGCAATTGTCTAATAATTATTTCTATTGCTCACCTTACACTCAGCACGAATCAAACAAATAACGACAAGGGCGCTTAGCGCGACATGTGCTACACATTACTAGTTTCAAGTTCAAACTTTAATGCGTGAGCAGAAAGCAAGCGGAAACGGGTCTCGTAAGGTTATCTCAAATGTATTAACCGGCCTTGTCAGATATAAATTTTTGGGAACGTGTAGAAACCTGTGATTAACTGCTCTGACAGTTTAATTACTTCACTCGATTCCCTTCCCAAGCCCTGAATCGATTGCGTATCTGATTAAGGCGGGGGTTGAGCTTAAGCCAAGTTTTTTCTTTATATTTCGCCTATGCGTTTCTACGGTTCTCGAGCTAATACCCAAAGTAGCTGCGCTTTGCTTGTTATTCAAACCTCTGGCAAGCATATCCAATATAGCTTGTTCACGCTCAGTTAATGAATCAGCTGAATTACCAGACTTTTTGGACAGCTGTTCGGCAATCGCCGAACTGTAGTATATTCCCCCGCCACTTACAGCTTTAATGGCGTTAAACATCTCTTCAGCAGATGCGCTTTTCAATACATAACCGCGCGCACCTGATTCAATTGCACTACTCACATACTCTCTATCATCGTGCATACTGAGTATAAGCATTATTGTACTCGGATATAGATCAAGGATCGCTTGAGTGGCTTGGATACCATTTAGTTTCGGCATATTGATATCCATGAGCACCACGTCGATGGGTTGGGACTTTAAAACATTAAGTGCTTCTTGCCCATTGCTGGCTTCCGCTATGACTTGGATGTCTTCTTCGTTTTTTAGCAAAGTCTTTATACCATCACGTACAATGACGTGATCATCGGTTAGCAGTAATCTGATCATAGCAAATGTTAGTATGCCTAATATAGTAATTATGGTCTAACTCTATTGTCCAGTATCTCGATAATGATCTGATAGTAATTAGCACCTACCAAATTTGCTGAGAAAAGTATTTACGAAAGTGAAGATCCTATAAAGAGCTGATCACCTTCAAAGTCTTCTTTATTTCTTGCTCTCTTATGTAAGCCGAGAT
>CALGND010000036.1 GCA_937958675.1 uncultured Granulosicoccaceae bacterium
CAAAACTTGCGGCGCCGACTATCCCACCAAGCAGAAACGGCATCGGCACACCGAGATAAAAAGCAGTAAGTCCGCCAAATAAACTGCAGGCGAATATCGGTATAAAACGGACGTCGACCTTACTCACGAGTTGAGTCACGACGCGACTTAACTCTCCTCAGCTTTTCGTAAACGATAGGTTGACCAAACTCGAAAAAGAATGACTGCAGCACCGATGATCAGGAAGATCGGCGCATAGGAGAACTTACCTTGATACTCAAAGCTGGTAAATACGAAAAAGCCTTGGTCCGAGATGATCATCGATTGACGAAAAGCCTCTTCCATACTGGAGGTAAGTACAAAGGCGATAATAAAAGCCGCTGCCGAAAAGTTAGTCCGCCGCATCGCATAGCCGATGACGCCAAATAACAAGGCAAATCCAACATCCCATATGGACGCGCGTGAAGAGTAGCTAGCCGCTAGCGCCGTCATAAAGATAAACGGGTAGAGATATTGTGTGGGCAAGACGGAGATCATTCGCCCGATAAACGGTGCGGCAAAGTAGCCAATCAAGGCATAACAGGCAATACCAATTAGGCCGGCTGCAAAAATACCGAAGATAAACTCTCGTGGGCTAATGAGTTGGCCACCCATAAACAACGGCGGTTCTGTCGCAAAAATCGATGGGCCTGGTTGCAAGCCATTAACTAAAAACATACCGATCAAAACAGCGGCGATGGTTGAACCGGGTATGCCCAAGGTAAGTAGTGGGATCATCGACGGGCCCGACACTGCGTTGTTAGCAGACTCTGGTGCGGCAACGCCTTCAACAATACCGGTGCCCCATTCGTTCTTCTTTTTGGAGCGGCGCTTTTCTTCGCCGTAGGCAACAAAGCACGCCACTGAGGAACCCAAGCCCGGCATCATGCCAATTAAGGAACCATAAATTGACGACCGAAACATTAACGGAACGCAGCGTTTAAATTCTGCCCAAGTGAAGTAATGTGCCGTTGGGTCCACAGCCCCTGCAGGCGCTAGATCGATCATTTTAACCTTGGCCGATTTTTCTGCTTGGATAATGACTTCAGAGATAACAAACACACCAATCAGCAATGGCACTAATGCCATGCCAGATTCCAGTTCATCAATGCCCATGGTCATTTTAAATTGCCCAGTGATGATGTCCTCACCGATAAGGCCCACCACCGCACCAAATAATGTTGAGAGAATGCCTTTGACAATACTGTCGCTAACCACAGAGCCAATAACAACAAATGCCATTAAGTAGATGGCGAAGTTTTCTGGTGGGCCGAATTGGCGAGTAAAAGCAGCGATGGAAACCGCGCCGAAGATTAAAACAATCTCGCCAAAGTAATCACCATAGGCTGATGCAACTGTCGCGGTTTTAAGTGCTTTGCCCGCTTGGCCATTTTGTGTCATCGGGTAGCCGTCTTGCATGGTTGCAGCAGACGCAGCAGTACCCGGTGTATTAAAAAGAATCGCGGCGATGGAGCCGCCATAGCGACCGGATTTACCGATCACATAAAGAAACGCAAGCCCTGCAAGCCCACCAATCTCATCGTTATAGGCGATAAGAATTGGCAGCATCATGGCAATAGCTGCTGCCGCTGTTAGCCCTGGCAGTGCACCAAAGACGATGCCAACAAAGGCTGCTAACACCACAAACATCAGTGCATATGGGTCATTAAATAAAATAACAAAACCGCAGGTAATATCGAAAAAGATCGACAGAAACCCAAGTGGTTCGAAAAACGCCTCAACGCCTGCACATTGGTTTTGCAATTACTTAGCTCCTGTAATCCAATTAGTATAAGGACGCATATCGACAATCGCGCCTTTTGGGTCATTTAATAACATCACGCCCATAAAAACCGCTTGGAAAATAAACGCTAAAATGATCGCGCTAATGATCATCGCAACCCAGTTACGAACACCGAAGGTGTAGAGCATGGCGATTAAGGTCACGATGACAGCTAAGAAGTAACCAAAGCCCCAAAATGTGATGATAAACAACACACCACAGGCGACCACTAAGGCAATTCGCCCGACGTCGCTTTCGAGAAAACCATAACCCTCTTTAAGCTCACCGACCTTACCTAGCATCGCACGCAAGCCCAAATACACGCCGCCAAGCACTAGCGATACCGCCAGGATCATGGGCAGCGTGCGCGGCCCCACTGATTCGCGTGAGGTATCAATGGTGAATGCTTGAAAGATAAAAAAGACGCCCACTAGCAGTACAACTGCCGCTACAGCGTATTCTAATTTAGTCTTATATGAGAGAGTTTGTTCTTGGCTAACCATGTGCCCTACCATAAGAATCGACGCAAAAAGAGGCAAACCCGAACGGGCTTGCCTCTGGCGTGAACAACAAATCAACTAACCTTAAGTGGTCAGCCTTTTATTGATTTTTGATGATTTCCGCAACTACAGGACCCATCACATCGAACATGGTGCCTTGTGCGGCAGTAGCAGTAGCAGAATCCGTGTAGAAAGCGGCTAGATCGTTACCTTTCATGAACTTCTTGTAGCCTTCGATTTCTGCAACGTGCGCAATGGCTGCGCCTACATCTGTCATGACTTCCTCAGGCACACCTTTTTTAGCGAACAAGCACATTAAACCAGTGAAGTCGATACCGTCAGTGCCTTGCTCTTTAAACGTTGCAAGATCTGGTGCCATTGGATCACGCTCCGCACCTGCAGATGCGAGTGCTTTGATATCAGCCTCAAATCCCACTACCGTGTTAACACCACCAAATACCGCTTCAACTGATTGAGACACTAACGCTGCACGCGCTTTTGAACCACCTTTGAATGGTACTTTTTTGTGTGCGATACCGTGGGTGTCGAAGAAGATATGACCAATGGTTGCGTGCATAGTCGCAGCCCCTGATGTGCCCCAAGTGATTTCCTTACCTGAGGCTTTGGCATTGGCAATGAATTCTTCCATTGTTCCAGCTGGGTTAGACGAGTGTACTTGTAAAGACGTCACGAGCTGTGATGCACAACCTAGGTTTACGAAATCGTCAGGGATATGGTACGGGCGCTCATCGCCTTTCGCTAATTCACCAGCGATAAAAGTACCGATGTTGATCATATACAGTGTGTGACCATCAGCATCTTCATCTAGAACCGCTTTTGCCGCTTTCTGACCCGATGCACCCGGTAGGTTCACGATGTATGCAGGCAAGCCGTTCATGCTTGGTGCTTCGTGCATGTACGATGAAAACCCACGCGCAGTGGTGTCTGTTCCACCACCTGCTGAGAAGCCAACCATAATTTTGATGGGCTTTTCAGGGTAATCAGCCAAAGCGGCTGTACTGACCAGCAACGCCGATGCCGCTAGGCCAGTGGCAATATTTTTTGCAAAACTCATTACTTCCTCCAATATGATGACACTACGTAATTTGAAGTTATACGCTAAGTGCTTGAACCACAATTGTAAAACAGCTTGTATTAAAACGCCTAGACCTAATTGAACTGATATTCGAAATCTTGCGACACAAGTACCCATTTAATTGACTTCACAAATAGGCAGAACGAGGCACGATATGTCCAACACTCACCCGTTTAAAGGGTTATTAGTAATTGATTTTACTCATGTTTTAGCAGGCCCTGCCTGTTCTTACTATCTAGGCCTACTGGGCGCTGAGGTGATTAAGGTGGAATCGTTGAGTAAAGGTGATGCGATACGCCATCGTGGCGGTACCGATGAGAGTGCTGCCAGCCTGGGCATGAGCACCTCCTACTTGACCCAAGGTGCTGGCAAGCGCTCTATCGCCCTAAACCTAGCATCCGAAGAAGGCCTACAGCAGTTCCATCAACTGTTAGCCCAGGCCGATGTGCTGGTTGAAAACCATGTACCCAACACCATGCGCCGTTTGCAAATAGATGAACAAAGCCTGGCATCAAAGCATCCGCATTTAATCCATTGCGCTATGACCGGTTATGGCCGCGGTGGCCCACAAGAAAACACGGCTGCCTATGATGTCAATATTCAAGCAGCCTGTGGTTTGATGGATGCAACTGGCACTGTTGAATCTGGACCAGTACGAACGGGTGCGCCAGTGCTCGACTACGGGACTGCGCTGGCGGCAAGCTTTGCTGTATCGGCCGCGCTGTTTGAACGCGCATCAAGTGGGCAAGGTACGTTTATCGATGTGTCGATGTTGGAGACGGGATTGTCGCTTATGAGCTCTACCGTGACCGACTACTTAAAGACAGGCAATGCACCAAAACGCCGAGGCAACTTAGCCAATAGCCGCTCACCCGGTGCGGGTAGCTTCCCTTGTAAAGAAGGCGTGATGTCGATGGGGGTTAATGAGGAATCTCATTTTATTAGTTTGGCCAAAGCGCTTAATCGCGATGACTGGTTGAGTGATAATCGCTTTGCACAACGCGACGCCCGCAAAGCAAATGCAGCAGAACTCTCAGCTGAAATAGAAGCAGAGCTAAAAACCAAAACAGCAGAAGAATGGGAGCCGATTTTACAAACCGCTGGTGTGCCCTCTGCACGGTTACGCAGCCTGCCCGAAGCACTTGCATCAGAACAAGTTAAATCGCGCGGCTTTGTGCAGACGACGGATGATGGTATTAACGTACCGACACTGCCGTTTCGGATTGGTGGTGCAGATGCCTATGCGCCGTCTTCTAATGCCCCAACCGTAGGCGAACAATCGAGTGAAATTGCTGATTGGTTGAGCAGACAATAAAAAACCTACATATGGCTGGTAACATCGCCCGCTCACCTTGATATAGACAAAAACGGGACAACAATAATACGTGGAAACCGGAACCACACTATTGGGACAGTTGGATGCATGGACGCTGGTGCTTGTTGCCCTGGCTGCATTTGCTACTGCCCTCTTTCATTCAGTGGCAGGATTTGCTGGCGCGCTGTTGTTATCGGTCTGTCTAGCGCCCATTATCGGAGTGAAAGCCGTGGTGCCCGTTGTGGCTTTGGCGATGATCATTAGCAATATCAACCGCGTGTTTCTTTTCCGGCAGAGTATTAACTGGCCTGCCTATCGCGCCATCATGATTACTGGTTTGCCTGGCATTATCTTTGGTGCCGTGGTGTATCTCTACCTATCCGTCTCCGCTATCGCGCTCGTGCTCGGCGTGTTCCTGTTGGTATCGATTCCATTGCGCCGAGTATTTAAAAAGCGTAACTACAATGTTGGGCTGCGAGGGCTTTCTGGTGTTGGTATTGTTTACGGTGTGATTTCTGGCACTGTGTTTGGTGGTGGCATGATACTCGGCCCGTTTCTACTTGGTGCCGGGATCGTTGGTGAAGGGATCGTTGGGATCGTTGCCGCACTCGGGCTAACACTTAATATCACCAAAACTGTGGTGTTTGGTGCAGGTAGTTTACTCGACCCAGAGATGATTACTTTGGGACTTGTTGTTGGCATCTGCACCATACCCGGTGGCATATTGGGGAAACGAATAGTCCAACAATCAGGTGTTCAAATTCACACAGTCATTGTGGAAACACTGATGTTTTTTGGTGGATGCTATTTTATTTATCAGGCTTTTTGATCAGTACAGAATACATCGTAGGCATGGCTTAATCACTCATCTGTATTTCATTGCAGATCGGCATAATGACAACGAAAACTCGTTTGCCATGATTTGGCCAAATACTCTTCCTGAATTTGACCGTCGGCTGATGCAACACTCACTGCCCAATACTGATCGTCAATACCTTTGCTGATCGTGGTTACTGTATGCGCTAGGTGCGGGGCGTGGTTGTACGCCACGTCGTTGGTAACGGTGCCGGACGTCGGTTCGCAGTGCGTTAAATCCTCTTTAATCTTCCCAGTCAGTGAATACGTAAGGCTTTGAACGATACCGGCACTTACCCCGCTATCTTCTCGCGTTATGGTGCCTGTTTGCATGCGGCTTGAATCATCAATTGCGACGGTTTCAATGGTAAAGTCCATTTCTTCGCCAACACCTGCATCCGACTGGTATCTAAGATACGTGCCCGCCCAAATAATAGAACGATCGTTTATGGTGCGGGTTGCTACTTGGTTGCGCGTTGTAACAGAGGAATTTGCAGGACCAGCCCATTTGTATTTATCAGAAAAACTACCTGTACCATCTACATCTATGTCGATAGTGACAACATGTGTTTTACGATCCGTGTAATAACCCGTTGTGGGTAAATCCTCGGAATGCTCGAAGTACGGCCTTTGCTCAGGTATCCGAGGTTCATAATACCCCGACACAAGATTAAGCGATTGAACAATAAGTGAATCTCGTACTTCAAGTAGCGTTGACTCATCTACTAAGGGATCAGTGCCAGCAATCGATTCGACTAGATTGTTTATGCCGTCGCTATCATCGTCCCACTCATTGGTGTCAAATTGATTGGCTGTAATTGTGTAGGATTCTGCTGCGTTCGTGCCAGTTTTAAATACTTTTTCATAACTACCCAAAGCAATAGCACCATTGCTATCACTAAAGGTCACCGTTAACACTTGCTCGGTGTTGCTTGGAACATCAGCAAAGGCCGTCCAGTACTCATCACCAACCCAATCAGCGTTTAACTCTAACTCGCCCCAAACCAATCGAACTTGCAGCGTATTTGATTGATAGGCAGGGACTGAGATATCGAATGTTACGCGGGTTGAATTTTGTTGCACTGGGTCCGCTACAACAGGCGATTGAGCAATGCTGGAATCAGTGTCAATTGGGTTGGGTTTAGAAGTAGAACTAGAACCAGAGCAACTGGCAACAAGCAATGCACTTATCAATACAGCAGTCGCACATGGAGCATGCATATCCTTTACAGAGCTCATAGTTATCCTGAGGGTAATTCACACCTTTGCCGGTGCAAACGAAATTGGATGATGTGGACACGATTATATAAGAATGCAGAAATGATGCATCCAAGCAATTTTAAAGAATTGTTTCGGTACTAATACCGCTTTAAGCTTAGCCGCCTAATTCACTTCAACCGAATTAGACGTTGGCACCACATTCGATTCGATAATTT
>CALGND010000037.1 GCA_937958675.1 uncultured Granulosicoccaceae bacterium
TACAAGCATGATGGTTTTCTTTCTTTCTCGTGCGACGTTATTTTCCATTGCAGACGCTCCTCCGTTTTCGCTATGTAAATAGTACGGTAACAATGTAACGAAGTGTAATTCAATTCCAATAGTATTCAATCACGAATTAGAAACCCAAAATAAGTTGCTGTCAAGTATTCAAGTGGGTCAAAAAACAAAATCACTAAAGATTTTTAGTAGCGTTTTAAGCAAACTATAAATCTGAATTTTATATAAATTATGTGCAAATAAATTGACGCAAAACCTCTATGCAGTTTTTGATAAAACGCTACTACTTAAGCACTATCGTACGAATTGTAGATTTCCAATAATCTAGTTTTGCGTATGGTAGAGGCAGGCTTTAGCAGTAAATACTTCACGTATAAATTTATGGAGGGATATCATGATTGGACCCAATGCGCACTATCGCAGTAAAAAACATTCAGAACATATTCCGTTTAATCAAAAACAAATATATTTGTGTTCAATTCTCAATCGAAAAATATTAGTACAGATGTTGTTTGCGTCTGTGTTTTTCACGTCAATGTTGCGGGCAGCGCCAGCTTCGCCGTCGGGTGTGCGGATCGATGTGTATTTGGATTCAACGGTAGAAATATTTTGGGACCAAGCAGATAAAAGCGACGCGGTTAGTGGTTATGAATTGAGCAGAAACGGAACCCGAATGTGGTTGGGAGCAGTTACTAACTATGTCGATTCAGATCGCACCCCAGGGATTGGCTATAACTATACGGTAGTAGCCGTGGACGAAAGCGGTGTAAGATCAGCTGATAGTCGTGCCGTAAGCGTCTCGGACAGTTGTTCCAACACTGGAGGCAGTTGCACATCGTTTAGTTTTGCCGAATCAAGATCATCCAAAACGGTTGGAGCGAATGGGTTAGTAATTATTGATGAAGTGACATTACCCACTTATGAGAATGGCGCTGCTGAGGTAATTTGGGAAAAAAATGACGCCATCGCTTCTTATGATACTTCGCGCAACGATGCGTTTTTAAGACGGAAGGATAGACAGGGCTCTTTTGATACCGCTCGCTCATCAAGTTATGGCGATCAATACAAAATTGTTGCGATCGACGTCAACGGCAGCCAGTTGGGTGATGTCGTTATTGCTGACAGAAGTGCAGGCCGCGCTAGCAGATTAGAGCATGCTCGTACAGAGGGCGCTGCAAAATATGATATATATCGCAATGGGCATTGGATTGCAACGACTAACGACAGTCGGTTTCACGATGCCGGTCTCAGCCAAGATGCATACTATGAATACACCATATACAAAATTGAAGGTGACACGTCGCAGTTGTTGGGCAGCGCCGCAATAGCCACTAGGGGCCCAGTTCGCTAATTTCCTCTAAGTGATATTGCGCAGGCAACATAATTGCCTACGCGGTTAGTTTGAGAAAACCCGAGATAGCCAATGCGATTATTGGAAAGTTCAGTTAACGCGCTTAAATAAACCAACACAGCATTAGCAAGTATGGCTCGATCATCCATTGTTTGCTTTAACCAGTTACCTCCACTATTGCCTACTCCGGGCTTATCCCACGAAAAAACGCCAATGCAATCGCTTAGCAGAGAGTTTATTAGTGGGCGATAACCACCACTGAGCCAACGATTTTGCGGGCCATCGCCATGCACAAAAACAGCCACTGCTGGATTGTCACATTTATTGGGAAGCATGAGTGTTTCAGTAATGGTGTCATTGTTGAAAATGATGTTGTGTAAGGATACGTTTTGCTTGGGCTTTTCGAAATTGGACAAACCCCATATTGCAAACCCCATGGTTAGCGTGGCTGCGATAAATAGTGCTGCTAATTTTATATTTTTTCTAAGATGCTTGGCGTTTTAGTTGGCATATGGCGCGAAGATAATTCACCAACGTATTCAGAGTTTCTGTATCAGGTACTGCGGGCAATCGCAGCTTCTAACAAATAGGGTAATATGCTCTGCGATGTATCTAGTAGCGCCCGGAGAGACACATGCTTGCAGTTGTATGTTTTAGAACCATCGGCCTAAGATGAACGCCAGCCACTATTCTGAAAAAACACTCAGCCTCGCGCTTGCCTTGGGTGCTGCGGTTTGGGGGCTTTATTGGATACCTTTACGCACCATTGAAGGCATTGGCATTTCGGGCGCGTGGAGTGTGGTCTTCTTTAACGCCTGCCCGTTAATCGTCTTATTGCCGTTGCTGCCTATCGAATTCCGCAAGCTAAAAGGTGTGTTGTTACCAACGCTTCTCGCTTCCGGCCTAGTGGGTATCGCGTTTACGCTTTATTCCAATGGCCTAGTTGAAACTACAGTGGTTAGAGCGACCTTGCTATATTACCTCACACCCGTTTGGTCAACTATCATAGGCGTGCTTTGGTTATCTGAACGACTAACCAAAGCTAGAATCATCGCGATCGTGGTGGCATTTATTGGATTGTATTTACTATTGGCTGATGGGGCGGCATCTACCCATCCTTTCAATAGAGGTGATCTTTACAGCCTTTTATCAGGTGTTTTTTGGGCCTTTGGCATTGCCGTGCTTAATCGTTGGTCTACCATCCCCATCCTACCTTTAACTGCGTTTATATTTCTGTGTACAACGGCTTTGTCAGCCATTTTTGCTGGTGTCATCATTGCTGATGAATTGCCAGTGTTCGGAATGCTAAAAGATGCGTTCCCAACAGCACTGCTGTGGTCAATAGTGATTATATTGCCTGGTTTCTTGGTGATATTTAAGGTGTCGCAAATTTTGTTTCCTGGGCGTGTGGGTATTCTGACAATGTCAGAGGTGGTGGTGGCGATTATAAGTGCATCCGTTCTGTTGCCTGAGGAGAAAATGGGCATAGTCCATTGGCTTGGGGCGGCAGCTATTGTGATGGCCTGCCTAGTTGAAGTCTTATTTGGTTATAGCAAGTCTAAAAAAAAGCAAGCCGAGCAAAGACCTACTGATACCTAATTTGGGCTTCCATGAGTAAACCTGAGCCTACACTGTTATACAAGTCGCCGGTGATCAACCTTGCATCAGGGAATGCGCTGTTGATGCAGGCTTGAATCATTGGCAATGCCGTTGACCCGCCTGTGGTAAAGACCGTATCGATATTCTGATGAGTCAACCCCGCTTGGGTTAAGGTTTCTTGTAGCGTACTGAATATTTTTTCGATATCGCGAGTTAAAGATTCTTTTAATTGAGATTGCGTCAATTGGCAATTGTCTATTTCGATGGCTGGGCTATCTTCGAACAACGATTCCAAATCAATGGTTGTCGCGCTGGTGGAGGAGAGCTCTATTTTCGCTTTCTCAACCAAGCTTGCTAGCTGGTGCCCCTTTCTTTCAATTAACAACTCCATCAATCGATCAAGTCTCATCTTGTCGCTCACAATAGGGCGGAAGTTTTTAAGTTCCATCAGTATGCGTCGATCGTATAACAAATGAATCTTGTGCCAAGTGGCGAGGTCAAAATAGTAGGACCCGGGCATATCCAGCCCGGGTTTGTCTGTCATGGGCATGCCCATGCCGAACTCAGGCATGATGCTGTTTATTGATAAACGTGCATCAAAGTCGGTGCCGCCAAGATGCACACCATGGTTGGCCAGAAAATCTTGTTGACGATCAGCGATGCCATGCCTATCAGGTGAAAGTCTGATTAGTGTGAAATCTGAAGTACCGCCACCAATATCAATGATCAATGCTAGCTCTTCTTTACTTACCTGCTGTTCGTAATCCATTGCGGCGGCGATCGGCTCATACTGAAAAGAAATATCGGTAAAGCCAGCTAAGCGCGCAATTTCAGCTAAGTGATCCTGAGCTGCTTGATCAAGCTTGGGATCGGTGTCATTGAAATACACTGGCCGTCCCATCACGACCGACTTAAGTGCTGGTGAGTCTGGACCAGTGAAGGCTTCTGCCTGAGTTTTTAAACTACCAACAAAAAAACCAATGATTTCATCGAACGAGTACAAGCGGTTTTTAACCTGTGTTTTGTCGCCCATAAATGATCCACCTAGCAAGCTCTTCATTGAACGTAGTAGGCGCCCGGGTTCTCCGACCGTGTAGCGTTCGATTGCGTTACGGCCAAAGCTCACAGTGTCATCTTCAAAGCCAAAAAACAAAGCACTGGGTAGGGTTGTTTGCCACTCGCCGTTTGGATCTTGCTCCAATGGCACCATGGTGGGCAAATTTTGTTTCAGCACGCCCACCGTTGAATTAGAGGTGCCGAAATCAAGTCCACAAATAGTCATGCAATTCTCGTTAGGCCGCATTGTTCAGATGTTGGGTACAAGCTGCTTTTTTTAGGAAAAAGAGTCAGTCGGCCATCTTACTACACGGCGTTAGTGTTGATCGCCTTGCAGCCGTAATTCACAACAATTTTGTATCGATACACTTATCCAGCAAGCTCAGTATGCGATAGCTGTTATTATCAGCGGCTGTGTCAAGTCATTTGGTACAGTATTCCAATCTAAATAGGTGCTTACCGTGTCTCCCTCTTCTAGCCCAACTAATCAATCACTTGAATTTAGTACCCTTGATTTGGATCGAAGTATTTTAGAAAATCTGAGGTCTTTAGGGTATGAATCGATGACGCCGATTCAAGCGCAAAGCTTGCCATTGATACTCTCAGGCCGGGATGTGATTGCACAAGGTAAAACCGGCTCAGGTAAGACGGCCGCATTCGGCCTGGGCATTTTGTCAAAGCTAAAAACCAAATATTTTTGCGTACAAGCACTAGTGCTTTGCCCAACCCGAGAGCTTGCTGATCAAGTAGCGGAGGAAATACGCAGCTTAGCCAGATCGACAGCTAATACTAAGGTATTGACCTTAACAGGTGGTGCGCCGGTGGGGCCACAAATTGGCTCATTGGAAAAAGGCGTGCACATCGTAGTGGGCACTCCTGGCCGAGTAGAAGATCATCTCAGGCGTGAAACTCTGGATCTAACAAACGTAGAAACCCTGGTGCTAGATGAAGCAGATCGAATGTTGCAAATGGGTTTTGAAGAATCACTTGACGCAATCCTGATGCGGGTACCCACGGCACGGCAAACGTTATTGCTTAGTGCAACCTACCCAGAAAAAATTCAAAATATCACAAAACGGGTGATGCAAGAACCCGAAATGATCGTGGTTGAATCCACTCACGACGATGCCACCATCGAACAGCATTTTTATAAGCTATCTAATGGTGAGCAACGATTAAATGCCTTACGTTTGTTATTGCTGCAACATCAACCAGAATCAGCATTGGTATTTTGTGCCACTCGTCAAGATGTGCGCGATATTAGTGGCAAGCTTCAAGGTTACGGCTTCAGTGTATTAGCCTTGCATGGCGAGCTTGATCAGCGTGAGCGTGATCAAACGCTCATTCGTTTTAGTAATGGTAGTGCCACTGTGTTGGTGGCCACTGATGTAGCTGCGCGAGGCTTGGATATCGATTCGCTTGACGTGGTGGTGAACTACCATCTTGGCCGAGATGTCGAAGATCATGTACATAGGATAGGCAGAACAGGTCGAGCTGGTGGTAGCGGTATGGCGTGGTCATTCTATGATGGGCGCGATAAACCTAAGATCGAACAACTTCAGGAAACGTTGGGCCGCTCAATTAAAAATGAAAGCCTGCCACCGGCAACCGCCCTTAAGCAAGCAGTGCCGCGTGCGCGCATGGTGACATTGCTAATTGATGGAGGGAAAAAACAAAAAATCAGGCCTGGTGATATTTTGGGTGCACTGACAGGTGACTCGGGTATAGAGGCGGCTCAGGTAGGCAAAATTAAAGTCGTGAGTAACCGTTCTTTTGTGGCGGTTAACCGTGAAGCCGTTAAAGCGGCGTTAGCAAAGCTCACTAAGGGCAAGTTAAAGGGCCGATCTTGCCGAGTGCGAACGCTATAATTCCTTAGATCCAAAGCACGGCAGGAACCGAGTCAAAAAAGAGGCCGAGAGGCGAAAATCATTCCTCCCGTCCCCATGATGATTCACCATGGCCTAACGCCTGTGAATGATCTGTTGGCGCCTAGCGACAATCTCCAGCTCGGTAGTTGCAGATGTCGATAAGGGCAGGTTGCTAGCCCATTGGATATCACCGCGTGATATGCCGATGTCTTTTAGCGTTTTATCATCCATCGTAGACAACTCCCTTAATGCCAGTCTATCCAAACGGCGACTTCGGTGCATTGCTAGGTAAGCCGCTATACGTTTTAGCGGTTTTAGTAGCGCAGTGATTACAAGGGTTGCAACGTTATGCGATTGCTTATTGTCAACACAGCAGTTATTGGGTAGTGCGTTACATTCAGCGTTCATGGATTTGGCCCCTTACGTTGATGAGCGTTCTTGTCTCAGCTGTTCATGCTGATAGAGCAGTAGTGCTCGTTATAAAAGCCTTTCTAGGCCCGTTGATAGACTTTGCGGCTTAGCTATGATTTAATCAAACGAATAGATTTGAATCTATCTGTCAAAATAGTTGATAGTCAGGAGAATGTTAATGAAAACAGATACTTCGATAAACCAAATGCCGCTTTTAGAGCTCGATTTGCTAAAGACAATCGTCGCAATTGCTGAAACTGGCAACTTTTCAGCTGCTGCCTCAGTGGTACACCGCACGCCCTCGGCGGTTTCTATGCAAGTGAAACGGTTGGAAGAAATGCTGGGTCGTCCAGTATTCAATAGAGACTCGCGCTCTGTGCAACTCACCGCTGAAGGCGGACTGTTGTTAGAGCACGGTCGCCGAGTGTTAGCCCTTAATAAAGAAATCATGACTCGGTTTATGTCGCCAGAGGTGTCGGGCGTAGTGCGCTTAGGCGCAACCGATGATGTAGCAGAGCGTCATCTACCCGATTTGCTCCGGCGTTTTGCGCAAATACAATGCTGCGTCACTGTCGATGTTGTCGTTGACAGTTCATCTATATTAGAAAAGCGAATACGCAAAGGTGATATGGATCTAGTGCTGGTGACATGCAATCCGTACAAACCAATGGCAAAGGATGTTGAATTAATTCATCGTGAAAAGTTGGTTTGGGCAGGCGTGCAAAATGGTGTGGCATTTGAGCAAAATCCGCTACCAATATCTGTTTGGGAAGAAGGGTGTTCTTGGCGTAACGCGGGCCTGGATAGTTTAAAAAAGATCAGCAAAGAATACCGAGTGGCATTTATGAGCGCGCACATATCAGGGCAGCGTGCGGCCATATTAGCTGATCTCGCCGTTGCACCGGTTCCTGCTTCAGCCTGCGTAAACGGTTTAGTTGATCTGACTGGAAAACAGGGCCTGCCCGCGCTACAAGATTATGGCTTGGGCATGATTGTCCACAGTGAACCAACATCTTCTGTCGCTGCTGCTGCGCAACATTTGCGTGATAGTTTTTCAATAATGGCTGCTTAGGCTGACTTGTTATGGCAAGAAAGAATCGTCCACATACGCCTGATGGCCGTTACCTTGTTTCTAAAGGTATTTTAAAGCGATGCACCAACCCCGACCTTGAAGATGATGTTAGGCGAAAGGCCTTAAAAACCCTGATGCAAGCGCGTATGAGGAAGGATCGCGATGCCGCCCTTGAAGCGAAAATTGCCTTAGGTGAAGCAGGGCCAGTTTGGTGGGATGATGGCTCACCCGACGATAGCGGCAATGCACCCGGTACGACGCTCTATGCCCAGTGGTGGGCAAGCTTGACGGATGATGAGCGTGCTGCGGGAGCCTAACGAACCTTCCAACTCAAGTCGCTAAATGTTTAAATACTGGCCTACATAGCTACTGATTGGCAATACACAAGTAAGCCGCTAAATTTCAACGGATTTTTGTTTAAGCATCTTCTCAAAGACCAACCGATTGTGTGATTCGATATAAATCGCGAGATGATCGTCTAAGCGTTTAATATGCTTCGATAGGTTCCATGAACGCCTGGACAGCCTGCTCATTTTGTCGCGAAACATTGCCAAAGAGTGATTGATGCTAAACAACGGATCT
>CALGND010000038.1 GCA_937958675.1 uncultured Granulosicoccaceae bacterium
GTCGGTTTCAAGCGGCGCTTGGATTAAGCCTTGCTCAATTAACGCAGCTTCTTCTTTTGCAAATGAATCGATTTGATCAATGTCTTTTATTTCACCTAGCGATGGCAGATCATCCAGACGTTTTAAATTGAAATAATCAAGAAACTGTCGTGTTGTGCCAAGCAATGCAGGCTTACCAGGCAGATCTTTGTGACCTACTACGTTCACCCAGTTGCGTTCTTGCAAGGTGCGAACAATATTAGAACTAACAGCAACGCCACGAACTTCTTCAATCTCGGCTCGGGTGATGGGTTGCTTGTAAGCAATGAGCACCAATGTCTCGAGCAAGGCACGAGAGTATCTTGGTGATTTTTCCTGAAACAGATGCATCATCCATGGCGCCATCTCTTGTCGCGACTGCAGACGAAAACCACTGGCTACTTCAACCAGCTCAATACCACGAGTTTCGTATTCTTCTTGCAAGCTAGCTATCGCTGCGCGTATAGCGGGCTTATCCGGTGCATTTTTGTCGTCCTGAAACAAGGCATGTAGTTGGGCGATGCTCAGTGGCCTTCCTGCTACAAGCAAGCCTGCTTCAACGATATTTTTAATTTGTTGCTCTTCCATTGCCTATTCCGCTAAATCGATGAAAGTTGTTGAATCATCTGAAGCTTGTGTTGGCTCAACACGTGACTTCAAGTAGATAGGAGCAAAGCCATCACTCTGCGAAATGTCGATCAGGGATTCCTTACACAATTCCAGAATGGCTAAGAAAGTCACTACGATGCCTAAGCGACCTTCCTCTGGATTAAAGAGTGTTGAGAATTCACAGAAATCGCCGATCTGTAAAACTGATAAAACGTGTGTCATGCGTGCGCGTACCGACAAGGCTTCGCGATCAACATGGTGATGCCCGGCCAAACGCGTTCGTTCAGCAACATCCTGAAAAGCCAGCAGGAGTTGTTTTAACGTGATATCCGGTAAGGGTTGCTCTCGTTCGATAGTGGGAGCCGCCGCACTGAGTTGAAGATTATCTCGCTCCATCCGCGGCAACGTTTCGATATTCTCAGCGCCCTCTTTAATTCGCTCGTACTCTTGCAAACGGCGTATCAATTCGGCGCGCGGATCCTCTTCATCATCACTGTCTTCTTCGATACGAGGCAACAACATCCGAGATTTGATCTCAGCCAACATCGCCGCCATAAGCAAATATTCAGCAGCCAGCTCCAAACGCATGGATTCCATCAAGCCGATGTACTGCATGTACTGAGCAGTTATTTCGGCGATCGGGATATTGAGGATATCCAGATTTTGTCGTTTGATTAGATATAGAAGTAGGTCAAGAGGCCCCTCGAAGGTATCGAGAAACACTTCAAGTGCATCAGGCGGAATATAGAGATCCAACGGCAGCTGAATCAAAGGCTCACCGCTAACGATCGCGATTGGGTCCGTTGATTCTTCTGCAGACGTAGCACCCGACTCAGGATCGGAATGAGTAGCGTCAGGTGTAGCCGCCCCAGCTATAGGGGGAGAGTCAGCGCTACTGACTGGATTAGATTTTTGCATAAAAATTTGCCAGCGTTTTCATCATTATACAGCGGCAAAGCGCAAAACTTGCGTGTTAACTACCTAATTCACAAGGCCTGCATCTATTAATCTGAGAATGCTACCTCGCCTCTTCCCTGTCTTGCGACTTGCATCTCGCCATCTTCATCTACGATCAACACAGTTGTTGGCTCAAAACCACAATTTCCGCCGTCTATGACAAGGTCGACATCATGCTCCAACTTCTCGCGGATCTCTGTCGCATCTGTTTCAGGCAGATCATTGCCGGGCAGGATTAGCGTACTGCTCATAAGTGGCTCACCTAGCTCTTGGAGCAAATCTCGACATATTGCGTTATCGGGGACGCGTATTCCAATAGTTTTGCGTTTGGGATTTTGCAATCGCCTAGGTACATCACTAGTGGCGCGCAATATAAACGTGTAAGGCCCTGGCGTTAAAGATTTGATCGCACGGTACGCCCGATTATCGACATGCGCGTACTGGGCAATGGCTGAAAGATCCGGGCAGACCAGTGTGAAATTGTGCTTACCATCCGTTTGACGAATACGCGCAATGCGCTCCATCGCACGCTTGTCTCCCAGATGACAACCCAAGGCGTAACACGAGTCGGTTGGATAAGCGATAACGCCGCCCTTCTCAATGATCGCTACAGCTTGGCTGATCAACCGTTTTTGCGGGTTGTCAGGGTGAATGGCAAAATATTGACTCATAAATGAAAATCTGCAAATTTGGCAGAATTGTACGCCAAAGCGGTGCAGTGATTGCATGCGGAACTATGCTTTTATACACAAGATTCAGGATATCGGAACAGCCGCCCATGAATAAATTCACTAGATGCGCACTAAGTGGCGCTTTGTTAGTTCTTTCGACTCTTCAGCCGGCGCTGATACAGGCACAAGCCGCCAAAGAATTGCCCGATGGCGTAGCTGCCTTGGTTAACGGCCGCCCGGTTTCAGAACTCTCCGTTAAGAATGTCATGACCCAGATCGCAGGCCAAGGCGAAACGCCCGATCGCAAGCAAATTTTGACTGAGCTGATCAACCTTGAGGTTTTAACTCAAGCAGCTGAAGAGCTAGGCCTTAACGAAAAAGCAGAAGTAGCCGCAGCGCTTCACCTGCAATATACACAATCGATGTCCAATGCTTATCTCTCAGAGGTGGGTCAGGAGATTGAAGTGACTGACGACGAACTCAGAGCTGAATATGATCGCCAGGCTGCAAACGTGAAAGCCGACGAGTACAACGCTAGCCATATTTTGTTGGAGTCCGAGGCAGACGCCAACGCTGTGATAAAAGAACTAGCTGGCGGCGGTGATTTTGCACAACTCGCCAAGGATCGGTCCACCGGCCCAACGGGTCAGAACGGTGGAAACTTGGGTTGGTTTCAATCCGGCAGCATGGTGCCTGAATTCTCGGCAGCACTAGCCACAATGAAAAAAAACGAAACCAGTCAAAAGCCGGTCAAAACTGAATTTGGCTGGCACGTCATCAAACTCAATAACACACGCTCAGCCGCAACTCCTGATTTCGAATCGGTAAAAGCGGGAATGAAGAACGCCGTAGTGCGCAATCGTTTAGCGACGAAGTTGGGAGAACTAGTCGAAGAGGCCGAGATTACTCGCTAGCAGCCATTGCTTGCAGCAAGTCCTCTTGTATATCCAATACATCCTCAAGCCCGACGGACAATCTTATTAGTCCGTCGGCAACTCCCGCAGCCTTACGATCCTCAGCAGTCATCCGCGCATGAGTGGTAGATGCTGGATGAGTAATGGTAGTGCGTGAATCACCCAAGTTGCCCGTTATCGAACACAGCTGCGTAGCATCAATTAGCTGCCATGCAGCAGATTGACCACCAGCTACTTCAAATGCAACAATCCCACCAAACCTACTCTGTTGTTGTTTTGCTAATGCATGCTGGGGATGTGATGCAAGCCCCGCATAATGAACCTTAACCACACTGGGTTGCTGTTCTAACCAAGCGGCGATCTCTTCAGCATTATTGCAATGTTGCGCCATGCGTAGGTGCAAGGTTTCAAGCCCTTTTGCAAACACCCAAGCATTAAATGGGCTCATGCAAGGCCCAACACTGCGCATAAACGATGTGAGAGTTTCTATTAACGCTTTTGACCCAAGCACGGCCCCACCAACACATCGGCCTTGACCATCTAAGTACTTGGTAGCCGAATGAATGACAATATCAGCGCCATGGCGTAATGGTAGCTGCAATGCTGGGGTACAAAAGCAGTTATCCACTGCAAGCAGTGCCCCTGCAGCATGAGCAGTATTAGCCATCGCTTGTATGTCAGCTATCTCAGTTAACGGATTAGTAGGCGTTTCAAGGTAATACAGCTTGGTTGAAGCGTTGCTCAGGCTTGCCCATTCTGCAGGATCGAAGCTATCCGCCCAGCTGACATCGATGCCAAACTTGGGCAAAAAATTCTTGAAAAGATTGACCGAGCTACCAAACATATTGCGAGTGGCAACAATATGATCACCCTGTTTTAGTGTGCCTAGCACCAACATGGTAATCGCCGCCATGCCCGATGCGCTGGCGATGCAATCTTCAGCCTCCTCCATAGAGGCCAATCGCTGTTCAAAGATTCGCACGGTCGGGTTTGTAAAGCGCGAATAAATCGGCCCATCTTCTTCACCTGAGAACCTAGCAGCCGCTTGAGCGGCGTTTTCAAACACGAAGCTTGAAGTGGTCATTATTGGCTCAGCATGCTCACCCAATGGGCTACGCTCGAACCCTGCGCGAATCGCTTGGGTGGCTGACCGCCATGGCTTTTTTCTATTTAAATTCGACAAGATACTTTGAAATCAATAGGTTTGAGAGATATTCTTACGTTATACTGTAATAAGTCGAAGTAAACTTACATACTGTGTATTCATACTTGTGCGTTTAAAATTCGTTTCAATCATTATTCTGTTCACTGCGCACCTAGCGGCACAACTGGCTGCCCCAGCTGCAGCCAGTCAAGCTCAGTTGTTTGCAGCTTTGGTAGCCGTTCAGACTCAGTTTACTACTCCGGGCGCATGCCTAGCGGCATTGGACAATTCTCGTACACTTTACAGTGACGGCGACAAAAATGCTTCCTATAAATTACTTCAGCAGATGCAAGCGCACTGTACGGAGTTTCCGCAGATCGAACATAACTTAGGCGTGATCGCAGCCAACAACCAGCAATACGATGTTGCTATTCAACATTTCGAGAAATCATTACAACAAGACAAACGCTCTCAAGATACGGTCGACCAACTGCAAACGGTACGCGCCTATCTGGCCAGCCTCGCTTACAGCGAGGCGCTTCAAATGAAGAGCAAAGCAACAAAGCCCGCGCTAACAATGCAGGACTCTACCACCCACAATGGCCAACCCCGAAAGATGTCGCGCGCTCAAAGCCAGCTGCATAACATCAGTACGGTGGAATACGAACTATATGACTGGTGGCAATCCGCTCGTGATAACAACAAAGAGGCGTGGTTGTTGCACTACGAAGAGCAATACCCTCCTCCAGGCGCTATGGCAGCTCCGGTTGATTGGCAGAGCACTCAGCGACGAATCAATTTTACGGCTCAAGATGCGGTCGCAATCGTGAGCTATCGATCCAACGGTTTTCTGCAGCATCGACAATTGCTAATGCGCCTGCAAGGCAATCGTTGGAAGATCTACCAAGAGTTCCCATTAGAATGACAACCACTATGACGTTATTTCGATGCCTTTTGGTTTTTGTATGCTTGCTACACAATGCGGCAGTAAATGCCGAGCCACACGGATCTATTGATGCCTCAGTAGCGCTAGATCAACAAACTCAAAAAGTGCTGCAATCCATTGTCGACGGTGATTGGTCAACTGCAAACCTAGAAGCAAAAAAGCTAACGGATCGATTCCCTGACTACGCCTTAGGTAAATTACTCCATGCTGAAACACTTCAAGTTACCGCAGGCCTACCACTAAAACATATCTCAACCGATCGCTTATCACTAAACTACATTAGCTTGCTACTCGAAGCACAGGCACGCGCCGCTCAACCTCCGGCCGTGGCAGGCTCCATTACTGACAACAGCGACGCATCCAATTTGCCTGCTTCTTTGATTCGCACTGGCAGCACTGTTGATCACGTCATTTTAGTTGATCTAAAACGGTCGTATTTAATGTTGTTTGATACCAGTACTGATGAACCACGTTTAGTAAAACGGCACTACATAGCCAGTGGTTTAGCCGGTTTCGATAAACGCGTTGAAGGAGATCTTAAAACACCAATTGGTGTATACAACATTCATGGATTTCGATCTGATAGATCTCTGCCCGACCTGTATGGCTCTGGCGCATTGATGCTGGACTATCCCAATTCACTCGATAAAATGCTCGGACGAACAGGCTCGGGCATTTGGTTGCACGGTGTACCGCACGCCCAAAAAAGCCGATCGCCGCGCTCCAGTGAAGGTTGTGTAACGATGGCAAACGATTACCTAACGGAGCTGCACCAAACGATTGATCTGCAGTCAACACGCGTGATACTAAGCGACAATGTTCAATGGACTACACCAGCGCAATTGGCAAGCAAACAAGCGCAGCAAATTGAATTGTTTGAGCAGTACCGACAAGCTTGGACCAAAATGGATGTCAACACGCTGCAAGCAATCTACAACGATGGCGCATGGCCTCTAGCTGCCAAGCAGCATGGACTAAACGCCAACCTAAAACGGGTCAGCCAGAACAACGAAGCTATAGCCGCCTCAGCTCAATCCAAGCACGCACAGACACTCGCCAAAATAACCACGGATACCCTGGCGGTGTTTGAAGTTCCTGGAACCGACGGAATTGTACAAATGTCGTTTCGCCACGGCGAAAAAAATGTGACTCACACCACACTTTACTGGCGTCAACTCAACGATGCGCATGGTGATGGACAGTGGCAAATCGTTCAAGAACTCAATCGAAACTCCAGTATCTGATTCTTCACATTCACATTTGTATGTGAACTATTTCATGCTCTACACGCGTAACGAGCTATCGGTCACAAGTCCAACAGCAATTCCTAGCTAATTCGGTCAATAACCTCGTTTCAGATCAAAAATTGCATTGAAATGCTTTGCATACGCGCCTAATAAACAGCCTCGGAACCTTCAAGGATCACAGAGATTGGCCGCTTTTTAGAACTGGATGGATCGAAAATGGCAAACAAGCCTGACGCATAGCTAGAAATTATGTTCTTCAACAAATTGTTCAAATCGGAAGAAAAGGAAGAGCCGCCGCGCCGTAAGCGTGGTGCAAAGCCTGATCGCGACCGAACACAACGCACTCGCAAGCAACACGAGAAAATCGATGTAGCTGATTTACGCGTGGGTATGTTTGTGGTTGAACTGGACAAACCTTGGGAAGAATCCGGCTTCATGTTTCAAGGGCTAGAAATCAAAAGCTCGAAAGACATCGCTGATGTACAAAAAGAATGTAAGAACGTTTGGGTTGACTACGACGAATTTACACTAAAGAAAAATGAAACACCCGAAGCCGAACGCCGACCAGGTGTTGGTAGCACTGCTACAGAGCATAAGGTCGAAGACGAACTAGAAGCTGCCACTGAAGTTCATAACATGGCAAGCGAAGCCATCTCCAATTTGTTTGAGGAGATACGTCTTGGTGCTGAAATCGACGGCGGTAAAGTTAAGCAAGCAGTTAATGGTTGTGTCGATAGTATATTACGTAACCCTGACGCGTCTGTTTGGTTAACCCGTATTCAAGCCAAAGACGTTGGCACTGCTCAACACTCTCTGAATGTATCGGCCTTAAGTATCGTTATGGCCAAAGCTATGGGCTTGACACAAAGAGAAATGGAAGATGTTGGTGTTTGCGGTATGTTGCACGACGTTGGCAAAACCAGCCTATCCACAGAAGTATTAACAAAGGAAGGCCCACTTGACGAGGCCGAGATGGAGGAGATGCGAAAGCATACTCGCTACGGACGTGACATTCTGATATCAACTAAAAGTGTTATGTCGGGTGCTGCTGACGTAGCACACTCCCACCATGAGCGTGTGGATGGAACGGGCTACCCTCGTAAGCTAGACGCGGAATCGATCCCTCTATTTGCTAAAATAGTTGCCATCGCAGAAGCCTACGATGTAATCACAACTAACCAACCCTATCGAATCGCGCGCTCACCTTCAGAAGCACTACAAGAACTGTACGCACAACGTGGCGGGCAATTTGATGAAGAGTTAGTTATCGCATTTATCGATGCCGTGGGTATTTTCCCGCCGGGCAGTATTGTTGAAATGCTCAACGGCGAAATCGGTATCGTGTTATCCAATACCACCGACAAACTTCGCCCACGTATTATATTGATTCTGGATGAACTGAAAGAACCCGTACCGCAGCGGATCGTTGATCTATCTAGCATGGAAGTGGATAACAACGGCAACGTCTATCAAATAAAGACCACTCTACCTGACGGCAGCTTCGGTATCGATGTTGCGGATTTTCAGCGAGCTGGATTACGACTGGGCTAAGGCTCAAGTAGTACTACCTAGCGCTGTCTACAATACCTGTAAGTCCTCAGAAACCTTCTGCTTACTACTATCGTTACGCGCCTGTTGTAAGGAATTCAGATAAGCCTGATCAACATCGCCAGTGACGTACTTGCCATCAAAGCAGCAAGATTCAAATTCCGCTATTGGATGCTTGTCGTAACGAATGGCTTCTATAAGATCAGATAGGTCTTGGTACACTAACCAGTCAGCACCGATTTTTTCTTGGATTTGTTCGACTGTACGATCATGCGCGATGAGCTCATTGGCGGCAGGCATATCAATACCGTACACATTTGGGTGCCGAACTGGAGGTGCTGCGGAGGCCATATACACTTGCTTAGCACCTGAATCGCGTGCCATTTCGATAATTTGGTTAGAGGTGGTTCCCCGTACAATCGAATCATCCACTAACAAACAATTTTTGCCTTTAAATTCTAAATCAATTGGGCTGAGCTTTTGCCTGACTGAATTTTTACGCAGGTTTTGTCCTGGCATAATAAAGGTTCGGCCAATATAGCGATTTTTGATAAACCCTTCGCGGTACTTTACCCCAAGGTGATACGCCACCTCCATCGCTGCTGTTCGGCTTGTATCAGGGATCGGTATGACGACATCAATGTCATGATCTGGCCGCTCTCGCAGTATTTTACGCGCTAGGCGCTCACCCATGCGCAAACGCGATTTATGTACTGATATTTTATCGATGATGCTGTCGGGTCGCGCTAAATAAACGTATTCGAATATACACGGCGTCAGCGCAGGCTTTGCAGCACATTGTTGAGCATGTAGCTCGCCCGCAACATCAACGTAAACAGCCTCTCCTGGAGCAACATCTCGCAACATGGCAAAGCCAAGTCCTTGCAAGGCAACACTTTCAGATGCAATGGCATATTCGGTACCGGCATCAGTATGGCGAACACCGATAGTCAACGGCCTAATACCCAGCGGATCACGAAACGCGACAACACCTCGCCCTACCAGCATGCCTACCACTGCATAAGCGCCTTTACAACGACGATGCACAGCTTCTACCGTGGCAAATAAATCACTGGGCTTGAGTTGTGTGTCCGGATTACGTGCTTGCAGTTCATGTGCAAATACGTTTAGCAAAACTTCAGAATCGGAACGTGTGTTGATGTGCCGTAGGTCAGATTCAAACAACTCGCGCTTTAACTCTTCAGCGTTCGTTAAATTGCCATTATGTGCCATCACTATTCCGTAAGGGGAGTTCACATAAAACGGCTGTGCTTCGGCACTGGCAGATGTACCGGCAGTGGGATATCGCGTGTGGGCAATACCCATGTCGCCATCCAAGCGCGCCATGTGGTCGGCGGTAAACACATCACGCACTAAGCCAGCGCCTTTGCGAAGAATTAACTTACCTTGCGCGCTGGTTGCAATACCGGCAGCATCCTGGCCGCGATGCTGAAGCAATGTTAAGCCGTCATAGAGACGATGACCAACCGCGCTGGATCCAACTATACCGAGTACACCACACATAACAAGAATCTCTAAGCTTCGAACTCAAAATGTTGAGCAAGCTCTCTGGGCATTTTTGAATGGATCATCCGAGCCGCTTGTTGAAAATAGGGCAATGTCATCGACTGCAGCCACCACTTTTCGTTTTTGATTGTAGGAACAAGATTAGCGGACAATACCACTAAGGTGACAATGATCAAGCCGCGAGCAATACCAAAAAATACACCCAAGGTGCGATCTTTGCGCCCACCGATTGATGAAGGCATTGCTTTACGTAGCAACCAACTGATCAAACTGCCGATCATCATCGTGCCTAGAAATAATATCAAGGCACTGATTCCTAAACGGGCCTCGGGACTTTCGATAGTGTCTCGTGGAAGCAATGAGGAAAACCGGTTGGTAAATAGTAGCGTGATGCCGATAGCCATGATCCAGGTGGTAACACTGACCGCTTCATTATAAAATCCGCGCACAAAGCTCACGATTGCCGACAATAAAATAACAATCAGGATTGCAATATCTGTTGGCATATCTGCTCCGTTAACAACACCGCACGTGGCGCATTCTAGCAAACCAGCGCCCCTACATCAGGGATAAGGTGTAACCAATGCCTCACGGCCTAACAAATGAGCCACATCGTCACGAGTGGCAGCCGCCTGAGTCTGATTAGTCATAGGCCCTACCCTTACTCGAAACAGAGTTTGATCTTCGGTGGCGGTAATAAATGAGGGGTGCCCTGCACGACGCAGCCGATCACGCACTGCAAGCGCATTTTGCTCGTCGCCAAAGCTGCCGGCCTGTACAACCCAAGCCGATAGAGTGCTTATGTTGACTTCAGTGCTCTCGGAGGGCTCGGGTACAACGGCTATAGTGGTCTGTTCTTGTACAGTATCGACTGTTGTTTCGAGCACAGGTTTGGCGCTCAATGCTGTTTTGGTCGGTGCAGCCGCTGGCAGCGCAATAACCTCAGTCTGGCCATCTTCTCGAATTACCCGAGGTGGTTCTTCACGCAGACGTTCCACGCGACGATACTGGCTTTCACTGCCCGCGCCATCGAGCAACAGAGGCAGAAAGATGACAGCCAACGCAATCAGCACAGCAGCTCCCCATAGGCGCTGCCGCAACTTGACGGCTTTTTGTTCTTCGAGGGTGTCCATGGCCATTCTATTTAATGGGTTGATTCAATCAAATGGTGACAGCTTGCACGACTATGTCATTGCTTTGCCAGTATTCCTGCAATGCAGACAACATAAAAAAGGAACCCACTACCACAACAAGCGATTTCACCGAATCATTTGCATCATCGCGACGCGCGCCCGCCATTGCTCCTTGCCAAGCTTCACTGATGTCATGACAGATAGTGACTTGCGCGTGTGGATCCACATCCCTTATTTTAGCTGCCAAAACGTCAGAAGACAGCGCTCGAGGCTGCGGTAATGCCGTACTGAACCAATTTGTTGCAATTGGCTGTAGCTTCGACACCACGCCTTCGACGTCTTTATCGGCCATCAGACCAAAAATGAGCTGTACCTGCACTGTCGGAAAAACGTCCAAAATCGTTGCTACCAGCGCCTCAGCGGCAGCAGGATTGTGTGCAACATCAAGTAAGTTGAGCACACCGCCCACGTCAAGCAATTGAAACCGCCCCGGCAAAGCATCACTGGACAACGCCTGCGTGATAGCCGCACTAGGCACTGGTAGCTTAGCCTGTAGCTGCTTGATGGCTTCAACCGCACATGCTGCATTACGTCGCTGGTGCGCTCCAGCAAGCTTGACGCTCAGTTGCGGAAATTCTGGTATCTGTATCCAATTCATGGAAGCTTTTGCAGCCAGCTCTTTCATGATACTTGGCGGATCAGGCTCACCCACAATGAGCGGTTTTTGAGCGCGGCCGATGGCCACCTTTTCGCTTGCTACTGAATCCCGTGTGTCACCTAAGTAAGCTTGGTGGTCAAGTGCAATGCTGGTAATGATGGCGCAGTCTGCATCCCATAAGTTAGTCGCATCCAAGCGCCCGCCCAAGCCCACTTCTAAAATGACCACATCACACTGTTGCTCTCGAAACAACAACATCGATGCAAGTGTTGTGTATTCAAAATAAGTTAACGTAGTATTACCTCGCCCTTGCTCCACTTCATACAAGGCCGCAACGATTTGTTGATCAGATGCATCAACACCATTGATCGACATACGTTCATTAAACCGTTCAATGTGAGGCGAGGTATAGGTACCTGTTTTGTGTCCAGCAAATTGATACGCGTTAGTTAACAGCTTAACTGTTGACCCTTTGCCGTTGGTGCCACCGACCAAAATCACTGGCATAGATGCTGGTGCAAGCTTTAATCGCAGCGCAACTTCACTGACCCGATCAAGGCCAAGATCGATTTCTAAAGGATGGAGCTCTTCGAGCCAGGCAAGCCAATCCTCAAGGCTTGCCTTAGGTGTTGGAGATTGCATACACGTTTTGTTTACTACCTGTTTACTGAACAAATTACTAATATTAATTACTAATAATAACTACTGTAGCAAACTTGAAAAACTAGCTGGCAACTGTTGATTCGACAGATGAAGCTTCAGGTATTTCGGGCCTGCTCGTTAATTTACTTAGTAGTCGTGCAATCTGATCACGCATGTCACGCCGATCAACAATCATATCAACAGCACCGTGCTCCAGTAAAAACTCACTACTTTGAAAGCCTTCTGGTAATTGCTCACGCACGGTTTGTTCTATTACACGCCGGCCAGCAAAACCTATTCTCGCGCCCGGCTCAGCGATAATGACATCGCCAAGCATTGCCAAACTAGCGGAAACGCCACCCATGGTGGGATCGGTTAGCACTGATATATAAGGTATTCCTCGCTGCGAAAGCTTGGAGAGCATGGCGCTGGTCTTGCCCATTTGCAGCAAAGAGAACAATGCCTCTTGCATGCGAGCGCCGCCACTGGCACTAAAACAAATAAATGGAATGCCTTGTTCTAAGCAAACATCACAGGCTCTCGCAAAACGTTCACCTACTACCGACCCCATAGAACCTGCCATAAATTTAAAGTCGAACACAGCTACAACGACATCCATATCGTGTATTTTGCCCTGCATCACCACCAAGGCATCTTTTTCTCCCGAATCTTTTGCAGCTTGCGTCAGGCGATCCTTATAGCGCTTGGAATCCTTAAACTTCAGCATATCAACAGGCTGCACTGATTCACCAATCTCAGTGCGTCCATCTTTGTCCAGCAGGCGATCAATTCGGGTACGTGCGCTGACAAGCATGTGATGGCCACATTTAATACAGACGTCCTGACCACGCTCGACTTCAGCACGATAAAGCACATCGGCGCATGATTCGCACTTCACCCACAAGCCTTCGGGTACATTACCCTTTTCCTCACTACGCGGGCTGATACGTGATGGAATGAGCTTTTCAAACCAGCTCATTGCTCTGCCACTACTCGGTAGTTTGCGGTCTTCGCTCACTTTATTGTCCTCGTTGTCGTGTTCATTTGATCGCTGTTATTTGATCGTATTCATTTCAAAATCGGCCTGCATAACTGCCGCTATAAACTGGGTAACCAAAGCGTCGTCCTTAATGCCCTTGGATTGCTCAACAGCCGAACTAACATCCACTGCGTAAGGCTTCACAGTATGGACGGCATCGGCTACATTCGTAACGCTTAGGCCTCCAGCCAATATCAATGGGACATCACTATCGTGCGCAAGTTGTGTCCAATCAAATGTCTTGCCGGTACCACCAAGTGCGCCGGGCACATGACTATCGTACAGGAAGCCAACGGCGCTTTTATAGGCGCCTAGCGCTTCGGCATCGGGCATATGGCCCGCCACACTAGCCGCCGCTCCAACAGCCTTAATATAGGGGCGATCGAAACTCTCACAATACTCGGCAGATTCGTCGCCGTGGAATTGAGGCAGCAGCTCCGGCATGTGCTGCAAGGCGTTGTTTACAACATCCTTGGGCGCGTCTAAAAATAAGCCTACTCGCGTAACGAACGCTGGTAGTTTTGCGCTAATTACAGCGGCATTTTGCGGAGCAAGGTAACGCTTACTTGCCTCCACAAATACGAACCCAAGTGCATCAGCACCCGCACTGGCTGCGTACAAGGCATCGTTTAGTTGCGTTATTCCGCAAATTTTAATTCGTGTTCGAGCATGCATTCGCCGACAATAGCAGAATTCAGCGAGCCTTATCTGTTTGGAAATCTGGGATTGAATATTCAGCTGGATAAGTTGGCTGAATAAAACACAATCCTTGCGCAGGTGCCGTCATACCAGCTTGACGCCGATCACCCTGGCGCAGCAATTCTCCAAGCCACTCAGCGGGTCTTTCGCGCTTACCGATCTTGATTAAACAGCCACTTAGGATACGCACCATATTGTGCAAAAATCCGTTTGCGACGATATCAATATAGAGGCGCTCGCCATCACGCTTGACTGAGAATTCCCGAATGGTACGTCTGGCATGGTTAGCCTGGCAATCAGCTGATCTAAATGCAGAAAAATCGTGCTCGCCTATCAGTGCAGATGTTGCTGCGTGCATGGCGTCAGCATCTAATGGCATGTTCACCCAACTCGTGTGATCAGCATATAAGCCAGTACGCGTGGCACGATTAAAAATCGTATAGCGATAACGTCGATCAAGTGCTTTAAATCGAGCATGAAATTCAGGATCCACCTGTGCGGCCCAATGAACTGATACAGCGCGGCTGAGGTGAGTGTTAGCGCCAAATGTCCATGCGCGTAGAGGACGCACAACTTCAGTATCAAAATGAACAATCTGCGCTAGCGCGTGGACACCAGTATCGGTGCGCCCAGCACACTGAACAACAATCGGTTCCTGTGCAATCGCGCTTAATGCTTGTTCAAGCTCAGCCTGCACCGAATGGCAGTGCGGCTGCCGTTGCCATCCACAAAATGGCTGGCCGTTGTATTCCACCGCCAATGCAATTCGCATAAGTTGCCAGTTGAGAGTCGTTAATCAGTTGGTATAGGTTATCACGGGCAAAAAAAACGCTGACCTGAGTCAGCGTTTTTACTGTTATCCCCCCGCGCAGCTAGGGATCGATTGGAGCCTGTAACTGATACTTAAGAGATCTTGCGTAGCAGAGTTTCAGCTTCTGATACCTGAGCAGGGTTACCACTCTTAACGATCTCACCAAGCGTACTACTAGCCGAATCTTTATCGCCCATATCGATATACGCTTTTGCTAAATCCATCATGGTGTCCATTTCGTCAGCACCACCAGCACTAGTTAACAATTCGTTATCGCTAGTCAGGTCAGGAATCTCCAGATCACCTACATCAGTACCATCCAGCAACTCTGTAGTGTCTAGCTCTAAATCACCAGATAGCTTGTCTAGATCAAGAGTCAGGTCTTCAGCAAGAGAACCTAGTTCTGCATTTGTGTCGCCATTGGCAGCAGTAGCATCACCAATATCCAGCTCATCAAGCGTCAGCGCACCGTCTAGGCCATCATCAGCGATAGTTTGCACATCAGTCTTATCGAACTCTGGGAAATCTATAGAACCATTGTCTTCTGTTATTGCAGAAGCTGCTTCAGAGAAATCGCCCGTAGCTTCAAGATCTGCTTCATCAAAAGCAAAGCCAGGATCAAGACTCTCATCCATCAGTGTTGATTCATCGTTTAAGTCGACACCGTCAGTTTTACCAGCCTCGTTATTACTGAAGTCGCGATTAACGCTTCCAGTGGTAGATTCACCAGTGGTAACAAAATCATCGCTCTCGAGTTTCGGAGCACTTAGATCGCCTGTTCCCATACGGCTAATGGCTTCGCCGCCAGCTGCGTATAGGGCATTGCTTGGCTGAATTTCATGGCCCATGTTAGCAATGGCACGCCAGTGTTCATTATCTTCGCCAAACTTCTGTTGGAACTCAACCGCACCAGCATTGAATGCTTCGGTATTACCTTGCGCATGGTAAGTCTGTAATAGCTTTTCGGCATACTCAGGATTATCAGGATTACTATCAACTGCTTTAGTGAGTAATTCTTCTGCTTGACTGTGCAAACCATAAGCTAGGTACACATCGATTTCAGAGATAGTGCTATCGCCATCCAGCTCATCATCTAGGGCATCAGCTGAAGGTACGTCTGCAATCGTATCGTCTTTATCATCACCAAAAACACCAGCAGCTGCACCACCCACTGCTGCTGCACCGGCTGCTGCTGCGGCGGCTGCACCAGTTGCGGCACCGACACCAGACTCAGCTAGGTTAGCCGCTTCATCACTCAGCTTATTTTCAGCGCTTAGTGATTCTGCCTCTTCTTGATCAATGAACTCTACTTCATCGGTAAAATCTAAACGATCTTCAGGTTTACGCTTCTTTCTAAATAGAAGCGCCATTAGGCCAACAGCACACAAACCCAAGATACCCATTATGCCAAGCTTGCCGTATTCACGGAATAGCTTCTGATACCAAGCTTCAGGCTGCTGTGTTGCAGCAGAATCAACAGCACTTTCAGCCGCTGCAGTTGCGTCGGCTGCTTCAGTAGTAGCTGAATCAACAAGATCAACTTCACCTAACGTTTGGCCAGCTTCTGTTAATGCGTTAGTACCAGCATCACTTACTGTTCCAGCAGCATCAGCTACCGACTCAGTTACGCCTTCGGTCACGTCCGTCACCGCTCCAGCAGCATCGGCTACTGAATCAGTCACTCCATTTACCACGCCTTCGCCAGCTTCATCTAGCTTAGCTTCAGCTTCTTCAACTGCAGTGTTAAGTTGATCAACTGCACCGCCTAGTTCTTCCTTAGCGCTATCCACCACATCAGCTTCCTGAGCAGCAGTTGCGTTCTTTAATTGCTCTTGTAGTTGAGCCACCTCATTTTGGCGTAACTTAACTAGCGTATTAAGATCTTCACCTGTACCTTCAAGGCTGGCTACCTGCTCACCCAAATCATTGGATTCAAGCTTTGTCGAAGCAAGTTCTTCACGCGTAAGCTGTAATTGACGATTGATATCGCCAAGCTTTGCAGAAGCTTCATCTTCTGCACTTGTTGCACTGGAGCTACCTGCAACAGGCTCATCGCCTGCGACTATCTTCAGCTCATTCGTTGCGGTCGTCGCTTGTGCAGTGGAAACGCTAGATGATGTGTCTTCGCTATCGCTAGCACTTAAGTTCTCAGTGCTTGTGTTTTCGCTTATGCTGTCAGAGCCAGCACTATCAGTCCCAGCGTTGTTATTGAGTGCAACTTGCGTAGCATTTTTACTACGTACGCTGTCACGATATTCACGCCACAATTGATTCTGTTCACCTAGCTGCGCAACTGCCTGAGCTTGAGACATTTGCTGTGCTTCGGCTGCATCTGGAATGCGTAAAATCGCGCCAGCTTTCACTAGGTTGACGTTGTTGTTTATAAATGCGCCTTCGTTAGCCTTAAGAAGCGCCATCAACATTTGTTGCGTTGAGACACCGCTTACCGCGTTATCGTTAGCGATTTCACCAAGCGTTTGACCACGCTGGACTGTGATTTCACCCGTCGCGTCACCTATTTCTTCTAAACTAACGGAGAATTCTTCAACGGCAAACTCTTCAGCAGCCACTTCTTCACCGGCTAAATCTTCAAGTGATACAACTTCTGAATCACTGCTTTGTTCAGCCAGTTGAGTTCCATCTTCAACAACAAAATCATTGCTCACTTCTTCAGTGCCACCCACCAGCTCAACTTCTGGGAAATCGTATTCCACCGTTGCTGGTTGGAGCTCTGATGTCGAGATTGTTTCTAGCGCTTCAGTGTTAGCAGCACCTAGATCAGTCAAGCTTATAACCTCACCCTCTGCGGCCACATCCTCAAGAGGAATCTCATCTAGTGCAATTTCTTCGCCTTCAAACGCTTCGTTCAGATCAACCACAGCGCCTGCACTATCTAACGTTTCCTCGGCAGAACCGATAACCACAACTGATGACTCATCAAATTCTTCTGCGACGGCCAAATTAGTGTTCCGCTCAATAGGCGTCGGGGCGACGATGGCTTGCTCACCACGCTCCACCAACACTGGGCTATCGCCGAGCGTATTACGCGCTGTCGCGTTGGGGGTCATGAATACAGGTGGATCGAGTAGCACTGTGTATTCACGCACCATACGGCCAGTTGGCCATTGAACCTCAAGTAAGAAGTTCAGGAACGGTTCAACGACAGGCGTGGAACTGCTGATACGGATGACCGGGGAGGGTCCTTCGTAATCAACTGTAAACTGTAGGCTTTGCAGGACCTGAGAGCGCTCTATACCTGCTCGATTGAAAGCATCAGGTGCCGCTAGAGTGACGAGCATGCCGTCAGCCTCGCCCGGTTGCACTGATGTCAGCCGTATCTGGGCGTTCATCGGTTGATTCAAGGCCGAGCGCATTTCTATATCGCCTAGACCAAGGGCGTGGGCCCCACTAGACGCAAGTATCAAGCTGACAGCCGCAGCAGTTGCAAGTTTTCGCACTGATTCTATCCCGCAGTAACGTTGCTATAGCACTACCAACCCTGGTAGGTATTCACAACGAAGTTAACTATTTCAACACTATTGTATAGCTGATTTATCCAAATCTGTTCAGCTTACAAATAGTCTCTGACAAGACACTCAGCGATTTGCACACTATTTAGTGCAGCTCCTTTACGGACATTATCGGAAACTACCCAAAGGTTTAGCCCTTTTTCCGTGCTGATGTCTTCGCGAATTCGGCCTACAAATACAGCATCATTATTAGCTGAATCGGTAACGGCCGTGGGGTAACCCCCGTCCCTTCGCTCGTCAATTACGACGATTCCTGGTGCATTCTCCAGCAATTCCCGGGCCTGATCGGCCGTTATTGCGTCTTTAGTCTCCAAATGGACCGCTTCGGAGTGGCCATAGAAGACCGGAACACGGACGCAGGTTGGATTCACCATAATAGTGTCGTCTTCAAGTATTTTTCTTGTCTCCCAGACCATTTTCATCTCTTCGCGCGTATAGCCGTTCTCTTGGAAGGAATCGATATGTGGCAAACAGTTAAATGCTATCTGCTTGGGGTAAACATTGGCATGAATTTCTTGGCCATTGAGTAACCGCGCCGTTTGCCCGCCTAATTCTTCTATCGCCTCTTTACCGGTGCCAGACACCGCCTGATATGTGGCGACATTCAGGCGCGTAATACCCACAGCGTCATAAATTGGCTTTAATGCTACTAGCATCTGGATAGTTGAACAATTGGGGTTAGCAATGATATTGGTCGCCTTATACTGCTCAATAGCGTGCGCATTAACTTCTGGGATGATCAAAGGTTTGTCGTCATCATTGCGAAATTGCGAAGTGTTATCGACAACAATGCAACCAGCGGCTGCGGCAACTGGGGCATAGATTTTGGAAACAGACGCTCCAGGGGAAAATATCCCGATCTGTACCTGACTAAAATCAAATTCAGCTAGATCTTCCACCACTATCATTTTGTCGCCAAACGATACTCTGCTACCCGCTGAGCGAGAGCTAGCCAGCGCATAGATCTTGCCAACCGGGAATTGACGCTCTGCCAGAATCTCCAACATGGTTTCGCCAACTGCACCAGTGGCGCCTACTACTGCTATATCAAATGTCTTACTCATAAAATACTACTCAATGTCTGTAATCAATATCTAAAAATTGTTGCTTGGGTTTAAGCATTGCCAAGGGCTGCAATAACGGCATCGCCCATCTCAACTGTGCCGACGACTGTCTCATTTGCTTGACCACTTGCGATATCGCGGCAGCGAGTACCACCACTGATAACCGCACTGACCGCCTTATCTATTGCATCAGCGGCAGCGGCCTCTTTAAGGGTATAACGCAACATCATCGACAATGACAAAATGGTAGCCAAAGGATTTGCCACGCCTTGCCCAGCAATGTCAGGTGCCGACCCATGAACAGGTTCGTATAGACCTTTACCATTTTTATCTAACGATGCCGAAGGCAACATACCAATAGAGCCGGTTAGCATTGCCGCAGCATCCGATAAAATATCACCAAATAAATTACTGGTTACGATCACATCAAATTGTTTGGGTTCGCGCACCAACTGCATAGCAGCGTTATCCACATACATATGGCTTAGCTCGATATCAGGGTAATCTTTCGATACTTCGATAACCACAGCTCGCCACAGCTCCGACACTTCAAGCACATTCGCTTTATCAACAGAGCACAAACGCTTGTTGCGAGATCGAGCAATCTCAAAACCACTTCTGGCGATTCGTTCGATTTCATCTTCGTTGTACACCATAGTATTAAACGACATGCGTTTACCATCCACTGTCTCTTCACCACGGGGTTGACCAAAATAAATCCCGCCAGTAAGTTCACGAAGAATCATCAGATCCAAACCCGCTACCAATTCGCTTTTAAGCGATGACGCTGATGCAAGCTCAGGGAAAAGCATTGCGGGGCGTAAATTCGAAAACAAATCTAGCTCAGAGCGCAAACGCAACAAACCCCGCTCTGGTCGTAATTCGCGCGGAGCAGTGTCGTACTGTGGCCCGCCAATAGAACCCATTAGAATGGCGTCAGCTTCTCTGCACGCCGCTAGCGCAGTCTCAGTAAGCGGCTTGCCATCGATATCGTAAGACGCGCCACCAAATGCGTGAGTATCCACTTCGATGCCTAACTTATGTGATTGGTTTACAACATCAAGTACACGACTGGCCTCGTTCATTATTTCAGGGCCGATACCGTCACCAGGTAACACTACGATTTTTTTTGTCATGGGAGCACCAGTACTGGCAATTACCAGCAAACAATTGAATTAAAAATAAAAAAACAATGAGTTAAAAATCTACAACATAATAAAAACTAAATCGAACTAAACTTCGGCCGAGTCTATGACTTCGGCTTCATGTTGAGCATCCTCATACCATTGCAACATTGGCTTATCAGCTAGCACATCGTCGGCATAGCGCTGCGTAGTTTTTGGCAGCTTTATTCCGTAGGTTCTAAAACGCGATGCCACAGGTGCGAACATCGCATCAGCAACGCTGTATCTACCAAACAACCACGGCCCACCACTCACTCTCAAGGCATCATCCCAAAGTTGGATAATACGATTGATATCCATCTTGCTTGCATTGTCGGGCTCGAAACCATCAACCACTCGCCGGCAGTTCATTGGCATGCTTGATCTCAAGTCATCAAAACCACTGTGCATTTCAGCACTCATTGCACGTGCACGTGCTCGTTGTTGAGCATCATCAGGCCACAGGCGTTTATTGGGATGCTTGTCAGCAATATACTCACAAATCGCAAACGAATCCCAGAGCACTAGGCGATCGTCATAGAGCACCGGCACTTTTCGCGCCGGGCATAAGTCCTCAATCATCTGCTCACCTTCAAAGGTAAACAGTGGGATACGCACTTCGTCGAATCGTATATGCCCATGACGCAGCAGGATCCACGGACGTAACGACCATGAAGAATAATTTTTATTGCCAATAACTAAGCGCATCACAAAAGTGTATTGCTATGTAACGCCGTTAAACAACCACGGAGCAGCTTCTTTGCGTTTTGCTTCGTATTGTTTGATTAGATCTTCGTTCTGCAAGGTCAAACCAATATCGTCTAAACCATTTAACAAACAATGCTTACGGAACTGATCAACCTCAAATGCGTAACTCTCGCCATCTGGCGCAGTCACTTGTTGCTTTTCTAAATCGACTTTAAGCTGATAACCTTCATTGGCCTCACAGGCCGCCGCAAGCTTATCAATAATTGATTTTTCAAGTACCAGCGGCAACAAACCACTCTTAAATGAATTATTGTTAAAGATATCTGCAAACGATGGCGCAATCACACAGCGAAACCCAAAACCGTCCAAAGCCCAAACCGCGTGCTCACGCGACGAACCACAACCAAAATTTTCGCCCGCCAATAAAATACTGGCTTGTTGATAGCGCGGCAGGTTCAGAACAAATTCAGGATTCGGCTGGCGAGTTGAATTATCTTGGCCAGGAAAACCTGCATCAAGGTAACGCCATTCATCAAATAAGTTCACACCAAAACCGGTGCGCTTGATTGATTTTAAAAACTGCTTAGGAATAATTGCATCAGTATCAATGTTCGAGCGCAGTAGTGGCGCAACAACACCTTCTAAAATAGTAAATGCTTGCATCAGAAGCTCCTCACATCAACAAAGTGGCCTGCAATGGCAGCCGCTGCAGCCATTGCTGGGCTAACCAAATGAGTTCGGCCACCCTGGCCTTGTCTGCCTTCAAAGTTACGATTTGATGTAGACGCGCAGCGCTCACCCGACTCTAACTTGTCAGCATTCATCGCTAAACACATAGAGCACCCTGGCTCGCGCCATTCAAAACCGGCATTGGAAAAAATGCTATCCAGGCCTTCTTCCTCAGCCAGTTTTTTAACTAAACCTGAACCTGGAACAACCAAGGCTAGTTTTACATTGTCGGCTATTTTGCGATCCTTGATAACGGCAGCAGCGGCTCGCAGATCCTCGATACGTGAGTTAGTACAAGAGCCTATAAACACTTTATCAATCTTGATATCGGCAATAGCGGTGCCTGGTTTCAAATCCATATAGTGCAGTGCACGACGCATTCCTTCAGCTTTTATTTCGTTAGTTTCAACTGTTGGGTCTGGCACAACACCTGCGACGCCTGCCACCATCTCAGGCGATGTACCCCAAGAGACCTGCGGCATGATGTCAGCTGCATTGATGTGCACAACCTTATCGAACTTAGCGCCATCATCGCTTACTAAGTCACGCCAAGCTGCAATCGCCGCATCCCATTGATCAGCAGATGGCGAAAACGGGCGAGCCTTAACGTAGTCAATTGTAGTTTGGTCAACAGCAATCATACCGGCGCGTGCGCCTGCTTCAATTGCCATATTACATACCGTCATGCGCCCTTCCATCGATAGAGCACGAATAGCATCTCCACCAAATTCAATCGCGCTGCCGTTTCCACCAGCGGTACCGATATGGCCAATAATCGCCAGTACGATGTCTTTAGCCGTGACTCCAGGGCCCACTTCGCCATCCACACTAACTAACATGTTGCGAGACTTTTTTTGCAACAAACACTGAGTGGCCATTACGTGTTCGACTTCAGAGGTGCCTATACCAAAAGCCAAGGCACCAAATGCACCATGAGTAGACGTATGCGAATCTCCACAAACAACAGTCATACCGGGCAGTGTTGCACCTTGCTCAGGGCCAATGACATGCACGATACCCTGGCGATGATCATTCATTTTGAACTCAACAATACCGTGGGCATCGCAGTTAGCATCCAAGGTATCCACCTGAAGCTTTGATACGGGATCTTCAATGCCTGCATCACGTGCGGTCGTGGGTACATTGTGATCGGCAACGGCCAGCATGGAATCGGTACGCCAAGGCTTACGCCCGGCAATCTGCAGCCCTTCAAACGCTTGGGGAGATGTCACTTCATGCACGAGATGCCGATCGATATAAAGCAACACGGTGCCATCATCTTGTTGATGCACCTGATGGGCATCCCAAACCTTGTCATATAGAGTCTTTGTTAGATTCGTTGCGGACATAGCTTCACCTCTAAAATTCAATAAGCACTACTAAGAGTACGGTTATTACACAAATAACTCAAATTCATATTATTTATATTGTATATTCCTAAATGGAATATAAGAGAAACCCCTGCTATGGATGTTGCCGCCCTACAAGCGTTTGTCGCTGTTGCCGAGACTGGCTCGTTTTCGCTAGCCGCTGAGAGGCTTTTCATCACTCAACCCGCCACTAGCAAGCGCATCGCAGCGCTTGAGGCAGAACTTGACGTGGCGTTGTTTGACCGCCTTGCTAGGCAGGTCCATTTGACAGAAGCCGGCACCACTTTGCTACACAGCGCTCGCCGAATATTGTCAGATTTGGCTACCAGCCGTGAAGAGATAAAATCACTGGGCAACAAAGTGGCTGGCAAGCTGCGCCTTGGTACTAGTCATCACATCGGTATTCATCGATTACCGCCAATTTTAAAAGCCTTCACTCAGCAGCATAAGCAAGTCGAGTTAGATTTAAAATTCATGGATTCTGAACTAGCTTGCGATGAAGTCGCCAGCGGCGCGCTTGAGCTAGCAGTAGTAACCTTACCGACAAAGCCCGATGCAAAGTTACACACTCAATTAGTTTGGCCAGACCCACTAGCCATCGTTTGCGCAACTGATCATGCGCTCGCAGGACAGTCAGTGACGACTGACGCTTTGGCCGCACACGCCGCCGTGCTACCAGCACCCGGCACGATTACTAGAGATGTCTTATTTGAGGCCTTATCAAAATCACAAGTGACTGTAGATACAACACTTGAAACCAACTACCTAGAAACAATAAAGATGATGGTATCCGTGGGACTAGGCTGGAGTGCTTTGCCCACCAGTATGGTGGATAGTTCCATCAAAACAATTAACGTAAAAGGGCTCACGGTCGAACGGCAACTAGGGTTTGTTCATCTAAAGACTCGCACATTAAGCAGAGCGGCTAATGCCTTTTTGGACGTGCTTAATACAGTATCAGCGCCCCAAAGCTGAGTGGACAATCCATATTCACTGTTGCTGCGTATAATTTAAAGACACTAATCGTTTACTGTTACTATCAGTGTTAATGCTCGATGTTTGTAATTTAAAAGCCTAGCTTGCGCTTACGAATCTCAAGAAGCGTACGTTATAAAGGAATTCAAGTTGATATGAATAAATTTAAGGTACTCACATTTATTTTTGCCATATTTGCCACTGTGTCAGCATGCAGCAGTAGCTCGTCTACGTCAGTAACTGAAGTGCCAGGAGGCACTCTCCGTGCGCTCTCATGCGATGGTGTCAGGACATGGGATTTTGGCGCAAGTGATGTTTTACAGAACGCAACCTCGTTGATTTCCGAGCCGCCACCCTCCGTTGGAGAATTAGGCGCTACAGAGTTTCCCTGCACAGTGTTCTGGGAATTTAGTCCTAGCTTCAATTGCTCGCTTGCATTCACCTATGAAAACTACATCAGCACGTTTGAACTAGAAGATCAAATACAAACAGTAGGCACGTCCGGCGACAACTTGGTTGTAGTGGCGACTGATGCGAGCCGCGTTACAGGTGTACCGGCAAACATTAGCGCAGTCGACTTAGCTAATTTACCTGATTGCGATATATAAATTCTCGCACGCTTAGCCGCGCGACAAACTGATCCCCGCCTTTGCGGGGAAGGTGCGGGGATGACAGTCAGAACGGTATATCATCATCAAAATCAGCAGTATCTGTTGCCGTGGCTGCAGGCATTTCTTTTTGTCCACCACCACTGCCTGAACCACTGCTGCCATCAGCCTTGGCAACACGCCAAGCATTCAGGTTTGTAAAGTAACGTTCGTTCCATTCACGGCCACGCAAATCAAAATCTACAACAATTTCATCGCCTTCTGAGTAGTCATCTATTAACGCGCACTTATCCTGCGTTAGCTGGAATTTGATGAATTCTGGAAACTTACCCTCTACCAGCTCAATAACAAATTCGCGCGCTGAGAATTTTTCCGTCTTTTGTTCAGTGGGGAAAATTTTATGTAGTTTGCCTTCAGCTTTATATGCCATAACGATTTTGTCTATTCTTTGCCGGGTGGAATAATCGGTGCGCTGGATTGCACACCACTATTTTGCGCTCGGTGACGCAATGCATGATCGAGCAAGGTAATCGCCAACATAGCTTCGGCGATTGGTGTGGCTCGTATACCAACACATGGGTCGTGCCGTCCTGTAGTGATAACTTCGATTTCTTCGCCTTCCATATTGACACTGCGGCCTGGCAAGCGAAGGCTTGATGTGGGTTTCATTGCAATTGATGCGCGTATCGTTTGGCCGCTTGAAATGCCACCAAGCACACCGCCCGCCTGGTTACTTAAAAACCCGTCTTTGGTGATTTCGTCGCGATGCTCACTGCCGCGCTGGCTAATAGCATCAAAGCCTGCACCGATCTCTACACCTTTCACTGCATTGATACTCATCAACGCATGCGCGATGTCAGCATCTAAGCGATCAAATATGGGTTCGCCTAAACCAACAGGAATACCCGTCGCTTCTACGGTGACTCTTGCACCGATTGAGTCACCATCTTTGCTTAGCTTCTGCATAAAGGTTTCTAGTTCGGGCACTTGATCAGCATTGGGCCAAAAGAACGCATTGCGCTCCACCTCTTCCCAATCAAATTTCGTAGTATCAAGTTTTATCGGCCCAAGCTGAGACAAATAGCCTCGCACCTGAAAACCTGCAAATAAGTTAGCCAGTGCCTTTTTAGCGATACCACCAGCAGCAACCCGCATAGCAGTTTCGCGAGCAGAAGAACGGCCGCCGCCGCGATAATCACGATGTGCGTATTTTTGCTCGTAAGTGTAATCAGCGTGAGCTGGGCGAAACTGCGATTTAATTTTATCGTAGTCGCGACTGCGCTGATCAGTATTGCGGATGATCATGCCAATCGATGTGCCGGTGGTTTTGCCTTCAAATACACCTGACAAGATTTCTACCAAGTCGTCTTCGCGGCGCTGAGTGGTATAGCGCGACTGACCAGGCTTACGACGGTCAAGGTCGCGCTGCAAATCTTCGACGTTTATCTCAATACCCGGTGGGCAACCATCAACCACACAGCCAATAGCAGGGCCATGGCTTTCGCCAAACCCGCTGATCGAGAACAATTTACCAAAGGTATTTCCTGACATTCGAGCATTATAACCCGATAGGACTTAGATAACGCGCTCAACCGAGTGCACATTTCGCAGTTGCCTCAATTTATCCATCAGAGGTATCAGATCGGCCATTTTTGAGATCTGCAGACCAATCTTCATGGTTGCCAACTGCTCATCGGGATCGGACAAGGTTTGCATTGAAACCACATCTACACGAAAGTTTGCCACTGTGGTTGATACATCTCTAAGCAAGCCAACACGGTCAAAGGCATCAAGCTGTATTTCAACACGATATTCGCCGGTGGTATCAGATCCCCACTCGACATCGATCAAGCGCTCACGTTCTTCTTCGCGCAGGTTGAGAATATTCTTACAATCAGCTCGGTGTATAGACACACCTTTACCACGGGTTATAAAACCAACGATTGCATCGTGTGGCACAGGTTTGCAACACACTGCCATTTGAGTTAGCAAGTTACCAACGCCGCGCACGCTAACTGAACCTTTAACCGGTTTCTGCACACGTTTATCATTAACAACCAACCGCTCGGCTGGTTCGGTTAAATGATCTATCGCACCAGCAATCTGTGCGCCGCTAATTTCGTTACGACCAACACTGGCGTAAAAATCTACCGGCTTTTCTACTTTCAATTTGCGCGAGAGCATTTCTATCGAAACAGAACTGGCCTTTAAACGTTTCAGCTCTCTATCGACAATCTGCCGCCCATCAGCAACATGTTGATCGTGATCTTGCGTATTAAACCAGGCGCGTACTTTTCCACGCGCTCGGCTGCTAACCAGATACCCCAACGATTTATTTAACCAATCTCGGCTGGGCGCAGCTTCGCGCGTCGTTAACACTTCGATTTGATCACCATTGCGCAAGGCGTAAGTTAACGGCACGATGCTACCATTCACTTTTGCCCCTCGGCAACGATGACCAACTTCAGAATGCACATGATAAGCGAAGTCGAGTGGAGTGGAACCCGACACTAGATCAACGACTTCCCCCTTTGGCGTAAACACGTAAACACGAGCCTCATCAATGTGCTGAGCAAAGTCCTCAACTAACTGCTCATCATTGCCTTCAAGCAACTGTTTGAGTGAATTAATACTACGTTGTATTGATGCATCCCCACTACCACCTTCCTTGTACGCCCAATGGGCAGCCACGCCGTTTTCAGCATCATCATTCATGGTATGAGTGCGTATTTGTACCTCTACCGCTTTGCCCTGGGGCCCGATAACGGCGGTATGCAATGATTGATAACCATTAGCTTTAGGTTTAGCGATGTAATCATCGAACTCTCGTGATATTGGCTGCCAAAGACTATGCACTACACCGAGTACGCCATAACACTGCTGCACGTTATCAACCAACACTCGCACAGCACGAACATCAAACAAATCATCAAACTCAATGCGTTTAGCACGCATTTTTTTCCATATGCTGTAGATGTGCTTTGGCCTACCCAGTACATCAGCATCAGCTAATTGACTATTACCCAACTGGACGACTAGCTCAGCAACAAAATCTTTTACATAGTTTTCGCGATCTTTACGATTTTCTTCTAAGGCTTTAGCGATGCGCTTATACGCTTGTGGCTCAACTATCCGAAACGCGACATCTTCAAGCTCCCATTTTAACTGGCCTAAACCCAAACGGTTTGCTAGTGGAGCAAATATGGTGAGTGTCTCTTCGGCTACTAACCTGTTATCTACATTAGCGTCACTTGCAGCTAGCGCATAAAGCCTTTGCGTACGGAAGGCAAGCTTAACTAACATCACGCGCATATCATTGACCATAGCTAATACCATGCGGCGTAACAATTCTGTTTTATCTTGCGTACCCAGATGCCCCGTTACCTGCACATCGGTCATCGATAGCTCATTTAACCAACGCACTTCCTGCGTTAACTTGGCAATCTCATCGCCAAATTTCAGGCGCACTTCTTCTATCGACATTTGTTCTGCCAAGACTTTACTACCAAGCAACGCTGCGCTGAGAGTGGCAGCATCCGCGCGCATGCCTTTCAGCTGAGCGGCAACATAGAGAGAATCAGGGTAATAAGTAGGGATGTGCCTTGCGCGCCAGTAACACGTAATAGCATCGCGCAGCACAACGCTTTGTTCAGGCGCTAAACCTCTACAAAGATGGGCGGCTGATAACTCCTCGGTTGCGAAGTCAGCCGTATCTGCGCTAAAAACATGTCTCACAGCATTCGATCGTTTATGTGTGTCGCAGTGCAACCACAGGCGGTGTTGTTAACACCTTTTTAGTAGCAAGATACCCTGCAAGGCCAATACCCAGAGCGCCACCTGCAACACCTAGCACCCATAAAACAATATTAAACTGGAAAGGCAGTTCAAATACAAACCGGCTTAACGACCACCCGATCATAGTCGCAAAAATCGCAGCCAAAAATCCTGCCATCGCGCCTAACAACACAAACTCAGCAATAATGGCCGAACGAACCTGGCTATGCGATGCACCCAAGGCCCGTAGCAAAGCCGATTCCCTGATGCGTTCGCCTTGCGTACTTTGTACTGCAGCCAACAGCACACAAATCCCGGCAAGCAACGTAAAGAAAAACACGTATTCTACCGCCATCGACGCCCTATCCATCAACAGCTTTATTCTGGTGATAATGGAGCCTATATCAAGCGTAGCAATGCCCGGGAAGGCACGCGCCCAACTGGCGGTCGCTGTAGAAAAATCATCATCCAGAAAAAAACTCGTAACGTAGGTTTCTGGCATATCGTTTAGCAGTCGTTTTTCAGCCACGATGAAAAAATTTACTTGAAAGGATTCCCAATCCACTTTGCGAGTGTTCTTTACAACACCGGTGGTCTCAACACCAGCCACCTTAAAAGTAATGGTGTCGCCAATGCCGTACCCCATATCCTCAGCCCAGTCATGCTCTAAAGACAAACCGGGTAAATCGGTTTCAGTACCATCCCACCATTCGCCTTCCACTAGCGTATTGGCAGCGGGTATGGACTCGCTGTGCGAGACATTGTACTCCCAACGAGCACGCCTGCCTGTTGCGGCCTCGCCATTGCTACTTTGGAGTCGAGCGCGCACCATCGGGTACATACCACTGATATCGATCTGTTGCGAAGTTAATTGTTCGGTAAAACCGTCAACTTGTGATGGTTGAATATTAATGACGAACACATTAGGAGCATTGTCGGGCAAGTCGCGCTCCCAGGCGCTAAGAATATCAACGCGCACTAAGGTGATCAGAAGCAACGCCAATATGCCAATGGCAAACGCCGCTAACTGAATAACACTACTGGCAGCACGGCGTTGCAAGCCTGCCACTGATAGCTTGAAGCGAGCAGGCGCGACGCGGCGCACACCTTTAATAAGATATTGACCGAATAATGCAAACACGGCCAGCATTGTTGCCACACCAGCAACCACTATGGCGCTGAGTAAAATATCGCGCGACTGAAGCCACACCACTAACATGGCAGCAAGCAAGCCAAACAACAAGGAAAGCCACGGGTTAGTTTGCAAACCTGAATAATCACGTTGCAATACACGCATCACAGCCACACGACCCGCTTTAATGATAGGTAGCAAACCAAATCCTGCCACAGCAGCCAAGGCAGTTAACAAACCAATAACGGGTGGCCGCCAACTTGGAGCTGGCAACGCAAGACTAAACCAAGTTTTCATAAGGTCGGCTAATAACAACTGCGCTACGAAACCAACCGCGATACCAACTAACGACGCGCCAATGCAAATTAATAGTAAGCGTAAAGATAACCAAGTAACGACATTGGCCCGACTGGCACCTAGAGTACGTATTACAGCACTAGCATCGGCCTGTCGTAAGGCAAACTGCCTAACCGCCAGCGCAATGGCCGCACCCGCTAACAATACTGTCACTACCGACGCCAATCCTAAAAAGCGCTTGGCGCGGTTTAGTGCACGTTGCATCTGCGGGCTGCCATCACTGACGCTAATTACCCGTATGTGACTCTGTGTTTCTTTGAGCCAATCACTCATGTCATCTTGCGCTGCCAGCTCGCCCGCCATCATTAATGTATGCCGTGCGCGGCTACCCGGGCCTAGTAGTTCAGCTGATTCAAGATCTTCTTCATTGATCATTACTCGAGGCGCAAGCTCGAACACATTCTCGCCACGATCTGGTTCAAAAATCAACAGGCGATCAACGGTAAAATCACGAGCGCCTAAGGTCAGCGTGCTGCCTTGCTCGAGCAATAAAATATTAACTAACTGCGCGTCAACCCAAACTGTGCCGGGCGCAGGTGTATCTAGCGGTGCAAGCACTTTACGATTATCAATCTTACTTAGCTTCAGCGCACCTCTTAAGGGATAGCCATCAGTTACTGCTTTAACCGCAACCAGTTGCGATTCATCTTGAGGGTTTATCACCACACTGGGAAAACGCACATGCTTTGCTGTGGTTAAACCTAAGGCCTTGGCGTAGTCTTCTATCTCTTGCTCGACGGGGGTGCCCGAGGTTGCAAGTAAGTCTGCAGCCAATATATCGCTAGCCTGTCGCACCATTGCCTTACCAACACGATCAGTAAAAAAACCAATCGCAGTAACGGAGGCCACCGCAACTAACACTGACAATGCCAGCACGCGTAATTCTCCAGCCTGAATGTCGCGCTTCAGTGAACGTAAGGCAAATTGAATATCAAACAAAATATTCATGCGGATTGCAGATTACCATTGTTCATAATAAGGCGGCGATCGCATCTATCGGCAAGCGATTCATCGTGGGTCACCAACACCAGCGCAGAACCCTTCTCGGCTCGTAGGGCAAACATCAAATCAATAATGCGCTGCCCAGTCTCACCATCAAGATTTCCTGTTGGCTCATCGGCAAACAGCAGCTGCGGGTTGGAGACAAAGGCTCGGGCGATAGCAACTCGTTGTTGTTCGCCACCCGAAAGCTGTAGCGGATGATGATCCGCTCGATCCGCCAAGCCAACTTCTGAGAGCATTTGCATTGCAACCGTTTTTGCATTCGCATGGCGGCCAAGCTCCAGCGGTAGCATGACATTTTCCAGTGCCGTTAAACCCGGTAGCAACTGGAAGGACTGAAACACGAAGCCAACTTTGCCGGCACGCAAGCGGGCGCGCTCATCTTCATCCATACTGCCAAGCGATTGCTCCAACATTGATACAGAGCCACCCGTGGGTTGATCAAGCCCAGCAAGAATGCCTAGCAAGGTTGACTTACCCGAGCCAGAAGGGCCAACGATCGCGACCACCTCGCCTGCAGCAATTTCAATATCAACCGCACTGAGGATTGTCAGGTTCCCCGCTGGGCCATTAACCGTTTTTTCGATCCCACGGCCTTCCAATACGAGAGAACGCGAAGCGACGGATAAATCAGAGGAGATTATTGGCATTTTTGTGATGTGGTTTAGTGGGCAATCGGTTAATGTGGTAACGGAACCAACATGTCTAAAGCAGCTCTAAGCATAGCAAGCTTGAGCGCCTAAAAACTTAAGAATGAGTTAATGAAATTTATACCATTTATATACTTTTCGGCAGTACTTCTAAGTAGTGTTGCGCGCGCAGACACCGTGCTGGTCATCGGCGACAGCATTGGTGCTGGCTACGGCCTGGCTGAAGAAGATGGCTGGGTACAACTACTGGAAACAAAACTTCGAAAAAACCAACCTGATATCGATATCATCAATGCCAGCATAAGCGGCGATACCACCAGCGGTGGCTTGCAACGCCTGCCAGCCGCCCTTGAGCGTTTTCAACCATCGGTAGTCGTTATCGAGCTCGGTGGCAATGATGGCCTACGGGGCTACCCCGTTAAACAAATGCAGAAAAACCTTGAAACAATGTCGACTCTGGCTCAAGAAGCAGGAGCGCAAGTACTTATAACGGGCATGCTAATCCCATCTAACTACGGGTCAGCTTACTTGCAACGATTTGCAGACGCATTCGTTAAAGCTGCAGAAAACACCAATGCTAATTTGCTACCGTTTTTGCTCGAACCCATAGCGACAGAACGTGACTACTTCCAAGATGACGGCATTCACCCTAACGCCGAGGCCCAACCACTTCTAGCCGATTACGTGCTTGAAAGCCTCACCAAACTCTTTAACGAAGTGCCAACCGAGTAACAACGACAATGCGGCAAAAAATTGAATTTATTGGGTCTGGTGGTGACACACTAGCAGGCTTACTAGAGCTACCTGACTCTCCACCTTTAGCTTTTGCGTTATTCGCCCATTGCTTTACCTGCGGAAAAGACGTCGCCGCGGCATCCCGCATTTCACGCGCCTTGTTACGCCACGGTTACGCCGTTATGCGTTTTGACTTCACCGGCTTAGGTAACAGTGACGGTGATTTCGCCAACACCAACTTTTCATCTAACGTAGAAGATCTCGTCGCCGCGGCGCAGTATTTACGTACGGAATATCAAGCACCATCTTTACTCATCGGCCACAGTCTTGGCGGCACCGCTGTATTAAACGCAGCCGGCCACATGCCCGAGTGCAGAGGAGTGGTAACCATCGGCTCACCCGCCGATGCCCAGCACGTATCCAAACAATTCGCTTGCGACATCAATACCATTAACGCTGAAGGTCAAGCCGAGGTTGACCTGGCAGGCCGCAAGTTTGTCATTAAAAAACAGTTTATTGACGATATCAAAACCACTAACACTGATCAAATCGTTAACTTAGGAAAGGCCTTGTTAGTGATGCACTCACCCATTGATAACGTCGTGTCTATTGGTGAGGCTGAACGCATATTCGTTGCCGCCAAACATCCCAAGAGCTTTGTTAGCTTGGATAATGCTGATCACCTGCTATCCAGAGCAACAGATTCCGAATACGTTGCTGACACGATTGCAGCGTGGGCAAGCCGCTTTATACCTTCGGAACGCCCTGCCCAAATCAAAACTAAATCAGGCGAAGTCTTCATCACCGAAAAAGACCATTCCTTCATGTTGGACGTTTACAGCGACACTCATCACTGGATAGCAGATGAGCCCACCAGAGTCGGTGGTAAAAATGCTGGACCCGATCCGTACGAACATCTGCTTGCATCAGTGGGCACCTGCACCGCGATGACAGTACGCATGTATGCTGGGCGCAAGAAATGGCCACTTACCGACGTGCGAGTACACGTATCGCATACGCGAGAGCATATGACCGATTGCGAAACCTGTGAAGAGAAACCTCAGCAGCTAGATATCATCTCAAGAAAATTGGAATTTATTGGCGATTTAACCACCGAGCAACGTCAGCGCTTAGCCGAGATTGCCGACAAATGCCCGGTACACAAGACCTTAACCGGGCATCTCGATATCCGAACTAGTGTGCTCGAAACAGTCATCCCGGCGTAGGCAAAGTCATCCCCTTGTAGGCGGGGACCTAGCAAGCTAACAAAGTGATCCCAGAACGCCAGAGCGTCGCCATCTTGCGAATGACAGATACGCTAACCATAAAGCCGCTCCTCCAAAGAGCGGCCTCTGGCTAAATGCCTATAAGACCAACCACGCTCGGCAAGCATAGCTAGCAATAATTGGTCGACCGCATCATCTTCACTACACTGAATCAAAAAATCACCTTGTGTTTGTCGCTGCACGCCTACCACACCCGGTAGTTGCATACACGCCTCGACGAAAGCGTGCTCATCAACTGCTTGCATGCGAATAGTTAAGTAGTCGATATCGTCTGATGCATCTATTGGCCCCATGTGCACAAGCTTGCCTTTTTCCAAATAGACAACTGATGCGCAAAGCTTTTCAAGCTCGTCTAAATTATGAGAGCTAATGATAAAAGTGGCATTGTTCGCCTGCTCCCGAATTAAATCACGAATAATTTTCACATTAGGCGGATCAATGCCCGCAGTGGGTTCATCGAGCAAAATTAGCTCGGGGCTACCCAACAGTGCTTGGCCCAAGGCAACGCGCTTACGCATACCATGGCTAAGCGATTCTGACTTATCGTTTATGACCTCTGGAAGTCTTACAACATCCAGCACCCTTGCTACTTCCTTAGTCGCATCAGCTGAAGACAAGCCTTGCAACTGTGCATAAAATTTAAGTTGCCTACCTACCGACAGTGTTGGGTCAAAACGGGCATCCTGCGGCAGCGCTGATAGCCGCCCACTCAAAGCTTGACTGCCTGGCTCATGACCAAGCACGCTTACAGCGCCCCCGGAGGATCGGATAAACCCACACACTAAGCTCAGGAAAGTTGTTTTGCCCGCTCCATTGGGCCCCACAAGTGCAATCGGCTCGCCAGCCTCAAGTGTTAAGTCAAGTTTATCCAGCGCTTTTGTACCGCCGTAGTGCTTGGATAAGTTACTGCTTTCGATGATACTCACAGGTCAGACCTCTGCATTGCAAACCAGCCCAGAGTTAATAGCACGCCCGTTTGCATTAACGGGATAACGGCAAGCTGCATTGTTTGCCAACCAGAGAGTTTGAGTAGCATTGATACTTGCGAACCAGGCAACAACCAATCCAAAAATTCAATCGGCCCAAAGTTTGACTGTACTATCGCTACAACTATTAGCACTAGGATCCACGCGATTATTGCAAACAGAATAGCCTGTATTGCCGACTTTGCCACCACTGATACCAGCGACATCAAAGCGATATATGGCAGCAACACGATAAACACATTGCTTGCAACAATAGGCACAGAGCCTAATACTTCACTAAGTTGGTCCGGTGCGCGCCAAGCCACTAGGGCGATCACCGACGCAAGAGTTATTGCGACTAGCAAAAATTGAATAAACGCTTGGCCTAAAAATCGACCAAAGAAAACCGAAGTGCGGCTAGTACGTAAAGTAATATAACGAAGTGTTCCCCTGAACTTGTCCGAGGCGATCTGATCCGCCGCCATCACTACACAAAAAAAAGGCAGCATATATAGGCTCAACATCCAGTACAGCGACACTTCCGCACTAGGCCATTGGCTCAACTCGGCCAAGCCAAGCCATTCCAAAATAAGGCCTGCAAATGTCGCTGTTTCAGTTGAGCTAATCAAATCAGCCGCAGGATAAATCACAAAGCGAATAACCATCGACCAAATCAACAGCAACGCGATTGTTGCGATCCACCCTCGCTTAGTGCCAAACAGCCTAAACAGCTCTAGACGTGCAATTGTTAATGCAGCCACGACGACCTCTTGTTAATTTCGGATAATCCAATAATAGATGCTTTGCCAGTAAAAGCGCTACCGGTTCATATTATTAGGCCAATCTGCAATAATTCCTGTATTACGCACACTAGAAGTGTGAAAACCCTTGCAGCTACAAACACGGTGTTCGTCTAGCATGCGCTGTTGGAGGGTTGATCATGATTTATCGGATATTTGCACTTTTTCTATTCGTGCCATTTAGCGCACAAGCCATCGAATGCGATAGCGAGTCGCCACTTAAGGTAACGATGGGCGATGCTTACTACGATTTAGACAATAATCTTGACGGCCAAGTAGTGCCGAAGAAACATCCACTCCAGAAAGCCATCAAAACCCTAGAGTCTACCCGCTTCCGATCAGGCCAAGCGAGTAAGACCGTTTGCAAAAAAGTTGATGGTGAGACCATTGCGGTAACCCAAACCTTAAAGCTTAAAGACGGCAGCAGTCGTTTTACAACACAAGGCGATCTCGATCTTAGTGTTTGGCTTGACGATATTGAGAATCGCGACCTAAAAAAACAACGGATCACTCTGCCATTATCCACCGCTTGGGAACCTGGCAACACCAAAAATGAATGGCTTCTCAATCATCGTTTTCGAAAACCTGGCCACGGATTATACAACACCACCAATTCACTGATTGAATTAGACATTACCCTCACGGTTCTAAACGGAGGCATTGGTGTCTCGCAAACCACGTACTCCAACGGTTATTTCGCGGAGCAATCAAACTGGAAGCTGCTTAAGCGGTAGTGGTTGCCAACCACTCTACTCGAACGAAACAAGCAAATTGATCTTCATATCTGCATACATACTATTTGCTAGTTTTTGATGCCTAACAGCACGTTCGCCTGCTAGCTCTGCCTGGTCAGCCTCACTTTTTTGTTTAGCTGCCTCGATACTTTTATAAGTACGCCCCAACAAATTATGGCAGTGCGCAACTTCGGGTAGCATGCCAAGTGCTTGAGCATGATCCAAAGCAGTCTTTAAATAACTTTGCGCATCATCATGTCGCCCCATGGCTAAGGCCAGCGCCCCTTTAGAACGTTTTGCCCATATCGATATACTATTGTATCGCGCTTCGTTTGCTAATTTTTCAACATGCACGAGTAAGTTTTCCGCATTCTTAAACTCGCCCGAACGGGTGAAAACAAAAGCCATTGTGAGCGATGCATAACATTCAAAATTCCTCTGCGACATAGCTTGAGCATCGGCAATTGATTGCGATAGTAACTCACTTGCTTTGGAGTATTGGCCCTGATTTGCATAGACAAACCCTAAGAGCCCAACGAGCCACGGACGTAAAAACTGCACACCCACTGCATCAATAATTTCATTGAGTTCTTGCGAGTGGCTTATCGCCTCTTCCATTTCAAATCGATGAACCAAAGTGAAGCTCAGGTAAAAATACGCCAGCCCTCTATCGAAACTCTTGCCCGTTTCGTCTGCAATACTTTTTGCTAATCGGCCGTAGTATTCTGCAGTCTCGAAGTTGCCCTGTTGGGCATAGGCCATGCCTAATATGCCGTAACAATCAATGCTGGCAGGTGCTGTGTTGCCAATACGATCCAAAGGAAATCTATCAGTAGCGCCCTCATCAACTAAGGGCCGCAGCAATTCGATGGTAGCGGTAAAATCGCCAGAGAAAAACAGGGCTTGCCCAAGATAAACCTTACAACCATAAATCAATCTTTCAGAGGCCATTTTTTTCGAGGCCTCTACGGCTCGCTCACCACATTCAATCGCAGCATCCGAATTTTCTAACAAGGAATAGAGCGCTGTCCGGTATGCCAATGACTCGCACAATATATGATTATCATTTAGATTTTCACAGATTGCTTGGCAATCTTCTAAAGCGTCGTAAGAACGCGATATTTCTCCTATTGGAATCGCAGCACGGCTCAAATCAAGCAAACAAAGCGCATGCTGTCGCATGAAGTATTGGTTATCGTCACTACCGTATTCGCTGATCCTTGGATACGCCACTATCGCGTCTTCGAAATAATACATCGCTTCTCGATAAGCGCCAGCATCTAAAGCATCTTGTGCAGCCTCGTTACCGTACTTCACCACATCCAGCCATTTTCGTCCTCTGAATGCATGATGCTCTATTTGCTCTATAAATCGCTCTTCAGGCTGCAGCTTTTGCTTCTGCTTAAAGTATTCCAGATACTTACCATGATATTCAATCAAACGGCTTTTTAAAATCCCGAGATAAGCAACCTCTTGTAACAAGGCATGAGTAAATGTGTATTCCTCAAAGTTTCGCGTAGGCTCAACCAAACCGCTTCCAATAAGTAGCTCAATCAAGCCTTGCGTAAGTGGCCCATCTGCCTCAGTTACTGCAACAAGGGAACGTAAGGTAAAATGGGTTCCAGTGACGCTGGCAATACTCAATACTTGCTTGGCATCAGCAGGCAATTTATCGATACGCGCTTGTATGAGTGATCGAACCTGAAAACCAAAATGAAAGCCATCGGAACCACTCCCGCTGCCAGACATACCCGAACGTGGCACAACCGTATAGGCAGCATGCTCAATAAACAGCGGTACGCCACCACATCGCTCTAATAACCCGTTAAATTCACTTTCTGGTATTGGCTCATCCGACGGCAATGACGCCAATAGCGCTCGTGCGGCTACTGTACTTAAGCTGCCTAAAGGCATTCGTACAATATCGGTAACATTGGCAAAAGTGCTGTTACTACGACTGGTAAACAGAAACGTGATCGAACCCGTTTTAAGCGCTGTAATTGCAGACTCAAGCAAATCCATAGACACGTAATCAGCCCAATGCAGGTCTTCGATTACACACACCGTCGGCTTAGTTTCACCCCAGTAGCTCAAGAGTTGCAATACTGATTTAGAAATCTGACTACGTTTAATGTCGGGTTCAAATTGATCCCACCTTGCATCCATCAAGCTCAGACCTAAAACGTCTGATAACGCCAAGGGCAATACCCAGTTTTCAGCATCGATCTCTTTACAGATAGAAACCAGATGTTCAGATTGCTTGGCGGGTACCACAGCCCCATTTCCCTCAAACCAACTACGAAGCATTCTACGTATTACCGCATAAGGAGAGTTAGCTTGCATTTCTAGCGCGGCAACCGGTATGGATTTCAATGGTATGTCCCTATCCATGCTGAGAAACTCTTGAATTAACCGAGACTTCCCAATACCTGCATCGCCCGATATTAGAATGCGCGCAGGTTGACGCTTTTCAAAGTTGTCAGTGACAATTTTTGATAAACGATCTAGCTCTTCCTCCCTACCAACAAACGGTAATTTACTTGGCGATAGTTCAAATACATTTAGCGGTTTAAGGCTTGTTAGCAAATGCGGTTTAGCATGTGCCTCGATAAGCTCATGCACTGACCTATCTTGCAACTCTTCTGTCGTGGCATTACTGCCTAGCAACTCTGCCGTATTGTTGGAGATGACTATTTCAAATGCATCGGCTAACTTTTGTAAGCGACCAGCCAGGTGAGACACTGCCCCAGTTGCATAATATTCATAGTTTCTACTGGCGGAAGGGAACTTGATCTGCTGAACACCGACAATGGCTTCACCAGTACTAATACCAACTCGAATTTCTATTGATGCGCCGGTTGGCCACAATCCTTGTGCATTTTTATGTTTGAAGGTTTTAACTAATTCTGTTGCAGCATCGCATGCTCTCAGTGCATGGTCCTCTATGGCTTTAGGCGCCCCGTAGAGAGACATAACACCATCGCCTTGAACTTGATTCACCACGCCGCCATACTGCTCTATAACAGATGTCATAGTAGCGATTGCGTCATCCAGAAGTAATTTACCCTGCTCGGGATCGCTCTCGTATAAGAAGGTGTAAGAGCCCGCTATATCACAAAACAAAACAGAGACGATCTTCCGTTCGTCAGCAGCTTCGATACTCATCAAACAGTCATGTAAGTTGAATTGCCCACCAAGCTTACCTCTGCCTTTCTGTTCAATTCCCTATGAAAGTGCATTACTTCAAACCACGTGACTTATACAGGCTGATTTAAAGTAAACGATTTAAACTCGGTAATATCGTGCACAGCGTACCGTCCGGGCTTCCAGTCTATTAACCCTATTCTTTCCAAACGCTTCAACTCTCGTGTCACTGCTTCTCGGTGTGTACTAATCCGTGATGCGATATCTGCGTGTGTCGGTACTTTGTCAAACAAAACAGACGTGCCTTTCTTAAAACCGGTTCCATCTTCTATCATTCGAATGATTTCTAACTGAACTCGAGTGCCCACACTTTCAGTACTGAACTCATAAACTCGCTGAATATGCTTGCGAGCCAGCTTAGCCAAGCGCTGAAGCACCGCTTTCATTACCGTAGGATAGTCTTGCATGACTTGGTAAAAAAGCTCTGAAGTCATGACTGCCACTGTCGCGTTTTCGACTGCAATACAGTCGTTACCACGTGGCTCGCCATCAATTGCTGAGAGCTCACCAAACATCATCCCAGAGCTTAAATCTTCGTATTGAACTTGCTTACCGGCTTTTGAATTTGCGTGAGCGCGGACAGTACCGCTTAGCAGGAAAAACACCTCAGAACGCCCGTCAGATGCAGAAATAAGCGATTCATTGTGCTTATATTCGCGCAACATCATTGACGTGGCAATAAAATTGCGGTCTTGGATGGAGAGCCCTCGGAATATGTCGAAGGTCGCTAAGGTAGTTGCTGTGACCCTCTGCAATTTACTGCTCCCTAATTACAACTAATACATAAATATACACACGGGTGTACACATAAGTATTACGAAATCCGCTAATTTGATTAACGATACCATAATTTCGAGTACCGGCAAGCCCTAATACTAAGACCTAGATCGCCAATAACGCTGAAACTTCGACAAATCGCGGGATGGACTCGGTGGTGGCAATTCTCACGGCTCAAAGGCTGTAAACCCGTTAGCCTGAAAGTATCGGAAAACTGGCAGATTTTCTATCATCATGATCAAGCGACCTGCACTCCCGTATCCAGCTCAAGCACTGCGTGATCGAGAGTATCTAGACGCCTCCCCTAAAGATACCAAAACCAGATTACTTGATCGCCTTTCTCAGGAGTACCACGACCTCCAATATAGAATCGATCTGCTGGAAGCGCGATTGAATGCTGTCTCAACGTGGCAACCTGAATCGATCTCTCCAACACCGGCACCAAAACCCGATTTTCCAGCTTTGAGTTATGTTCAAAGCGCTACCGGGCAGCTGCGCTGGCTCAACACCCTAGCCAGGAAGTACAGCAATCTAGGCGACAGTGCCGGCAATATAAGTGGCATTGCATGGTGCAATGGCGTTTTTTTAGCAGATGGCTACTTTTTAACCGCTGGACACTGTTTTGACAAAGGCGGTGGATGGCAACGACCCAACCACTACGGCGTCGTCTCATCACCTGACGCTATTGCTCCATTGTTTAGCGTATGCCACAGCGCAAAAAATGACAGGAGCGATATCGGGCATACAGTGCAAGAGCTCGTCTGCCATCGTCCGTTGGGGCTCGATTGCGCCATCGTCCGATTGAGCCAACACAACGACACAACCCCCTCATCCTTCAAGGCCTTGGAGCTTATTCCTTCGATAGATGCAAACCATACACACGAGCTTACCAACGCTGATGCTTTTCTAGTCGACTATCAAAATTCAGCGTCCAAGCAAGGCGGCAAACAAAATGATTTTCATAGCGTAAAAATTACGCAGCATCAGCGATCACTAATCAGCTTTACTAGCCTTACGGAGGATCGCACTCTATCAGGCACTCCATTGGTAACGCGAGATGGCCACATTCTGGGGATTAAAACTTCCAGTTGCGAAGCCGTTGATATCCGCGCTATTGCTCAAATACTTGAACCCATAAAGCGAAGCCAGGCTCATGCGTGATGCAAAATCCTGCCGATAAAGTTTAATAACAACTGAGCTGCCAAAGTCGATGTGCTGCCTGCATGATCGTAGTCAGGTGCAACCTCAACTAGATCAACCCCTACAACCTGCCCACGCTTAGCCAAGCCGTCGAGCAATTCCAGCCCTTCGTAGTAGAGAAACCCACCATGGCTCGGCGTACCGGTACCCGGTGCAATTGACGGATCAAACCCATCTATATCGATGGTGACGTAATATCGCTTGCCTGCAGGAATGCGCTCAAGTACAGCGTCAACGCCTAATTTACGAAACTGCCTAACCGACAGAATATCCGACCCCATTTCACGTGCTGCATCGTACCCATCTTTGGCAGTTGACGACACATTGCGAATACCAATCTGACTTAAGCCGGTAACGTAATCTTTTTCAGCCGCTCTGCGCATCGGATTTCCGTGGCCATATTTAACGCCGTGCCGTTCATCCACGAAATCAAGGTGCGCATCAATCTGCACAAGATGAATGGGCTCTTGATCATCAAAGGCGTTAATGCATGGGATGTTAATCGAATGATCACCACCCAGCACCACCGGTATTGCCCCAGCTGCTAATATTTTTCGTACACCGAACTCTATATTGTTATGGCTCTGCGTTGTATCAGTGTGAACGATATCAGCATCTCCGATATCAACAATGGTTGCATCTGTCAGGTATGTGATGTCATCTTCAGGATCATAAGCACCTGCATGCCCAAACGAAAATAATGTAGATGCCTCACGAATTGAACGCGGGCCAAATCGAGAGCCTGATCGATACTGGCAACCGAAATCATAAGGCGCGCCCAATACAGCAACTTGTGCATCTATTGCATCCCAATCTTCAATATACGCAAACTTGCCAAATGTGCAGATTCCAACAAAGGGCAGATTTAGCCTGCCCGAATCATATCCGTGTGCCATACCGTTTGATTTACCGTTTTGAGTTATCTAATCCTAACGGAAAATCAATAGCCTGGCTAACCGTGCAACGCCACACCCTGCACCGTTATGCGATGCATCAGCCGGCGTTGGCCAGGGTAATCATTTAACGCCTTGTGCCAGGTTGCACGGTTATCCCAAAACGCTACGGACCCATCTAGCCATTCAAACCGATGCATAAATTCAGGTTGCTGTATGTGAGCATATATTGAATTTAAAAGAGCTTCGCTTTCTGTTTGAGCCACATCGTTTACCTTTACCGTAAATTCAGGATTAACGTAAAGAGCGCACTTATCACTGAACGGGTGCCGTATCACGACTGGATGAATAGCATCTTGCGTTGCATTTTCGCTATTTTTTAAACGCCCCGTATTATCTTTACCACCAAACACATGACGGCTAGAGTGTGTAGCGGTTAAACCCTCCAGCTTGCTTTTCATTTCAGGAGAAAGCGCATCGTAGGCTGCGAACATATTGATAAATAAGGTGTCGCCGCCAGAAACTGGCAGCTCGCGCGCCACCAAAATTGATCCCAGCGCAGGTATTTGATCATAGCTGTGATCCGTGTGCCAATTCTCGCCGATATTGCTATCGTGCTCAGGCTCTTTTAATACTTGCGCAATCTGAGGGTAATCGTCTAACGGTGTAAAAAAGCGATTGATATCAATTGCACCAAAGCAATTTGCAAACGCGATGTGATTTTCAGATGTAATCGATTGATCTCGAAAAAATGCCACGCCATAGTTACCCAGCGCAGCTTTAATCTTCTCTACATCATCCACCGTTACATCATTAAGATCAATACCGCTAATGTATGCGCCTGCATTACTAGTTGGGTTAATTGTTATCGACATACCAGAAATTTCTCCGTTTAGTTTTCTACCAAACCGGCAGCTCGACTACTACCATTGCGGTTACTCATCATCTCAAACAAAGATGATTTCATGGAGCTGTCTTCATTAAAGTTGTCAGCATTTAACCAGGCTTCTATTTTCTGCTTAACCTCAGGCCATTCATCATCCAGTATCGAATACCACGCTGTGTCACGGTTTTTGCCTTTGAATATTAGGTGGTTGTAAAAAATACCTTCAAATCTGAAACCCAATCTACGAGCTGCTTTCCTTGATCGTTGATTTAAAGCATTGCATCGCCACTGCATTCGTCGATAACCCAGTTCATCCATGGCGTAGCTCAGCATCAAATACAGCGCCTCTGTACCACCAGCTGTTCGCTGCAGCTCGGGGCCAAACCAAATGTGCCCTATTTCGATTACACCGTTTTGCGGGCTGATATCAAGAAAACTTGCCTGGCCGCAAGCACGACCAGTTTGATTGGAACGAAGAGTAAAAAATACTGTGTCAAAGCTCGAGGATTGCGCCCGCAGTGTCGCTTTGTAACTGGATACATCAGGCCAGGGCCCATAGGTCATATAATCCCAAATCCTTAAGCCTTCATCACATGAGTGCCCAGCCGCATACAACTCTTCTGCATGCAACTCAGCATTTTGAGGCTCGAGGGTTACAAGCCTGCCCGGCAACGGTATTCTACTCGGCACCAACGCAGGTGGTGGCGACGCGACTGGCTCACCCGATAAAGGTCTTGGGTAGGCCTGCTCTAGCGTTGTCTCGGTCATTTATTGATCTCAGCTTCTGAAATAAACTCCGCCACAAATAGCTCCCCTTCGCTTTCTAAATAGTACTCTTCATTGCTAGCTAAGCGAAGCTTCATAAAAAGATCTTCGCCTACTTGCATTGTATTTCCAGCTACAAACCGTGCACCGGAATCCAGAAGATACTTAAGTACATTGTTAAATATCTCAAACACTTCCTCGCTGCCTGAATGATCATCCACTAACGAGGCTAAATCTGGCAACCCTAATAGCGAGCCGCCGTAAGTCCTGAGCCACACACCATCAATGCCTTCCACTTCGTACTTAACAAAGCCACAATACAAGGCAGCTAATGGAAAATTTTCGAGCGTAGAAACAATATCTTCGCTTGTAGAGTCGCCTCTTAGAGCACTGGCAGGAAGTGAGGTGCAAGCACTTTCGTTTACTATAACAATCGCGCCGACACGGCTTAAAAAACCACCCACTAATGCCATAGCAGCGTACTGCCTGATCGGGTTTTTGTCGTAGCCTTGGTAGTACATCAACAGATGACTCTTATGCGCTCTAGCCTCATTCTTAAGTGCTTCGTCATAATGCGACGGCTGTATAGAATTTTCCAACACGTCTGCTGGCATCGGCTGGTTAAATCCCACCACTTTGACAATATGCTCACCCCACCCAATTAACCCAAGCGGTGTACCTTGTTTATTGGTCTTGTCGTCTATTTCAATTTGCGCTTTTTTCAAGCTCTTGTGATGCGCCCTAAACTGCTTTTCTAGAGTCGCTGCATCAAGATCCAAAGCACCGCTAAAAACAAGCTGTAGGCTAAGTGTTGTTTCAAGCTGCTCGTTAGCAACCAAACCTTTTTCGGCAGCAGACTCTTTCTTGCCAAAAAATCTAGTTAGTACGCTCATGTGTTCTCCTTAATCGCAATTAAGCTGTAGCCTCAGCACAGTGCTGAACTAACGAAATATTAAACTTATTTGAGAGTAAAAAATCAGAGATGATAGTGAATGACAATAAGATTACTTAGGCTGACAGCCTCTTAACATCTGCAATCAAAGCATCAACCTGTTTTTCATCTGTCGCCCATGACGTCACCATTCTCGTCACTGAATGTTGATCGTCGACTTTCTCCCAAACGTAAAAATCATAATTTTCTTTTAGGCTTTCTATTAACGTATCTGGCAACATAAGGAATATCTGGTTGCTCTGTGTGGGCGCTGCCAGTTTGAAGCCGCTAGCTGTTATGGATTCAGATAACTTTTGCGCCATCGCATTAGCATGCCGCGTTAATTCAAAGAACAAGCCATCAGAAAACAACTCCATAAACTGAACCCCTAGCAATCGACCCTTTGCAAGCAAGCCACCTCGTTGCTTAATATGAAAGGCAAAGTCTTCCGCAAGTTGAGGGTTGGGTATAACAATCGCCTCACCGATCAAGGCACCCGCTTTTGTGCCACCTATCCAGAATATATCCGTCAACTCTGCGATATCTACCAAACTTAGATCGGATACGTCCGCGGTTAGTGCAACACCTAAACGTGCGCCGTCGAGCAGCAGTAACAAACCATGCTCTTTGCACATTTTTGATAAAGCTTGCAATTCGGATTTTGTGTAAACGGTGCCTGTTTCTGTCGCGTTAGAGATATACACAAGGCGTGGTTTGGCCATATGTGGAAAATGGGCGTTGTTCGCAACGGCAGTATGTATATCAGCGGGGGTAAGCTTACCGTCGCCCGATTCCACCGAAATAATTTTATGCCCAGTTGCTTCTATGGCACCAGTTTCTCGTACCACTATATGGCCTGTATTGGCCGCGATAACTGCTTCATGCGGCCGAAGCGATGTTGACGAAATAATGATATTGGCCAACGTACCGCCGGCAACAAAGAATACAGGAATATCGCTTGAATTCAGTTGCTCTCGAATCAAGCTTCTGGCGTGTTCAGAATACTCATCATCACCATACGCCGTTTGTTGGACTAAATTGGTTTTGTTTAGTGCGGCTAGGATTCTCGGATGACAACCCTCGCTATAATCATCCAAAAAACTGTACTTACCCATCTTGGTGTTCTCTAAGTAACTTCCGCGATAAGCAGAGTTAATCGTTATGAATGGCTAAAAGATTTAAGCGTCGCTCTTAGGATCTTCAGCCTTTTTAACCCGAATCTTATTATTGCCTACTGTCATGTTGTTAAGGCTCTTCATCGCGGCCTTAGCCTCTCCAACCTTCGGCATCACGACAAAGCCAAAACCCTTCGATGTACCGTTCGCTTTATCAATAACTAGGTCGCAAGACTGTACTGAGCCATATTCTTGGAATAATTCGCTTAGCTCTTCCTCGGTAGTCGAACGATCCAAATTTCGTGCTATTAATTTCATAGTGTTGTCGATACGGGTTACCAAATACGGGATTTTATCGCCGGTACTGCGCTGCCACTAAGCATAACGGATTGCCCTTGTTTTTGCCTAGCTTTTAAATAGACATCAAGCTGAACACAAACACTTACACCTGATGAACCAATAAATTGATCCATAAAACCATAACGCAAATAAACGCAGCCCAAAAAACCAGCATGCGATGTAGCACCGAGTTATAACTGAGATGGATACACGCGTGAGCCACGCGAAATAAAACAAACGCCCAAGCAAATGCCACGCCCACTACACTTTCTATACCCAAGCTGATATACAGGGTACAGACAACGTAAAACAGTAGTGGTATTTCAAATTGATTATTAAAGCACCGCGAAGTCAGAGTAACAAACTCTGGCATATCCGTACCTTGCATAAGTTTGTAGCTTCTGAGCTTAACTTCGCCACGTGTAACACTGGAGAAGCGTGTTTTTAAAGCGATGAGGCCAATGACAAGCGTTAGCATCACCATAAGAAACATTGGAAAAATCAAATTCACCTTCCGAGCCCACTTGGGCTTTAACATGGAGCTTTAACACATGAAACTATAAAAGTAGAATCGTTAGCAACTATCTAACACTTTTTTTCGAAGTAGCCTGAATCCACCAACGCTTGCGTCTCGGCATCACCTGGCACTATACTCACCCATCCTTCGGTGATCTCGTTTCTTAGCACTGACAGCTCTTTGTGCTCGTCAGAATAATAATACCTTTGCGCTGCCTCAAAATTCTTAAACCCTAAAATCACCATATGAGAGAACGTATCACCCTCTAATGCTCTTACCGGGCTACCAACAATCAATTCAGCGCCGTATCTTTTATCTATGGCTTGAGATTGTCTGGTTAATTCATCAATCCTGCTGCGGTCTGTAATTTTATAATTAAATATGATGTATGCAGACATATTGCCCCTCCTTTTATCCTACAACTTTAGTAAGTGAATTTCCTTTTCCACAATACACTTCGGCGCGCATCACGCGCTTTGTATTCCTGATCAGCCGATTGGATGTCAAGATCAAAGCTATCTTCCTGATCTTTGCCTATAGCGGTCAATCTCATGGTGTACCACGCCGTTATCCCACCAGGAATAGTAGATTCAAACTCCGGAAATGTAGGGTCGCCACCTTTCTCACTTAACCATGCTTTTGCAAGAGTTGGATTAAGGACCATAGCGCGCCCTAAACCAACCATATCGGCAGCACCACTAGAGATTGCATCATATGCCTGCCGCCGCCGCTTGAACCCACCAGTTACTAACAACGGAATGGTAGTGATCTGTTTTGCCTGCTTTGCAAAGTCGACAAAGTATGGCCCGCCACTGGCGCCATCCGAACTGGCCTTTGCTCCCGGGAAGTAGGTACCCCCACTAATATCAATAAGATCGATACTAGAAGTATCTAAAAGACGTACTACCTCTATAGCATCTGTCTCTGCCAAACCACCTTCTAATTTATCTGTCGAGTTAATTCTTATACCAATGGGAAACAACTGGCCAACCGCGTCCCTTACTGCAGAGATTATCTCAAGCACCACCCGGCACCGTGCCTCTATCGAACCACCGTAACCATCTTCTCGATGATTGAACAAAGGCGAAAGAAACTGACTGAGCAAAAAACCATGCCCTGCATGTATCTGTACGCCACCAAAACCAGCATGCTTTGCCTGCATGGCGGCTCGCGCATACATCGCCGGGAGTGAATTTATCTCCATAAGCGTTAGGGCTTCACATTGAAGGCCTTCTACATCAAGGGCGGAAGGCCCTTTTGGTTGACTAATCGGCAAATGTGACAGCGCTCCTGCATGACCCAACTGCAGCCATAGTTGAGCACCATCCACCGTGCCGCGACGGGCAAGAGACTGCAACAACGCTTGCTTGGATGTTGCTCCGAGCACTAAATTGCCAGGCTTCTCGGGATAGCGCGCATCCCCTTGAACCTCACCGATAAGAGATAAGCCCACGCCACCTTCAGCCCATCGTTCATAGAGTCTGATCTGTGGTTCGGTTGGATTGCCTTCGCCATCTGCCAATGAATCAGACATTGGAGACTTGACCATCCGGTTTTTAAGTATCACACCGCACGGAAGTTCTAGTTCTGTTTGAAGAATATGATGAGGATCTAAGGGTTCATTCATTTCATATATCAATAGCGTTATTTAATGAGTTTATCTCAATGACAGATGTGCACGACATAATCATATGTGCAGGGCACGCTTGTGTGGGGCTCTCTTGTGTAGAAACACTTGCGGGAGCACCTTATACTAATCTTGAAGCAATCACTTTCAACAAAAAAGTCTCCCTTTCAATAGAAAGCCCTTTTTTTGCACTATTTGCAATCATTTCTTCGTTATGAGCGATGGCTTCATAAATATTGACCCACAATGGCTTCATGCCGTTATTGATCTCATATGATTCAAAGGACGTCTCGCCCAACTCCTCATCAATATCGCAAACATAACAATAAGAGATGATATGAATGATGTCGGCATTAGGCTTATACCACGGGCGGTATTCGTCATAACGCGCAAATTCCTTTACGTTAGTAACTCCCTGAGCTCCCGTCTCTTCCCTTAGCTCACGTATCAGGCCTGCCACCCCGTCCTCACCCTCGTCAATGCCGCCACCGGGCAAACTGTAATCTTGATAGTGTTCTGTGTATAGCAATAAAATATTCTCTCCCCTAAGCACAATGCCTCGTGCCGCGGGACGCTCCAACAACGTAAGCTTGCTATCAGGAGAGATATCATTGGGTGACACATCAGAATGAAACGCTGTTTTTAACAGTTGCATATATCGCTACAGTTTATTCCTAGAACTTTCAACAAGGACTCTTATCAAGTCAAATTAATAGTCGTATCGTCAATGGCAATCAACGGATTTTAACGGAAGGCCTTTCTAACGATTCAAACGCCTGAAACATCCAGTTACGAATAGCCAGCACCATGGTAGTCCCTTGACGCTGATCAAGTGGTAGTTTTCTCTCTTCGCGCACCGTGTCATCAAATAACTGACCAATAGAATGCAAACGCTCCATTATTTGCTGCTTAGCAACAATCGATATATCTCCATTCTTAACTAGGCGCAGTGTGCCTTCGTCATTAAAACTCGCATTAAAGAATGGACCCTGAACCTCTTTTCTAAAGTAGTGCTCTATTGGTCCATTGGGTTGCCAGTTAAAGTTACTGGAGATCAAAGGCTTGACCCGATTACCTGGCAATAGCTCAATAAGTTTCATTCGATCAAGCCTAGCAAGGTAGCGAATGCCCTCTACCTCAGTCAGTGCATATTTTTCTAGAATGTCGGCGAAGCTCCAATGGTTAACTAAGCAATACGCAACCAATAGCAACTTAGTATCACCAACCAATTCGGTCTCCTGGTCGAGCGTTAACGACTGTAGCTGCCTGCTTGCATCGTCGCTTAGGCGCATCAAATCACCGAGCTCCATGACCAAAATTTCGCAGATCCGATCCAAGCGACTTAGTGTCATATTGCCGCTGGAGAACATCTGCTTTACCGCCGATTCCGACAGCTCTAATTGTTGAGCTAGCTCACGATAAGTGATCCCTTTGAGTTTTAGCTGGTTTTTTAGCTCGTGAACCAATCGAGTCGCCTGTGCCATAAAGTACCGTTTATTTGAACCATATAGCCTGTAATTCTAGTCTATTTTTAAAAAAGTAGCGTTTGGCAGTCTATCAGCCGACACTAGCTCTACACACACAGGAGCTAAAACAATGAATCTATTCAAACGCATAGTCACAACGGTCCACTCTGGGGTCGATCGTACCGTCGCCAGCATGGAGAACCACGAGGCCATTGTAGATGCCGCATTGAAGGAAAGTCGCGAAGCCGTAGTGAGAGCAAAAGCGCGCCTTAGCCGATTAGAAAAAGACGGCAAGCGACAACACAACCGCGTGACCGAACTCACCAGTGAAATAGAGCTATGGGCCGAACGTGCAGTGGCATGTGCAGAGAGTGACCGTCAAAAAGCACTAGCCTGCCTGCAACGCAAGAAGCAACGAGAGACATCATTAATCGCCGCTCGAGAACAATTAGAGGAACACGAGAAAATCATCAAACGAGTACGAGGCAGCATTGATGAATCCGCCAATCGCGTCGAAGCACTTCAACAACAACGAAACCAGATGCGATCTCGTGAAGCAGCGGCACAGGCAGGAAGCATCGTTTATACCCTGGACGGCCGCATGGGCGACGATGTCGAGAACGCGATTGAAAGATGGGAGGTAAAAGTAGGCCAATCGGAAATACTCCACGATTCACATCTCTCTACCGACTTATCTAACGATGACCTTGCGGAAGGGTTTAACACCGCAGAAGAAAACGAGCGGCTCGAAGCTGAATTGGATGAATTACTAACACAGGGGAGTGACAAAAAATGAATAGCGAACTAGCAATGGATGAGAATGTTACTGATAACTCAGATAAGCAAAACTGGAAGAATCCCAAACACAAGGCTTACGAGAGAACCGCAGAAGAAGCGGCCCAATCAGAAAATGAATTAGAGAGCAAAAGCGCCAGTCCAGGATTTTTCGCACTGGTGCGTAAAAACGCATCGATTTCGGATGCGCTAAGAATCTTTGGCGCACTGGGTGTGGCGATGGCCATGGGGCTATTCCTTCTAGAAGGCGTAGAAGTCGTTAATGACCTGTATCGCTTTTTGACCATGCTTGGGCTTACTACCGCACTAACTGCAGCAGGTCTATTAATGAGCACCTTACTTAAAGAGCAGCGCGGCAGTCGTATATTTATTGGTTTAGGTCTGCTATCCATAACGGCAAACTTCACCGTTTTTGGTGCGCTTATTTATTCTGTGATGCCACTAGACGCGATTTCTACCAGCTATCCGGGGTTTGCGCACTGGACTGTAGCCAATGTTGGCGACATTCCTGTAGCACTGGCTGCAGGAGCCTTCATACTACTGCCGATAGTATGGCTAGGCTTCACAGTATTAGCTCGATCAGAGAGAACATGGTTAAGCACAGCTTTAATTATTGGTAGCGTATTTATGCTAATTCCAGTAAGGCAAGAACTTTGGTCGGCTATTATCGCCATCGCGTCAACCGTATCAGTAGCTTGGTTGGTGCATAAAAACCATAAGAACTCTCTGGCGCTTAAAACACTAGAAGGTCGGTTTGCAGTGGCGTTGTTGTTCGTTGCACCCGTTATTATCGCTGTACGTAGCTTGTTTCTGTACGAGGCAACTGGCATATTAATCGTCACACTCGCAGGGGGCTTCTACTTTTGCGCAAGGCGTTTGTTAACTCAACGAAGCGACAGTGGATTAGTTACGGCGTGCTTAACAGTTTTCGCAACTGCTATTACGTTGGTTCTGAGCTTTTCACTTGCCAATGTGCTTACCCATCACATGGCCCACGGCTGGTATGCCATCATCAGTGCAGCAACACTTCTTTTGCTGGCAAAAGATATCAACAAAGTATCGCCACATCGCGACTTAGCCAATACGGCTAGCGTATTACTCGTTGGTATCGCAAGTGCAACCTTAGTTATGCAGGCTTTGTTTACGAATCAATCGCTCGTCACAGTTGCTAGCACCGCCATATTGTTGGGCGTAAGCGTCTACGGTATCGTGTTTAAGAAGCAAGCGGTTGTTGGTATAGCACTGACAGGTGTAATTAGCATCGTTGCATTTAACGCCGAGGCACTATGGTCCGCAGCAATGCAAACCGGCTGGTGGGGCATTGGAGTAGTTGGTGCAATTGCGATTATTACAGGCTCTATGCTGGACAGAGCTGGGACAGTTGTAGAAGTACAAAGCTAATCTGTAGCGTGTAAGTAGCACTTAACGCCACTCTGACCGAGAGTGGCGTTTTTTATTTGCGGTTAAGTAATCATTTCAAACATTCTAGTTGCTGATTGAGCAAAATTAAATTTAGGCTCCCAACCCCAATCGTCCCTAGCACTTTTATCAACAATAACGTTTGGCCAATTATCTATAAGGCCTTGTACAGTCGGGTTAATTTCAAAACTGTATTTAAAATCGGGATACGATAATAGTATTTCGTCAATGACCATTTGCGTTGTTAAATGATATGCATGTACGTTATAGGCATGACGAGTCAGGCTTTCTTTGGGCGCGTGCGTGTATTCAACAATACTGTTAATAACATCCTCTAAAAACAAGGTCGACATGCCCGCGTCAGCACTTGCTGGAAATACAAATGACTCACCGTTGACTGCCGCACGAAAGGCATGTGACGGAAATGCAGTTACTGCAGTAGTTGGCGCGAAGGGAGATATAACCAAAGGGAAACGAAGGACGCGAAAGTCCAGCCCATGTGTTTGCTTAAAGAACACGCCAAGCCTCTCAACAGCCACCTTTGTTGCGCCGTAAATGTTTTCTGGCCACTGCTCAGTATTCTCAGGTAATGGATCGCTAATTACCCCTCCATACGTTGCGTTGGTACTAGCAAAGAAAAACTGCTCGACTTTACACTCTACCGCCAATTGCATAAGTTGGAACGATCCTGTTGCATTGATATCCCATGCCGCTTGATGATCAGCGGCCGAACTACCTGATAGCAAAGAGGCAAGATGATAGATGGTGTCAGGCTGATGCTCTTTTAGCAAATCTCGTATATCTTGCGTTTTACGAATATCACCAATTACTATGGTTTCGTTCTCGTGAGTTTGCTCAGGCTCTGTTCCTGGGATATCAAACTTGATCACGTTTACGCCGCGTTCAAGTAACTGCTGACCGACTAATCTGCCCAGGTTGCCATTGCCGCCTGTGATCAGCGCCGTTTTAATCTCACGTGCCATGCTTTAGTGTCCAAATTTGCGTAGTAGAAGTTACTTTGCCATCTTATACTCTGAAACAGCATTTGTCGTATTTCCACAAGATGTAGTAGATCGTAAACCAGCCTTAATTACGATATGGCACTCAGTCAACATTGTATGACCCAAAGCGCTCGTTTCTAACCTTAATGCTTTCAGCTGCAATACTTTCAGCCGCGAATCTGGTCAGGCTGATCCCTCCCAATATCATCGCCCTACTGATACTAGCCATCATACTCACTAGAAATAATCCGATAAACCCAAAAAACACATAACGAAGTGGTTCAGCGGCATCAAGAACGAAGTCATCATCCCCAAACTTCCCAGCCAATAGTGGTTTCGTAGTTTCTAGGGCAGTCAATACTTCTCTTGCCAGTGGAAATTCTTCTGGGCTTTTAACAATCTGATAAGCAGAGAATGCCAAAGCGCACAATGACAAAGCCCCAGCCAGTCTTAGCCCAATACCTAGCCTATTCAGCCATATGAAAATAGTTTTGTTATCCACATTGTTCCCTCATGTTAGTGGTAGCTGTTGTAGCTTGGATCACTCAACACTGTATCACTACAACAGAATTATTGAATAGTGTTAGCCTACAAGCACAGGCCCGCAGCATAGGATTCTAACAAGGTGCTATTTATATTACTGAGCATCCTGTGCTCGGTTTGCGTTCTGCTTGTATTCAAAATTTGTGACCGAAAGAGCATCAGCTCTCGCAAAACCATTGTAGTGTCCTACTTTGTATCGGCTGTAGCCAGTGTGATCGCTTTTTCATCTTTGGCAAACGGTTTTTACTCTAACTGGTTTCTACCAGCAGCCCTTGAAGGCCTAGCATTTTATGGCGTCTTTCGCCTTATTTCTAAGTCTGCAGAAACTAGTGGTTTATCCGTAACCAGTGTCGCATCTAAAATGAGCGTGCTTATTCCAATTTTTGTGGGCATTTTTATTCTTAACGAACCAAGCAATGGACTAATCGTATTAGGAATTATCGTTGGTCTCGCAGCGGTTTACCTATCTGCGGGTAGTGGCGTGAATACAGGGAGCTGGGTTTGGCCTTTACTTGTATTTGTAGGATCAGGACTCATCGATAGTAGCTTTAAACTGTTTCAGGTGTGGGGGCTTACGGAAGCGGAGTTTCCTTTGTTCATAACAACAGTATTTTCATTCGCCTTTCTATTCAGCTTTTTCCATTTACTGGCCTCCAAAAATAGAAATATAAGCCTGAACCATATCCTCGCAGGTTCGGCTCTCGGTTTATCAAATTTAGGCGCTGTCTATTTCATACTTTTGGCATTAGCAACACCTTCATTGGAAAGTGTTTTTGTCTATTCAATGACAAACTTTGGTGTGGTTGTGTTGGCAACCATCGTCGCAGTCGTGGCCTTTCAAGAAAGGTTTGATTTTAAGGCCCGCGTTGGACTAGCATCAGCAGCGGTATCGATCCTTGTATTGCATTTGGCATACAGCTAGTTAGCGGCTTAAATCGCTACTAGCTGGCCTGATAAAGTGCTGCTTTTAACCGTGTTAGTTATTAGTAGATCCAAGCCCATAGATCGAACACGAATTATGTCGTAAACTCCACGATCGAGGGTTTAGCCCAGAGGCTATACCGCAATACTTATCGAAGAACTTGAGCGATGCACCATGAGTAAAACCGTTGTCAATTCTTGGAACGAATTTGATCCGTTAAAGCACGTTATCGTCGGTCGGGCGGATCACACATGTATTCCACCCACTGAACCTGCCACCGAGGCAAAAGTGCCTGAAGACAGTGATATGCGAGGTATGTGGGGGCCGCGTCCGCTTGAAACGGTAGAAAAAGCCAATATCCAGCTTGATCACCTCGTGAGCGTATTGGAAGAGCGCGGTATCGTCGTCGATCGCCCTACTCCAATACAATGGAATCAAGCGGTTAACACACCAGATTTCTCCACCGGCAGTCAGTTCGGTTGCATGCCTCCTCGCGATGTTTTGTTAACCATCGGTAGTGAGATCTTGTCAGCGCCAATGTCGTTTCGGTGCCGCTACTTTGAGTACTTGGCCTATCACGACTTAATGCAACGCTACTTTGACGAGGATCCAAAATTTCGATGGGAACAAGCACCGCGCCCTCGCCTAAATGAACAGTCATTTCAAGCCGGCTATTTCGATGAGATTACAATCGATGACCGACTAAAGCGAACCGCAGCACTTGATTTTGTCACCACTGAACACGAACCGCTATTTGATGCAGCTGACGTATGCCGTTTGGGTAAAGATCTATTTGTCCAACACGGGCTAACCACTAATCGTCGCGGAATGGAATGGCTACAGCGCCACTTTCCAGACCACCGTGTACATGCCGTTAATTTCCCAGGCGATCCCTACCCAATTCACATCGACGCGACATTTGTACCGCTACGCCCGGGCTTGATTATCAACAACCCAAATCGTCGTCTGCCAGAACAACAGCGAAAGATCTTTGAAGCCAACGATTGGGAGATTGTGGATGCGGCACCGCCTTCTCACAACCGCCCACCACCACTTTGCTATTCAAGCACTTGGTTGTCGATGAACTGTTTGATCCTGGATCATAAAACAGTCGTGGTTGAGGCAAGTGAGGTGTACCAGCAGGAACAAATGGACAAACTTGGCATGAACGTTATTCCGGTACCGTTTAGAGACGCCTATCCATTCGGTGGTGGATTGCACTGTGCTACTGGCGATGTATATCGTGAAGGCAATTGCGAAGACTACTTTCCAAAGCAAGTTCCTGGCACCTTACTGCGCGGCTAATTTGTGCATTGCAACTAGCCGGCGTACGACGAGCACGCCGGCGCCCACTATCATAATCTCAGGAATGTCATACATCGAGGATCGAAGAGGCATGTTTTGAAGCTTTGGAACACCATAAATAACCCACCTTCAGAATATAGCGGTGAAAAGGCGCGAATTCTGACAGCCTTATGGATAGGCCTTCCTTTAGGCACCGTGTCGCATGCTGGGTTTTTGATTCTATTCTGGGCATTGGATTATCCCGTACTAGCAATTTTTAATCTATTTAGCTTAGCGTTGTTTGCCTTTGCTACTTGGCAACTCTATCGAGGCAACTTGTCTTGGGCTGTATATGGTTGCATTCTGTTTGAACTCCCCGCGCATGCAATTCTAGCAACGCTATACTTAGGGTTTAATGCAGGCTTTTGGCTGCTGGTATTCATCAGCGTAGCCTTTATTCCTCTATACCCCATGCTATCTCGAACCGCACGAGTGTTAATTGGAATAGTGTTAGTGCTGGGGACCGGCGTTGTTGCATTAGTCGCGATACAAAACGGCTCAATTTACCCCGTTTCAGGCGCATTAAGCTCAATTTTTTTGTTGATGAATTTAGTCTTTCTTGCCTTGGTTGTGACGATAATAATTGTGTCCTACGATCTGGCAGTAGAACGTGCAGAACATGCACAACAGTTGGAGTATGATCGAGCTGAATCAATACTACTTAATGTGCTACCCGCCCGAATAACCGCACGACTCAAATCGCACGAAGAGCCAATAGCGGACAGCCATGAAAACGTATCAGTGCTCTTCGCAGATATCGCAGGATTCACTAATCTATCCCGCAACCTGACAGCTCAAGATTTAGTTTCCTCGCTAAATGATCTATTCACTCGATTTGATTCAAGCGTAGAAACCTTTGGCGCCGAAAAAATCAAAACCATTGGCGATGCCTACATGGTTGCAACTGGCTTGGGCGGCGAGACCGATCACGCCGAAAAATTAGTGGACCTGGCCATCGCTATGCAACATTCTTTCGAGGCGTTTCGGCAAAAATACGATCTCGATTTAAAGCTGCGTATTGGCGTTCATTCTGGCGCCGTCATTGCTGGTGTTATCGGAAAGCAAAAATTCGCTTATGACTTATGGGGCAATACTGTCAATGTTGCTAGCAGAATGGAATCCGAAGGAGTTGCTGATCGAATACAAATCTCTGCGGAAACACATGCCTTGTTACCACCACGTTTTAAAGCCCAATCGCGGGGCGAAATAAAGATTAAAGGCCATCGATCACGTGAGTGTTTTCTTTTGGACTAAAGCAAGGCATCTACCCTTCTGTCTATACGGGCTGCACCGGATCGTCTATGGATAGTTGAGTAAGCGATAGACTATTGCCATCAGGGTCTTTAAACCAAGCTACTTTTGCACCAGATGGCGACAGCCAAATTCCAAGATCATCCTGATCCATACCATCAAAGCGCTCAAAAACAACCCCACGTGCTCCTAGGCTTTTTGCTGCCGCTGCAATGTCATTCACATTCCAACCCAATACAGTATGCTTTGCTGGCGTTAGCGCGTCGACCTTAGCAATTCTGAGTGCGTGGCCATTTAAATCAAATACCAGAGCAAAATACTCATCCGCAATCAGCTTCAGGCCAAGCACATCTTCGTAAAAAACACGGGCTGCAGTAGAGTCAAGAGTAGCAACGAAAGAAACTGAATCATTTTTTGATAGCATTCAACCAGATCTCCTATGGTTGTTAGCTTAGCATTTAGCTTCAGCGTGAAAACAATCCCTTAATTTTGGCAAAGCCATAAGCACTAATTGTTGTCGCATCCTTTATACGCCCGTTTGTTATCATTGATTCAAACTCTAGCAAGTCAAAGCTGTCCGTAATCAAACCCTCTTCTTCTTGATCCAAACTCTGCTCAAGCTTTTCTAACTCAGTAGCTAGATAAATATGAAATCCTTGATTAGAGTATCCGTAAGCTTGGTAAATGTGTCCAACATACTCCAGCCTATTGGACTTTAATCCTGTTTCTTCCTGAAGCTCGCCTGCTGCAACCGTAATGCTATCTACTTCGGGGTTTTCTTCCCACGACCCTTGAGGAATTTCCCAATACCGTTCCCCGACTGGATAGCGGTATTGCTCAACAAGGTGAATTCGATTGTTTTCAATAGGGAGAATCGCTACAAAGTCTGGCTTATCGACGACACCATAAATACCTTCCGAACCACTTAAACGACGCACCTTATCCTCACGTACTGTCATCCATTTATTTTCGTAAGCGATTCGCGTGTCGATCATCTCAATTTCTTTCAATGTCTCTTCCTTTCTCTATAAGTGCTTGTATAGCGAGCCGAGCTATCTATTGTTTGTAACACTGTTATCTTTCACCGATGCAGTTTGTTTTCTTAACATCCTGTGTATTACTAAATTTATACAGCAAATCACGGTTTATATCACCCGCTACCCAAGCCGTTTTGCTCTATTTAAAGGCTTTGTTGGGCCGAAGCACTACTAAAGCCTATTACTTCTCAGTCGATAAGAATGAGGTGGCTGCTTATTTTTTGGGTGGAGCGTGTTTTTTATCCTTCTTAGCTTTTTATTTCTCGCACTATCTGTGCGCGAGCTTTTGAGACTTAAATCAAGTGACAAGTTTGGTCAACAACTTATGGTTGCCTGCTTAGCATTAGCAGTGTTGTGTGCATGGCCACCAATAAAACATTGGCAGTTTCAAAAAACACTTACTGATATTACACACGAATTGGCTGACTTTAAACACGCTGACGTCGACTGCCAATCAGCCATCGCCTCAATTTTCGATTCAAGTAGTATTTCTACTATTGGTTACGCCTACCCAGACACAGGCGAGGTGACAATAAAAACCTATTGGTGCAAGCGAATAAAATCGTATCTTAAAGATCCCGAAAATGCTGATCAACGAGAGCGATATAGCATCATGCTGTTGGTTCATGAAGCGATGCATATCCGCGGGGAACTGAACGAAAGTAAAACCGAATGCCAAGCAATTCAACGGCATGTTCGTGCTGCCAAGATGCTTGGTGTGCCCCATGAAATTGCAGTTAAACATGCAAAATTATATTTTCTCGAAGAGTTTCGACGCCACCCTTATTACTCTCCTGAATGCAAACCCGGCTCCGCATGGGATGAAAAACTAATGGACTCCGTTTGGGAAGTTTAAAGGATTCATCCAATAGGGCATGGCACTCCCTCGCCAGACCACACCCATCAGAATCAGGAATTGTCGATCAGCAGATCGGTAAGTTCTTGAAATTTTTTTGTCGTGCAGGTCGGGTGGACTTCGATACGTAGTGGATGATGCCGCGCTCTTTTCGTCCATGCAACCCCTGTCGTTTAACCAATTCCATTGCAGCGATCATCCATCTGCATTCAATATTAGAATTTAATATTTTTAAACGCTTTGGTTTGTTCCACTAACGCAATTTCAGTGGGTAAACGTTCCATAGATGATGCGCCATAAAAGCCATGGCAATTTTTAGTACGCTTCAGAATATATTCTGCATCTTCTGGCATTGCAATAGGGCCACCGTGACACAACACAATGGCATCCGGGTTTACAGATAGTGCCGCCGACGACCAGCTATCAATTTGTTCAACACAATCATCAAGAGTCACAGCTGTCTCAGCACCGATGTTTCCACCTGTGGTCAGGCCCAAGTGACAGACAATAATATCGGCGCCTGTTTTGGCCATAGCGATCGCATCTTCGTCGCTAAAAACATACGGCGTGGTGAACATGTCCTTTTGGTGTGCCAGACGAATCACTTCAACTTCCTGAGCATAAGACATCCCGGTCTCTTCCAAATTAGCGCGGAAATTACCATCAATCAGGCCCACAGTCGGAAAATTCTGAACGCCGGAAAACCCAAGCCGCTTGAGATCATCAAGAAACATATCAAAATTGCAGAACGGATCTGTCCCGTTTACCCCCGCAAGCACGGGAGTTGTTTTAGTTACAGGTATAACTTCACTGGCCATCTCTTTCACAATTTCATTGGCGTTACCATAAGCCAGCAAACCCGAAAGCGATCCACGGCCTGCCATGCGATAACGGCCCGAGTTATAAATAACAATAAGATCGATCCCACCCTCTTCTTCACACTTAGCTGATAAGCCAGTACCTGCACCACCTCCAACGATCGGTATACCGTCCGCTTTCATCTTATTGAGTTTTTTTAGTAAGTCTTTTCTTTCAATCGCAGGCATGTCTATGGCTCTTTATTAAAGTTATTTTGCGTTTGCAGTAAGTTTGGCTTGTGTGTTTCTTGTTCAGGGTTGCGTTCAGCTGATATCGTGTAATGCCTGTACAACCGCGTCACTAAATTCCGCCGAGTTTATATGATGTGGCACCTCAATCAAACGGCGATCATTCGTTTCTGTAAAGTTGGATCTAATCGCATCGAACAAACTCGCTCGTGCTTTATCATCATTAAAAGGCATATCAGGCGCATCCAATGCAGATACACCTCCTAGTGGCAATAAGAATCGAACCGGCCCATCCATCTGATTAAGCCGACCAGCAATCCACTCCCCCATTTGAGCGTTCTCATCCGGGGTTGTACGCATCAATGTCACTTGTGGGTTGTGCTCGTAAAAAAGACGATCTGCATACTTAGCCGGAACGGTTGGCGGTGCACCGAAATTAACCATATCCAACGCACCCACTGAACCAACATACGGCACTTTTTGCCTAATTATCGATCCAAAACGATCTTCATCGGCTGCAAAAACACCACCAAAAAGCATGTCACAGATTTCGGTAGTTGTTAAATCAACTACAGCCTTAAAAAATCCACCATCAGCAAGTTTTTCCATTGAACGACCACCAACGCCGGTCGCATGAAACACAAAAGGCTCATACTCATCTTTTGATTTTTCAATCACCAACTGAACCGCGGCGGTAGTCACGCCGAACATAGTCATGCCGAGCCCGGGCTTTTCATTCACATCATTTACTACTGCAGGTGCATGCAGCACTGCGCCAGCCATAGCGGCGGCCGCATTACCTAGTACCTTGCGTGAGATAGTGTTGAGCCCTTGAACATCAGTCACCGAATACATCATCATGATATCGCTTGGCCCCACGTAAGGCTCAACGTTACCTGAAGCAACGGTAGACACCATAATTTTTGGAGTGCCGATGGGCAGGGTTTGTAATGCTGGAGTCGCTAGCGCAGTTCCACCCGAACCACCAGCAGAAATCATCCCGCCGATTGACTCTACATTCTGTTTTGCCCACAGTTTAAATGCGAGTGCCATGCCGGCCACGGCCGTCCCACGGTCGCCGGTAAACACAGCCTCGACACCCTCTGGATGATGCGCCGCGATAAGCTGCGGAGACACATCAGCACGTGATGCCTTATTAGTAGTTGAAAGATCGACAGTTTGAACCGCAACCCCTGCGTTCTTAATCGTATCCTGTAAATAACTTAGCTCTTGCCACTTGGTATCAAACGTACCAGCCACGATCACCACCGGATCTGCCATATCAATGTTCCTGTCAATGTTAGATTTGGACCTGTACTGACGAAAGTGCATCGGTCAGATCCGTGCACGCCATCAAAAATGACACACAATAGTTCACCTTAGAACTGCCTATGCTACACGCCGTTGTATCATATTTCTAGCGAATAACGCTTAGCCAGCGGCACGCGTTAGCGCATTATTATGGTTTTATATGCAACTGAAAGAGTTGGATACTAAAGAGGAGGCTTACCAACTGCGGCTTGCTAAATTAACCCAGGGTGTCAGATCGGGCGGATGTCACTGTATTTTAAATTTCAAACTCAACAGCTAAGATAAAACTGAATTCGGAACCTTGTCCCACAGTACTGTTTATAGAAATTTCACCACCAATTAGCTCACAGAGTCTTTGGCTGATAGTCAGCCCTAAGCCAGCACCACCGTATTGTCGACTTGTCGATTCATCTATTTGGAAAAACTCTGAAAACAATTGATCATGCTGATCCTCAGGGATACCTATTCCGGTATCGCGAACGCAAAAACGAACCGTTTTTTTCCCTTCAAAATAATGCTCAGCTGCCTCAAGAACAATATCCCCATTTTTAGTGAATTTACATGCATTGCTTAAAAGGTTTATCAATATTTGTTTAAGCCGAAGAGAATCTGTCTCTATATACTCAGGTATGTCGGTGTAGTTAAGCTTAATGTTGTTGTTTTGACTAGCAGCCATCGGTTGGACCGTCGCACAAACTTGAGTAAGCAATGTTTCTAGTTCGACCTCTTCTATCGATAAACTTAGCTTGCCAGCATCAAGTTTCGACATATCCAACAAGTCATCAACAAGATGTAGCAAGTGCCGCCCCGACATTGCCACTCTGTCGTACGGCTCGGTATCACTATGTTGTTCTTCCGCCTCTTCCCTGAGCATTTCTGTAATGCCAATAACAGCATTAAGAGGTGTACGTAGCTCATGACTCATGTTAGCCAAAAAACGGTTTTTGGCACGTGCCGCTATTTCCGACTCCTCCTGCACGGCAATAAGCTCTAGGTTGTTCTCTTCAATTTTATTTACCAGATTATTGTAGGCAGTTACGACCTTACCCAGCTCATCCTCACCGTGCCAGTCAATCGTTTCTAGTACATTGCTTTGCTCAGCTTTTTGGGTAGCAGCTATTAATCGATTAACCGGGCGGCGCACAGTGTAGCGAAGCGCCAGGTAACCGGCCAATCCGGCGCCGCCAATTTGCAGTAAGAAGAAAATGATTCCTGTTAGCGTTTGATGTTTGAAAGCGTTTCGTTGTGGCCGCGTGGTGTAGAACAAAAACATGCGCCCAACGTTTTGATTGTTATAAATCAAATTGTTTGATGCGAATTTTTCATTATTGCCGCTTACCGTACAGTTTTTCGGCCACTCATATCTTTCTTCACTATTTACCCCACTCACCTCAACGCATATGATCTCAGGGTGCAAGACAATCGCCTGCAAACTCTGATTCAAGCCTTCCAGATCAAGAGACGACAGCGGGTAAGACACCGCCAGGCTGTTAGCGCGAGATATTGTCTCGACTTGCGATATGACTTGCTTTTCCGCCGAAACAGTTTTTGTATAGACGTATGCCGCCTCCAAAATTACAGCTACAAGCGCAAGTACTGGAATCAGAATTACCAGAAATTTCCAATTCATACCACGAAAGCTACGATTGGTATTCATGAAGTTACTGTAGTTTGAATCTCAGCTAAAAAGTCTGGTAGCTCAGCTATTCGATAGTAATGAGGTGACATGAAAATCAACTAATTTTGAATGTCGCGTGAATCTGATCTGTTGATCGTTAAGAAGATGGCGGACAAAGGCGTTCAATTTCACTTAGCAGCTTTAGTTTATTAAACGGTTTTTGAAGATGCCCCGCAAATTCAGTTCTATCTTCTTCGCTACTGAATATATCTTCTGTTCCATAGCCACTCATTGAAATAATCGGTATCGCGCAGCCACTCTCTTTCATTTTTTGCATGGCTTCTATTCCGCCCATACCACCGAATATTTTTATATCCAGAATGGCCAGGTCGTATTTGATATTGTTCTGGCTTGCAGATTTGACCAGCTCCAGAAGTTCTTCACCGGTGTGAGCTGTAGTGCACTGGTGCCCATTCCATTTAAGCACTCTTGCCATTGCCACACGTACCGCTAACTCGTCGTCAAGCAATAATATGTGACGCGCCTCGGTACTGGTACTGGCACTGGCATTACTCATAGTAACTGAACTGCTCATGAGACGATCTTCTTCTAAAACAGGCTCCATTTTAAAGGAATCAGAGAGTTTTTCAAAATGATCAAATGTGACTAAACATAGGTGGAGCAACACGGGGTTACGTGTTTTAGTCACTACAGTGTAGTATGGTAGTTCTTGGAGGAGGATATATACCAATGCGGGTTTCAGACTCACTATTTTTGCGGCTTGGGCTAACGATAATTTGTTTATTTACCCTCAGCGCACTACTAATGTCGTGGCTTGCATCACACTTTACCAATGATGCAATGTTTGAACAAAGCAAAATGCATCTGGAAGCGGCACTAACATCACGCGCAACAATTGTAGAAGATCACTACCGGGTGACGCAGGAGCAAGTCGCCAATCTTGCCCAGACAGATACCATCATTGCAGCGACTACCGCATTCACTAGCGGTCTAGACCAGCTTGAAGCCGATATGATGGGCAACGGGCCAACACCTGAACAAATTAATGCAGACCTAACTGCGTTTTACACGCAAGAATTCTCGAGCAGATTCGACAGAGACATCAACGTTCCACATTATTTACCCAAATCGAACGCAGCGCGTCTCGCTCAGTGGATCTATATTGTGAAAAATCCAAATCCTGTTGGGAAAAAGAACGAAGGGTATACCCCGCAAGTTACAACTAGTTACCAGAACGCACACGAGCGTTTTCATTCGCAAATGAATCGCTTTCTGAAGTCCTTCGATTTTTATGATGTTTTTCTTTTCGATAAAAAGGCAAGGCTTGTTTATTCGTCTAAAAAAGAAACTGATTTTGCTACTGACTTCAACTCCGGGCCTTATGCAAAAAGCAATCTCGGTGATACCGTTCGCACAGCCTTAGGCAGTGAGCGTCACACTGTTTTCACCAGCGACCTTAAGCGGTACGCCGCAAGCTACAACGAACCCGCATCATTCTTTGCTACACCGGTGTTTGATAATAATCAGCTTATTGGTACCGTCGCTTTTCAGCTAGATAACAAGAGAGTGAACCGAGTAATATCGGATAGTCACGGCCTGCGCAACTCGGGAGAAACATACATCGTAGGCAGTGATCTGTACATGCGCACAGACAGCCGCTTTAGCGACACATCTACTATCCTTATACAAAAAGTTGATACCAAGGCATCGCGTGCCGTAACTTCAGGCGAGACCGGCTCGGTAGTGACAAAAGATTACCGAGGCGTTAGCGTGTTATCACAGTATCGTCCATTGAATATTGCTGGCTTGAATTGGGGAATGCTGGCAGAAATCGATGAGTCTGAGATACACGAGCCCGCTTTCTCACTCACTAAAAAAATTGTACCTTTGCTAATTGCGACACTGGCTGTTGTTAGTGCAATCACCTATACATTGTTCAAATACGGCGTGGAGCGACCGCTTGCCAATATCACTTTCACTGCCAGAAAAATAGTAGGTGGAGATTACTCCGCGCGTACTCCTGTGACCAATAGCGATGAGTTTGCCGTGCTGGCACAAAGCCAGAATCAAATGGCCGAGGCTGTACAAACACATATTAACGATCTTGAAGCGGCGCTCAAAGAAGTCAAAGAACTCAAAGGACTACTACCCATCTGTGCCTTTTGCAAATCAATCAGGGACGACGATGGCTATTTCCGCACAGTCGAAAGCTATTTGGTGGGTAAATCGAATCTGGAATTCACGCACACGTTTTGTGAACAATGCGTGTCGGTTCATTACCCAGAAGACTCTGAAGAGCTGGAAAAAAACACCGCTAGTAAGCATTAGTACCGACTCTGCTTGCCAATGCAACAACTGCATCCATTCAAACCAATATGGGAACAATCAATCCAAGCCCCATCAATGACAACATAACAAGGATGCCCTGTCGAAACAGCTCTTCCGACAGCTGGTGGCGAATGGCAGCTCCCAGGGACAAACCAAACGCGACAAAACACACGCCTATCGCTGAAATCAGAACGTCCTCCCACGAGAATAGGCCAAGCTTACCAAGGCCCAACGCCATGACGATACTGGATAAGGTGAATGAGCAATTCACCACTTGAAGGAACAAATTTCGCTCTAACTGCAGCATCATCAGAAACGGAACCATCGGCATAATCTGAGAGCCTGTAACCCCATTAATCGTACCGGTAATGAACCCCGAAAACGGGGCAAGCGGACGTTCCCAGTGCGCAGCAATAGAGCGCTCGGGCTTAGCGAAACTAAACGCACACCACACCAGTATCATGCCACCCAGAATGGCACCAGCCAACCTGCCGTCAATATATGAAAGTGTCCAAAGACCCAGTGCAAGTCCGGGCAACAGAGCCAATAACATCGGCCAAAAACGGCCGAGTGTCTCACCAAATCGTCCCACTTGACGCATCACAACAACGTTGGAGAAGATGGACGGAATAATCACCAAAGGCAAGGCGTCTTTCAAACCGACCAACAGTGCCAGGATCGGCAAACAGGTAGTGGTAAACCCGAGTCCCGTCACCCCTTTGGCTATTGCAGCGAACAGGTACGTGGCTAGAATTGCGGTTATCTGCCAGCCGTGCAACTCAAAAAACATGCGTAGTGAAGTAATCCCGAGCTGCTTGCGCGCGCCTCATCTATAGGACACAGCTGCGCGTATCAAGCGCATTTCGATGCTGTAAAGTGTTGTCATTAAATCACAACCCATCACCGAAGTGCTTAGCCAGATGAATTAGGCGATGAGCCTGGCTCTCTTGCTGGACCGGATGACAAGACCATGAACGAAACGATTGCCGCACTTGTCCAGAACTTCGACGCGCTACTGACTGCGCAGCTTGTGCTGATCTTCCTGTTTGCTGCAATTGTGAAAGGCTTTTTAGGCATCGGACTACCCGCTGCGGCCATGGCGTTTCTAACGTTGATCATGCCACCGACAGAAGCTATTCCGCTCCTGTGGTTGTCGATTCTTGCAACCAACTCGCTGCAATTTGCCCATGCTCCTAACAAGCTGGCCATCGCCCGCGAATACTGGCTATTTGCCGCAGCGATCATGGTCAGCATCTTTATCGCATCGATGTTCATTGCCGATTACCCAACGGGGCTTCTGACGGGCGCTATTGGTGTGGCGATGGTGCTGTTCTCGCTTAACCTGCTGTTGGGAATCAAGCTGAAGATCGGTCCAGGGCGCGGCTGGCATCTCGGATTCGGCATCTTGGCTGGTGTGCTGGGCGGCATCAGTTCGATCTGGTCGCCTGTGGTGGCCATGTATCTGGTGACACGGGATGTGTCCAAAGAGAAATTTATAGGTGTAACCGGCTTTCTGTTTTTGGCCGGCGTTCTCCCGCTTGGTGCAGGGCAATTGGTGGCCGGCATCATGACCTTTCCGGTTTTGATCAAGTCAGCATTGGCACTCTGTGTGGTGCTTGTCGGCTTTCGAATTGGCGAGCTGCTCCGCAACCGGATTAGTCAGGAGCTGTTCCGCAAAGCAGTGCTGATTGCCTTCTTCTTGATGGGGTGCCGCTTGATCCTCAACGGCCTAAGTTAACCGCAAAACCAGAATTCGAACGGTTCCAGGCACCGATTGACCTGCCCTTTGTGATTCGAAAAACGCACCGAAAGCACCAGCATACGATCGCTAAGCGGTTAGTTTTAAAAAACGCTGAACCTAAACAACACCGAATATTGGAGAACCAAAATGTGCAGCTAGCGTGTGATTGATCTCACGTCTAGCTGTAAATCTGCGTAACTGCGATTGACAACCTACTATAAGGTAGGTACCGTTATTGCACTATGAGCTCAACTAAAGATCTTATTCTGGATAGCGCGCAAGCCTTGGCCCAATCGCGTGGTTTCAACGCGTTTAGCTACGCTGATATCGCTGAAGAATTGGATATCAGAAAAGCGAGCGTGCATTACCATTTCCCGTCCAAGCTCGATCTGGAAACGGAATTGTTAGACCGCTATAGAAAAAACTTCATTGCAGAAATGGCAACGATCGAATCTAGCACTAAAGGAAGTACACGTCAGTTACAAAGCTACATCCAGCTATATTCAAACACCTTGAAATGCAACAAGATTTGTTTAGCTGGGATGATGGCATCGGACGTTGGTGCTTTGCCAGATCATCTGTCGCACTCACTCAGTGCGTTCTTTAAAGAACAGACAGATTGGTTGGCGAAAGTGATGAGTGTTGGGAAATCTAATGGCGAGTTGAACTTTACAGGTTCAGCTAAGTCAGAAGCAAACGTTTTTCTATCTGCGTTACAAGGGGGCCTTTTGATAGCTAATGCCACGGGCGATGAAACGGGTTTCAAAAGGCTGAAAACATCGCTTCTAGCACAGTTAATTTAAGGCTGCGTTTTTTTTACCCACTATAACTACCTACTAGTAGGTAAATAGCTATTTTTTCGTACCTGTTGAACCAGTTGGTACTACGGGACAATTTTTTAATTAGAAGAGAGGAAGTATCCCAATGAAAGATCTGAACATAAGCCGTAGAAATTTTATCAGCGGTACAGCTGCAGGCTCTGTGCTTCTTGGCGCTCCAGCGATTCTTAGCGCAGCAACCTTGACAGGTGGTGCCGTTGGCCAAATCAAGACACCGATGACAAATGGGTCTATGACCGTCACTGAATTTAAAAATACCAAAATTCATAGCTACGTTAGCCCCAACCTCACCGGTTGTGTAACCACTCATATTATTGAAACACCTGAACGGTTGATCATTGTCGATGGACAGCGCTCTGTAATTTTTGGTCAAGAGATTCGCGATTACGCTGAAAAAATTGGCAAACCCATTGATCGAATGATTGTGTCTCACTTACACCCTGACCATTGGTTCGGTGCTTATCAATTCAGAGATGTGCCTATTTATTCATTAGAAAGTACTCAAGGTGAAATTGATCAGCTAGGGGATTTTTTTATCGAGATCAGTAAACCTTCACTAGGTAAGCATGTGCCTGTTGAGAAGGTAGTGCCTGATACTCTCATTGCCGATGGATCCAGTGAAACGATTGATGGCGTAACGTTGGAATATCGCCACGTTACTGACGCCGAGTCAGACAATATGCTAACTATCTTCTTAAAAGATGAAAAAGTATTGATTGCGCAAGATTTGCTTTATAACAACTGCCATTTATTTTGTGGTCACGGTAACTTCCAAGGTTGGCAGGCAAGTCTTAAAGCTATGAGAGACGATACAAGCTTTGACTTGGTTCTACCAGGACACGGTGAGAACACAGGCTCTAGACAAGCCATTGACGATGCCTTGATTTACCTAGAGTTTGTAGAAAATACTTTTAACAAAGTAAAAACAGGTGATGAACTAAAAGCTGCCATCATGGAGCGCTATCCTTCGTACTTAGCAGCTGGATTGGTGGATATTCAGAACCTCTTTTTATTCCCTGAAAAATAGGATAAAACAAAATGAAACAGCAACCTGTCAGTAAACCCACGACCTACTCCTGTGGAAACTGTGGGGCACAAATAGAGATCGTATCAACCAAGCAAGCCGATGCAAAACTTGATGTGTGCTCAAACTGCCACCCCACTTACACCGGTAAAACGATGGATAAAGTCACTGGGGATAGAGTAGAGTCGTTTAATAGTCGTTATAAACGATAAATGTAGGGCTAAAAAAGGGCCGAAGCTGAGTGTTCAGTTTCGGCCCGCTGCATGGTATTTCCTCAAACGCCTGAGTTGACTGCTGCGTTAAGGCAATATCATGTTTTCTCGTAGAGCATCTTGTTCAGATAGAGCCGCTGAATTTTCCCAGATGGACCTTTGGGTAATTCGGGCAAGATGTGCACTGTGTCAGGCGCTTTGAATTGCCCGACGCGTTCCACGCAAAGTGCGAGCAGCTCAGCGCCGCTAGCTGTTGAAGCCTCGCAAAGCCTGACGGCAGCTTCGATACGCTCGCCGTAGCGATCACACGGTATCGCGAAGGCAGCTGCTTCAACAACATCGGGATGCTCATACAGGGCTTCGTCAATCTCGCGTGGCGCGATGTTTTCGCCACCTTTGATTATCAACTCTTTAAGCCGTCCGGTAACAAAAACATATCCGTCTTCGTCCATGCGGCCCAAATCACCGGTGCGAAGCCAATCTGCGTGAAACGTAGCGGAGGTGACGTCAGGGTTGTGCAGGTATTCTTTCATTACGTTGGGGCCACGGATCTGAATCTCGCCCTCGACACCGCGAGCGCACTCTGTTCCACTTTCGTCAGCAATACGGGCCTCATTGCTAATCGCACAGCCTGCAGATCCGATTTTGTGAAGTGCTGGATCAAGCGGATTGACCAGGCACTGCGCTGCCGTTTCCGTCAGGCCAAGTGACTCGACTATCGCTAGCCCAAAACGGTCCTGAAAAGCGCGTTGTGTTTCGACTGCCAGCGCTGATGATGCGGATCGTGCAAATCGAAGTTGCGCCTTTAATGATGGGTTAGGTTCGGCTGCGCCGTGCAGTAAATGGCTGATTATCGTGGGAACCACGGAAAACCATGTGATGCCCGCATCGGCAGCCTGATCCCAAAACTTACTTGCAGAAAACCGCGAAACCATCGCCAGTGATCCACCGGATACCAGGCTACCCATGACCGAAACGCACAAGCCATTGATATGGTAAAACGGCAGAACACCCATTCCGCGATCTTGCGGTGTCAGTTCGTGCGCCACACTGACCGTCCATCCACCGGCAAGCAGGCTTGATTGTGTATGCACGACCCCTTTCGGACGCCCAGTGGTGCCCGATGTATACATTAATAGAGCATCGTCGGCAGGAGTGATGTTGTGCAGTTCTGTACTCTCGCCACTTACATCAAAAAGCTTCAAGTTGTCTGGGCGAACCTGATTAAACATTTCCAACTGAGCATCATGCACAAAGGCAAC
>CALGND010000039.1 GCA_937958675.1 uncultured Granulosicoccaceae bacterium
GATACCGTTGGCACCTGGCAACATCCAATCAACCAAGGCCGCATCGATATGAGTGGTTTTCAGCATCTCGTGGGCGGTTACGGTTGAGTCAGCGGTGACCACTTGGAATTGCTTTTGTTCAAGGGCCAAGCGAATCATGTCACGGATACCGGGTTCATCTTCCACGATTAAAATGGTTGCTTGCACCGAATTGCCCTAGCGATATCGAAAGAATGTGTGTTTGATTATCACCGATGCTGAACAGGGCTTGTGGTTTTTTGATAAATCATCACTTTATGGTTGCGGCGATGGCTTCAACCGGAGACAATGGTCGGGTTATGGTGTTCCGTATCGGCACTCTCGCGACGACAAGCTGTGAACCCAGCCAGGCCCGGAAGGGAGCAACTGCAGCAGTGGATTCGGGCGCCGGGATGCGGCTGGTGCGGAATACCACCCCCCAATGCACATAAACATGTGCTGAATTAACATGATTGTGTACTTAGTGCCTTGCAAGATCGCTAAATCTGCCTAACTTCCGAGATGATCTTCGAGATATGATCTTCGATACGATTTTCGAGACTTTTCGATATGACTTCAAGATGGTTCAATAAGAGTCACGCATGAGTTATAAAGTACTCGCCCGCAAATGGCGACCACAGCAGTTTGACGACATGATCGGCCAAGAGCATGTGCTCCGGGCGTTGGTCAATGCGCTTGATAACCAGCGGCTACACCATGCCTATCTTTTTACTGGCATGCGCGGCGTGGGCAAAACCACCATCGCACGTATCTTTGCTAAGTGCCTAAATTGCGAAACCAAAGGGGTTAGTTCCAATCCTTGTGGTGAATGCGGTTCTTGTAAAGATATCGATGCTGGTCGTTTCTTTGACTTAATCGAAGTTGATGCCGCATCGCGCACCAAAGTAGAAGAGACTCGCGAACTACTCGAAAACGTACCCTACGCGCCGGCCAGTGGCCGATTCAAAGTGTATTTGATCGATGAAGTGCATATGTTCTCTACACACAGTTTTAATGCATTGTTAAAAACGCTCGAAGAGCCTCCCGAACACGTTAAATTTTTGCTGGCCACAACCGACCCTCAAAAATTACCGCTGACTATCTTGTCGCGTTGCTTGCAGTTTAATCTTAAGCGTATGCCTCAATCGCTTTTATCAGAATATTTGCAAAAGCTACTAACAGAAGAAAGTATTCCGTTTCAAGCGCCCGCGCTTGATGTTATTGCACGAGCCTCTGAAGGGAGTGTTCGAGATGCCCTTAGCCTTGTTGAACAGGCAGCAGCGTTCGGCCAAGGCGAAGTTAAACAAGAAGAAGTTGAATCAATGCTCGGCCGAGTGTCGGCAGAGCGCTTAATCGATCTACTCGAGCTACTTAAAGATGGCGATGCAAAACCCTTGTTTGAACAGGTTGATGTGTTAGCGCAATATGCCCCAGATTTTAGCGAGCTTTTAGCAGAGTTTTCCTCAATCGTGCACCGCGTTGCGATGCTTCACGAGCTCCCTGATAACGCTAAGACTAGCGAAGCAAAATCGCCAACTGATCAACGCTTGCAAGAACTCTCCACTAAAGTTGATGGCGTTGAACTTCAGCTGATGTATCAGATTGCCTCACATGCTCGTCGGGATCTTGCATTTGCAGCCGATCAACGCGAAGCCTTTGATATGGCATTGTTGCGTATGCTCGCATTCGCACCGCAAACTGCTGGCGCACGGCCGCCCAATTCGACGCCAGCCGCTACTCAAAGCGCTCCTATTGTTGCCGGTAAGCGCAAGGCTGAAGCTGCCAAAACTGTTGCGCCAACGCCTCAAGCCAAGGCTGCTGAGACAGCGCCAATAGCTGACTCCACCGCAGCGGCCGCCGTCACTGATGCATCATCGGGCCCAGCTATGATTGCCGCCGCCGCTGCAGGCACAACGTTGGCTGGAGCTGCGGCATCGGCATCGGCATCGGCAAAGAAGGCTGCGCCAATAGACGCTAAGCCTGCAAGCGCTGCGCCGATTGCAAACACATCAGCTGCCCCAGAACCGGTTATCGAATCGATCGAGCTAAGCTCAATCAACAGCGAAACTTGGCATAACGTTACTGGCCGTTTAGGTATCTCAGGTATGCCACGGCAACTGGCCGAGCACTCAATCTTGTCTAGCATTAACGGCAGTGAGATTCACATCCAGCTCGATGCTGATGCTGATCATCTGGATAGCCCTCGGTTTATCGAGCGCCTGCAAGGCGCTTTAAGTGATAGTACTGGCGCAGCAATTAGACTTGTTGTGAGCAAAAGTTCGGCGGGTGCAACAATGGTCACGCCGGCAAAAATTGAACAAAAGCGCCAGCACGATGTCATGTCTGCTGCCAAAGCTGCCATTAATGATGATCCACTAGTACAACAATTGTTGGCCGAGGTGGATGGCAAGGTAGATGAGAACAGCGTTAAACCACTTGAAACAAATGACTAAACTTTAGTCTTAGCAGAAATGACTTAGCGAAAGTTCTTTTTGTGAGAAAGTTCGTTAGTGAAAGTGATCTGGCGTAGAAGATTAATGTATAAGGCAACAACCAACACTGATAGTTACTGGAGACGATCATGAAAGGCGGTTTAGGCAACATGATGAAGCAAGCGCAAAAAATGCAGGAAGATATGCAAAAAGCGCAACAAGAAATTGCCGACATGAGGATCGATGGCCAAAGCGGTGGTGGCCTGGTTAAAGTGACTATGAATGGTCAACACGAATTAGTGAAGGTGGCCATTGACGATAGTTTGGTCGGCGATGATAAAGATATGCTCGAAGACCTCATCGCGGCGGCGGTCAACGATGCCTCGCAAAAATTGGCAGCAGCTTCGGCTGAGAAAATGAGTGGATTAACCAATGGCATCGATCTGCCACCTGGTATGAAACTGCCGTTCTAATCAGTTGGTTCTTGTTCAAAGCGGATTTCCATGCAACATTCATTGCTCGACGATCTTATTCAAGGTTTACGTGGTTTACCAGGCGTTGGGCCTAAATCTGCGCAACGTATGGCACTGCATTTGTTGCAGCGCGATAGAGCTGCAGCAACCAGGCTTGGCGAACTGCTAGTTGAAACAATGCAACGTGTACAGCATTGCACTCAATGCCGTATTTTTACTGAGCATGATTTATGTCAGTGGTGCTCCGATGATGAGCGCGATGGTAGCTTGCTATGCGTTGTCGAAAACCCCGCCGATGTATTAGCTATCGAAAAATCCACCGCTTTTCGTGGCCGGTACTTTTTGTTGCTGGGGCATTTGTCACCACTAGATGGGATAGGGCCAAAAGATCTTGGTCTAGATCTACTCAAAACCCGACTAGCCACGGGCGAAATAAAAGAACTTACCCTAGCAACTAACCCGACACTCGAAGGTCAGGCAACGGCTAGCTTTATCACAGAGCTTGCCAGAGCAGAAAATGTGAAAGTGATGCAATTAGCCCAAGGTATCCCGATCGGTAGCGAACTCGAATTCGCCGATGGTGGTACTTTGTCGGTGGCGTTTAGTAAGCGCAGTGAAGTTTAAATAGTCGGCGTAATCTAAATAGAAAACACCGTCTTACGGTAATGCTGAAGCTCAGCAATGGATTCGCGAATATCATCTAGCGCGAGGTGCGTGTTTTTCTTTCTAAAACCACCGCTAATCTCCGGGTTCCATCTGCGCACCAATTCCTTAATCGTGCTGACATCAATATTTCGGTAGTGGTAGTAAGCTTCCAATGTAGGCATGGTACGCACCATAAAGCGTCTATCTTGGCAAATACTGTTACCGCACATGGGAGAGGTGGACGGGCTTACCCACTCAGCCATAAACGCCAATGTTTGTTGCTCGGCATCCTGCATGCTGATCTGGCTTTCTTTAATTCGGGCTACTAAGCCAGACTCAGTGTGGTGTTTGACGTTCCAATCATCCATTTTGTCCAAATAGCTTGAGCTAGTCTGGATTGCGCAAACGGGACCTTCTGCCAAGATATTGAGTTCGGCATCGGTGCAAACTGTTGCAATTTCGATCACTGTGTCGGTATCTGGGTCTAACCCAGTCATTTCTAGATCTACCCACATCAAGTTGTTGTCATTTACCGGCATCGAGCGTTGTCCAAAGTAGTCTGTTGGTAAGTATTCAAGCACACTCTGTGCAATTGTGTATATTTGGTAGAGATTATAGGGTGATAAAAGAGTTGCAGTGGATGAATAGCAAAACAGCTTGCTGCCCTTGCATGCGACAATTTACTTTACGGCGACTGAGCGCTTGGCAGTGGGTCGCGCTACTAGGAACATGTAAAACACTTGACTGAAAAAGGGCGAGTTGTCGCCAATTTCCGTGCCGCAGTTGCTGTACTACTCGACAGTGGCGAGTTGGTTACTGCTATGCCGTTATCCAAACTACCTCTGCTGGTGGCTGGTGATATCGTCGACTATGATGCCGAGCGCATTGTCCATTTGCACGAACGGGCAACTGTTTTACAGCGTGGAGACGCGCGTGGTAAGCCTCGACCACTAGCTGCTAACTTAACCCATCTAGTTATTGTGTCGGCTCATCCTCCTGGTATCGATACACTGTTGATTGATCAGTTTTGCGTAGCGGCTGAAAATGCCGGCATTTCGCCAATAATTATCCTAAATAAAACTGATTTGTATGAGCAATCGGAGCGGCGCAAACTGGATATGGTTTTGAAGGCCTACTTGCAAATGGATTATCACGCCTTAGCCGTAAGCCGAGACAGTGCCGATGGCATGCAAGAATTGCTCGATCTATTGCAAGATAAGAGTGTGGCATTTGTCGGTGCTTCCGGTGTTGGTAAGTCGTCGCTGATTAAATTTCTTTTACCTGATCGAGATGTACGCGAGGGCGCAATCTCTAAAGCTACGGGTTTTGGTTCTCATACAACTTCCGTGACTTATTGGTATGAAATGGGGCGGGGGTCGATTATAGATTCGCCTGGCGTTAGGCAATTTACCTTTGCCGAACTCAACAGCGTTGATGTGCGTAATGGCTACATTGACATTGCGCGTGCAGGTCAAGACTGCAAGTTTGCCAATTGCTCGCATCGCCATGAACCCAACTGCGCAGTTAAGCAATCAGTTGATGACAGCGCGATTGCTCAGTGGCGATATGATAATTATATTAAATTGACCGACGAGGCATAACGTCATCAATGTCATCCGGCGTTGGCATGACAATGGCAGCTTAGCTAGACGGCTTGTTACCCAACACCTTTGGCGTCGCCGCATCGTTACCCCAGTTAGACCATGCGCCGTCTAGTGCAGTAACATTTCTATATCCTAGGTGTTTAAGCGCGACATAGGTGACTGCAGAGCGTTGATGAGTCTGGCAATAGACAACTACTTCGTCGTTTTTACCAACACCCAGGCTGTCTAACTTTTGTTGAATGTCTTCGTTTGTTTGTAAGTTGAGCGACTTATCTAACATGTCAGTCCATTCGTAATGTACGGCGCCGGGTATATGGCCGCCAAACTCACTTCGGACATCACTGCCTTCGTACTCGGCATGGCTGCGTACATCAATGATTGATAAATCGGGTTTATCTAAACGTTGCACTAACTCGGGTGTGCTAATTACGTTTTTACCAGACGGGGCCAAAGACACCGCTGAACTATGAATAGGGGGTGGACTATCGTGGCTTTGTTCTGCGCCGCTGGCTAGCCACGCCGCAAACCCTCCATCAAGCCAACTTATGGCATCCCAGCCGTAGGCATTTAGCACCCAAATCATCCGCGCAGCAGCGGTCGCGCCGCCGGCATCATAGGCGACAATGTGATGATCAGCCTTCAATCCTATGTCCGCCGCTATCGAATTGACGGTCTCAGTATCAGGTAATAGGCCGCCCAATGGCTTATCACTGCGGTTTAATCGACGTGCATCCAACCAAATTGCACCGGGTATGTGTCCATTGTCATAATCTTCCGCTGGTCGTAAATCGACTATCAAACACTTTTGCAGGTCCTGTGCTGAAACATCTGCATTGGGCTGCTGAAGCGCATAAACGGAGGCTTTTAGGGGCAATAACATCAGAATTCCCTTGTCCAAAAATTAAATTGTGTTGTGTAGTGCACAATTTTTTAAAGTTATCTCTGAACTATACCTGCGTTAAATGTCTGATGTAAGTAAGCAAATTGCCCGGTATGGGATACACAACTGTTATGATTTACCAACAAACTACTGCGTTAACCAACACGATGTCCGGCGGAAGCTCGATTTCGCGGGCCACGGTGGCCAAAGGTTCAACGAGAAATAGTCCGGGTGGAGCTAAACGGTTGAGCGAAAAAGATATCGACATGGCGCTGGTACAGCGTGTCCAACGCGGAGATAAATCCGCGTTCGACGTACTTGTCCTCAAATACCAACACAAAATCGGCCACCTCGTGTCGCGCTATGTTCATGATAGTCACGAGTCGCAGGACGTCACCCAAGAAGCCTTTATTAAGGCCTACCGCGGCTTGGCTAATTTTCGTGGTGATAGCGCGTTTTATACCTGGCTTTACCGTATTGCCATCAACACAGCCAAAAATCACTTGGTCACGATGAGCCGCAAAATATCCGATACCGGCATTGATTCTGCAGATGCAGAGCAATTCGAAGGTGGCGGTGCATTGCGCGAAAATGCCACACCCGAGCGCGAACTCCTCACAGACGAGATTGCTCAGGTAGTGCAACAGACCATCCAATCATTACCAGACGACCTGCGCACAGCGATAACGCTGCGCGAATTTGAAGGATTATCGTACGACGACATTGCATCTGCAATGGAATGCCCGATTGGAACAGTGCGTTCTCGCATATTTAGGGCACGTGAAGCCATAGATAACAATCTCGCTCCGCTAATTGCGGAAAACCGAAGCGGACAATCGCAAAAAGCCTGATGCAGGCAACAGCAGGTTGATAGCAAAATAAGTTCGAAGTAAATTCGAAATGAAATCGAAGTTAGTGCACGAGTGAAGCAGGAATAAAAATGAACGATCAAGGTAACAAAGAAACGTTGTCACAGCTAATGGATGGCGAGTGGCAAAATATTGACTCTCAGGCTCGCATTTCTGAATTGTGTAGCGACGAAGAACTCAAAGCAACGTGGGCGCGCTATCACTTGGCTCGTGACGTCATGAAAAACGAATCAGTGAAAGTGGATACCGATATCGCATCGCGTGTATGGGCGGCTTTGGAGGATGAGCCTGCTCACACTAATGTCACGCCCATTGGCCCCGACATGGCCTTTGGAATGAGCGCTGATGCTACCAGTCGTCAAGAGGAAACAATCGACACCATCGTCGATCAACCCACTCCAGCAAAACGATCCTCAATGCGTTCGGCCTTCGGCGGCTTGGCAGTTGCCGCGAGCGTAGCCTTGGCTACGGTCTTTGGCCTTAACTTTATGCAAAGTTCTGATAATGTTGATCAACCACAAGCCATAGCAGCGTTGCCTACAACAGCCAACCCAGTTATTCCTGGGCAGGTGTTGCCACAAATTGAATTAGTCGCAAACCGGGGTACTTATTGGGTCAATAATGCATCCGTAAAGGGAGCGGCGGGCAGCTCGACTAACCGTAACGCTAACCAAGAACAACGACTAAATATGTTTTTAGCTCAGCATATCGAAAACTCTCCAACGGCTAGCCATCAAGGCATGTTGCCTTATTCGCGATTGGTGGGCTATGACGACATCAATGCTAGTCAAGCGGCTAGTCAGGAAGTTGGTCAATAAGCATGTTAATCCGTAGTTCGCTCATAGTTTGTTTAGCGCTTGTTAGCCAGCTTGCCTGGTCGGGCGAGCAGGCCACGGCCGAGCAGTTGCTACATAAAATGACAACTGCGCTCAAAACCCTTAACTACAAGGGTACGTTTGTTCATATTGCTGGTGATAATGTTGAGTCCATGAGCATTGTTCATGGTACTGACGACCAAGGCGAGCTTGAACATATGTTGTCGCTTAACGGGGAGGCCCGAGAAGTTATTCGCACTCATTCGTTAGTTACGTGTATCTGGCCCGATAGTCAGGCTGTTGTGGTCAGTCAGTCTAAGCCGCGCAATCCTTTGCCCACGCTAGATGCTGCTATTGCAAGTGATGATGTATACCAACTTGCCTTGGTGGATACTGATCGCGTTGCCGGAGTTGAAACTTACGTATTAGAGATTCAACCTCGTGATGAATATCGCTACGGTTATCGATTGTGGGTCGATAAAGAAACCAACATGTTGCTTCGCTCGATGTTGTTTGATCAAAACAATCACGCCATTGAGCAGGTGATGTTCACATCGATTATGTACCCCGAAAAAATAGAAAAATCGTTGTTTCAAACCAGCTTCTCTGAAAATCAAGTGAGCTGGCGCGAACCCAAGCCTGTTGCGCTATCAGAGCAACCTGATCGTGTTCAGTTTGAAAACTTGCCGATAGGATACAAGGAGATTTCTGAAAGCTACCGTCCAATGCCTATCAATGATGGGCCGGTTTCGCATGTCATGTTGAGCGATGGTATGTCCTCGGTTTCGGTATATGTTGAACACGTTATGGAAGCCGAACAAGACAAGAGCCTAATGGGGCATTCAAGTATGGGCGCTTTGAATGCCTTTAGTTTAAGCTTAGACGACGGATTCGTTACCGCTGTCGGCGAAGTGCCAATGGAAGCCGTTAAGTCAATAGCGCAAGCAGCACGACTTAAACTCCAAAAATAAAGCAATGATCCGCACAGGTTGCATTGTTAGCCTCAGCGATGAATTTGCGCAGGTCCAACTCGACGATCTAAACTGTAGCCGGTGTGCAAAAGGCCAAGGCTGTGCAATCCGTTTGTTTCCGAACTCCGGTGCGGATGCCGCTATATCAATCCAATGTGCAAATGCCGTTGATGTAACGTTAGGCGATCCCAAATTAGGCGATCCCGTAGAAATTCACTTCGATGTTTCAAATTTCAACAAGATGCGCGTGTACAGCGCGTACTTTCTGCCGATAATAGGTTTGCTAGCGGGTGCAATCGTCGGCACAGCGATCAGCGCAGTGACGGCTATGTCGACCGATAGCCAATTATTGCCAAGCCTTGGCGCAATTATCGGTTTTGTAGGCGGTTTTTTTGTCTATCCGTCATACAATTGTGAACAACATGCCGCTGATCTACAAGGGTTAAACCCTCGTATCGGCCGACTGCTCAAAAAAGAGGTCAATGTGCCTCAGCAACAACCTCTACGGATGGTTAAATGAATAAATCAATAAAGCGCGTTTTTAGTTCGGCAATATCAGCTTGGGCCCTATCGACTTGCGTGATAGTGCTACTAAGCCAACCGGCTATGGCGTTGACAGGCAATTTGCCCGATTTCACAACACTGGTCAAGAAGAATCACGAAGCGGTTGTCAATATCAGCACGCGCCAAAGAGCCCGTACCACTGTGGATGCATTGCCATCAGAAGAAGGCGAGGCTAATCCACTGGATGATCTGATCAAACGATTTAAAGAAGACCAGCCTCAGCAGCAACCGTTTGAAGGCGATGGTTTGGGGTCTGGATTTATCATTTCAGCCGATGGCTATGTACTGACCAATAATCATGTGGTTGAAAATGCCGAAGAAGTTATTGTTAGCCTGCACGATCGCCGCCAGTTGATCGCAACAGTGGTGGGCACGGATCCACGTTCGGATGTGGCGGTGCTAAAGCTTGATGCGAAGGATCTACCCGTAGTGAGTATTGGCAACAGTGATTCGCTTGAAGTAGGTGAATGGGTGTTGGCAATTGGGTCACCGTTTGGGTTTGATTTTTCTGTCACTGCCGGCATCGTTAGCGCAACAGGCCGCTCGCTGCCCAGCGAAAGCTATGTGCCATTTATTCAAACGGATGTCGCGATCAATCCAGGTAACTCTGGCGGGCCACTATTTAACTTAAAAGGCGAAGTCATAGGTATAAACAGTCAGATATACAGTCGCACGGGTAGTTTTATGGGTTTGTCATTTGCGATTCCAATTGAGTTAGCCATGGATGTAGCCGACCAGCTTCGCACCAAAGGTCGTGTTTCTCGAGGTTGGTTGGGCGTTATCATCCAGGAAGTCACCATGGAGCTAGCCGAGTCTTTTGGTATGCGTACTGCGCACGGTGCTTTGGTCAGTAGCATCTTGCCCGACAGCCCAGCTTCAAATTCGTCACTTGAAGTAGGTGATGTTATTACTCACTTTGAAGGTAATCGTATTGAGCGCTCCTCGTCATTGCCACCGATGGTTGGGCGTATTAGTGCCAATCAAGATGCCCAATTGCGTGTGGTTCGAGATGGCAAAAGTGTTGAACTGGTCGTGAACATTGGTGAGTTGCCGGGCAACAACGAAATTCGTACTGCAAGCCAGACTCCGGCAGTCACTGAAAACCTGCTGGCACTGGATGTCGATAGGCTTGATGACGGCACTCGCGAACGCCTTAAGATTGATAAAGGCGGCGTGGTAGTGTCACAGGTGATTGAAGGTGGGCCCGGCGATACAGCCGGTATTGTCCCCGGTGACGTGTTGTTGATGGTTGATAATAAAGCAGTCGACACTCCCAGTGAATTCAAGCAAGTGGTGAGTGAGCTCAGCGGGGGCGATTCTGTTGCCGTGCTAGTTCAGCGCGAACAGGGCCCCGTATTTCTGGCGCTTAAGCTCGATTAATGGATCGAGTTGCTACGCTAACGCTTTACTTTCGGGATGGCTGTCACCTCTGTGAAGATATGCAAAGGCTGCTGGGTGAGTTGCTCGACCCCGCTAGTTATAGGCTTGAGCGTGTGGATATCGATGCCGACGCTGCGCTAAAGCGCGAATATAACGAACTGGTCCCCGTGCTGAAACTTGATCAGACTGAGCTCTGCCGATACTTTCTCGACCTCAATGCGGTGCAACAGGCGTTGGCAGGCTACAATAACGGGGTCGAACCCTAAACCTTTCCAGTCATTTGTTCATCGTGCGGCCCAGTGGCCCAGAATCCATACATGCAGCAGAATATTCGTAATTTTTCCATCATCGCGCATATCGATCACGGTAAGTCGACCTTGGCTGACCGATTCATACAGGTATGCGGTGGTTTGTCTGACCGGGAGATGTCAGCGCAGGTGCTCGATTCAATGGATATCGAGCAAGAGCGCGGTATCACCATTAAGGCGCAAGCCGTGTCATTGGACTACAAAGCGCGCGATGGCGAGACATATCATCTCAACTTCATCGATACGCCGGGTCACGTTGATTTCTCCTATGAGGTATCGCGCTCCTTATCTGCCTGTGAGGGTGCACTGTTGGTGGTCGATGCCTCACAGGGCGTTGAGGCACAAAGCGTGGCTAACTGCTACACAGCGATTGAGCAGGATCTGGAAGTGCTCACGGTGTTAAACAAGATCGATCTTCCCAATGCCGACCCTGATAGCGTTGTTGATGAAATTGAAGAGGTGATCGGCATCGATGCCCACGATGCCGTGCACATCAGTGCAAAAACTGGTGTGGGTGTAGAGGATGTGCTGGAACAGATTGTAGAAAGAATTCCACCACCAGATGGTGATCCAGACGCGCCATTGCAGGCGTTAATTATTGACTCTTGGTTTGATAATTTTGTCGGTGTTATTACGCTTGTGCGAGTAATACAGGGCACGATCAAAACACGCGAAAAAATCCGCATCATGTCAACCGGTCGTGATTTCCAAGCCGATACTGTTGGCGTGTTTACGCCTAAGCGTACACCGCTGGAGCATCTGCGTGCCGGTGAAGTTGGTTTTATTATCGCTGGTATAAAAGAAATCGAAGCGGCCCGAGTAGGCGACACCATAACGCTTGCCAATAAACCCGCCACTGAGGCCTTGCCCGATTTTAAAACGGTGCAGCCGCGTGTGTTTGCCGGCATGTACCCCATTGATAGCGATGATTACGAGAATTTTCGTGAAGCGCTACAGAAGCTACGCCTGAATGATGCTGCGTTGCATTTCGAGCCTGAAACATCGACAGCGCTAGGCTTTGGGTTTCGTTGTGGCTTTTTGGGTATGCTGCATATGGAAATTGTTCAAGAGCGACTTGAGCGAGAATACAATCTCGATTTGATTTCAACAGCCCCTACGGTTGTATACGAGATACTCAGCACGAGAGACGAAATCACGTATATACACAACCCATCCGGCTTGCCAGTGATTAACAACATTGCTGAAATTCGCGAACCGATAATAAGAGCAAATTTATTACTGCCGCAAGAGTACGTTGGCGAAGTCATAAAACTGTGTATCGAAAAACGCGGCGTTCAAACCAATATGCAGTACCTAGGCCGACAAGTATCGATGACCTACGAGCTGCCGTTAAGTGAAGTTGTCCTCGACTTTTTTGACAGGCTTAAATCATGTAGCCGCGGCTATGCATCATTTGATTATGAGTTTTTGCGTTTCCAGCAGGCTAACCTTGTCAAAGTCGATATTCTGATTAATGGCGATAAAGTCGATGCCTTAGCCAGTATTATTCATAAAGATCGATCACTGGCTCGCGGCCGTGATTTAGTCGAACGCATGAAAGACATCATCCCAAGACAACAATTTGAAATTGCCGTGCAGGCAGCTATTGGGTCACATATTATTTCGCGTAGTTCGATAAAAGCCTTACGCAAAAATGTTACCGCTAAATGTTATGGCGGTGATGTGTCACGCAAGCGCAAACTACTCGAAAAACAAAAAGCGGGTAAACGCCGAATGAAGCAGGTGGGCAGTGTTGAGATTCCTCAAGAAGCCTTTCTTGCTGTGCTAAAGGTGGAGAGAAACTAAGCATGTCTGATTTTATGTCTACTCTGAACTTCCCCTTAGTGTTAGTGCTTGGCACCGCTATTAGTGGCTTGATCTGGTTTATTGACTCGGTCCTACTTGGCCGCAAATACAGTGCTGATGTGAGTCCGCCTATGCTTGTTGACTACGCCCGCTCGTTTTTTCCAGTGCTATTGATCGTACTGATATTGCGCTCGTTCTTGTTTGAGCCGTTCAAAATACCCAGTGGCTCCATGATCCCTACCTTGTTGGTTGGCGATTTCATATTAGTGAGTAAATTTAGCTATGGCGTGCGTCTGCCCGTCATCCATACCAAAATCCTTGATACAGGCGCTCCAGAGCGTGGTGATGTGGCCGTCTTTCGATATCCACGTAATCCTAAGCAGGATTACATCAAGCGCGTGGTGGGGCTGCCAGGGGACTCGATCGTCTATGAGAATAAAGTTTTCACGATAAATGGCGAAGTAATCAACATTTCGGCAGAAGAGCCTTATGTTCTCCCCGGAACGGACGCCATAAGGTCAGGAGTCGTGCTTCGAGAGGAGCAGCTTGGAGATGTGTTGCATGAGATTTTGCAGGATGAAATCCCAAAGCCTCGACCCATGAGCTGGGAAGTGCCCGAAGGGCATTATTTCCTGGTTGGTGATAATCGAGACAATAGCAACGATAGCCGATTCTGGGGTTTCGTCCCTGAGGCGAATCTGGTCGGCAAGGCCAAATATGTGTGGATGCATTGGAGTGACGGAGTCCTATGGGACCGTCTAGGGGAAAAAATAAGATGACCAAGGGTTACAAAAACGGCAGTCAGTTTGGAGCTGGGTTAAAGCTTGCGAAAAAACAACAAGGCCTGACGTTTACAGTAGTGTTGGCTATAATGTCAGTGTTATTCTTTTGCGCGTTGGTTGGCTTCAAGATCGGCCCTCACTACATGGAATACATGACTGTTAAAAAAATCGCTGTAGATTTAACCCGAAAAGAAGACGTACTGAAAAGCACTAAGAGTAAGGTTTACAAGCACATCGACCAAGCTTACAGCACAAATAATCTATGGGATCTCAAAGCCAAAGACACAATCGAACTACAAAAAGATGCAAGCAAGGGCTATGTGGTTACGGTCAACTACGAAAAGCGCATCAATCTAATTTCCAATATCGATGTGGTCACTGTGTTCAACAATTCGGTCAACGCCGAGTAAGCACTAACTGCGTAGATTTATCTTTCTTATCTCAACGTTATATTTTTAGCTTAGCTGGTGCGGCGCTATGAACGCGCTGCAACGACTATGCAAGCAACTGGGCCTGAGCTTTAATGATCAGGCCCTTTTGCGTGAAGCGCTATCACATCGCTCTTACGGCACCCCCAACTACGAACGCCTCGAATACCTAGGCGATAGCCTACTTAATTTTGTCGTAGCCGACGAGCTACACCAGGCCCACAGTGACCTCGACGAAGGTGACCTAAGTCGATTGCGTGCATCACTTGTGCGCGGCACTACACTTGCTGAAATTGCGCGCGAATATCAACTTGGCGACTACCTATTAATGGGTTCTGGGGAGCTTAAAAGTGGTGGTTTTGATCGAGATTCGATCCTTGCCGATGTCGTTGAATCCATTATTGGCGCGACTCTGCGAGATGCAGGCTTTGAAGCTGCGCGTGCCTTGGTCGTGCGTCTGTACGGCAGGCGTTTGGTCAATCTACCCGCAGCTGACACCCTCAAAGACTCCAAAACCCGCTTACAAGAATACCTTCAGGGCGATGGGCATGCATTGCCGCTATACAAGGTGATCGAGAAAACCGGCCAGGATCATAAGCTGAGCTTTACCGTCGAGTGTGTATCAGAGGCTCAAAAGCTTCGCACTACCGCCACAGCCAGCAGCCGGCGTAAAGCAGAACAAGCAGCCGCTCAAGCGATGTTAGAGTCGCTTAGCCCATAGCTGTGAAGTCGTTTGCGAGCCGTTGTGTGTAAAAATCGAAACACCGCATGGTGAAGTTTGAGTAGACTACTCTTTTTGCCGGCCAACATCCTTCATGACCACTCACTGCGGTACCGTATCCATAGCGGGGCGGCCTAATGTAGGTAAATCGACCTTGCTCAACCACTTGGTTGGTCAAAAACTCAGTATTACAGCGCACAAGCCACAAACCACCCGTCATCGAATACACGGTATTAAAACCGAGGGTGACCTGCAGGTGATCTATGTCGATACT
>CALGND010000040.1 GCA_937958675.1 uncultured Granulosicoccaceae bacterium
GGCTCCACATTCTATCAACACGAAAAATTCTTACAAACGGTGCTAGGTAAGCAAGATCCAGAAGTATCCCTACACGATGGCTGGGCAGCAGTGTTAATAGGTATGGCCGCACAAGAGTCTGCAAGGACTGGGCAAACGCAAGTACTTTCCTTATGACACCATCTCACACAGATCAAGATCAACAAGCAGTCTATCTAGATTATTTAAATCGATTTGATATCGAAGCCTTAGCGATTACTGATGAAGAAATCTTAAGCGCTATCGAACAATCTCTTCACACGCAAGGCTTGGGTGAGACTGAGATAGAACCCCGCATGCATATCCGGCCACGCACACTAGAAGAAGGCCATTTTAACGTTTTGCGTGGATGGATTGGCAATGAAATTGATTCAGCAGGTGTAAAAGTGGTCGGAGACTTTGTCGATAACTACAAACACAATCGACCATCTGAATACGGCCTACTCACGTTATTCGATCCCCACATGGGGGCACCTAAAGCCATCATTGACGCAACGGGTATTACCGAAATGCGTACCGGCGCAATCAGTGCACTGGGCGCTAAATACCTAGCCCCAAACAATCCAAAAATACTGGCGCATATCGGCGCACGCGGCACTGCGTACTGGAACATACGCCTGATGTGCCATCTATTTGATTTTGACGAAGTACGGGTTCACTCTCGTAGGCCAGAGAGCCGTAAAGCCTTTGCTGCGAAACTTGAAAAAGACCTAAACCGTAAAATCATTGTCACTGACGATTGGCAATCTTGCTTAGAGGGTGCCGACATTATGGTTGAGGCGTCTCGCTTACAAGAGCCTACGCCGTTGTTTAAAACTGATTGGATAAAACCTGGTTCACTGGTTATCCCCTACGGTACGATGTCAGCCGTAGAGCTCAATCTTACGGACATCATGGCTAAAATCGTAATGGATGACTGGGGGCAAGCGCATGGCATCTTTGGCGCATTACGAGAGCACGTGGACCAAGGCAAGTTAACCGCTGATACTCTGCATGCGGAGCTAGGTGAGATTGTGTCAGGCAACAAGCCAGGGCGTGAGAGCGCTGAAGAAACGATATTGTTTTGGCACAGGGGCTTATCACTATCCGATATAGCGCTTGGCCATGCGATGCTTGAAAAAGCTAAGAAGCTTAACGTGGGTCAACGGCTGCGATTCTACTAACGCGTATTATCCCCATAAAACCTCATCATTCCCCTAAGCGGGAATTCATCTCTCGCTGCATCACGAAAACCTAAAACCGATACCAACGACCATTTCTAATCAATTGATCAGCTAAACTGATCAATCACTATAGAAATATATATATTGTCTTTATCGCCAAACTTTGACATTCTACCGGCTTAGAGGGGCGATATGAATACGGTAGCGAGCAGCAAAACTCAATCACACTCGTTTTTAGCGAACGCTGAACCCGAACTAGTGCGAAGCAGCATTCGTCAAAACCAATACTCTGGCCACACCGCTGGCCTTTGCGACGGCTTGCTGCAGTGCAACCTTGTCATCTTGCCTAAAGATTCAGCCGCCGAATTCCAACATTTCTGCGAAGAGAATACCGTGTTCTGCCCGTTGCTCGGAAAATCCACAGTTGGAGAACCCCGCATAAAAGCACTTGGGCCTAGCATTGATTTACGTACTGACTTACCACTCTATAACATCTATAAAAACGGAAAGTTAGTAGGCACTCAATCTGATGTCGAGGACCTATGGCGACATGAATTTGTTGCGTTTGCTATTGGTTGCTCCTTCACCTTCGAACGAGCGTTACTAAGCGAAGGCATTAGCATGAGGCATATCGAACAAAACCTCACCGTTCCTATGTATAAAACCAACATACAAACAAAACAACTTGGAGCGTTTGGCGGGCCTGCTGTAGTCAGCATGCGGCCAATCAAAGTGCCAGATATACAAAAAGTTAAGGATATATGTGAGCACTATCCGCACGCGCATGGTGTACCTATCCACGTTGGTTATCCTGCCGATATTGGCATAAACAACATCGATAAACCTGAATGGGGTTCAGCCGTCTCAATTGCTGATAACGAACTCCCTGTGTTCTGGGGTTGCGGTGTTACCAGCCAGGTTGCTATTACTAATGCGGCCCCCGATATCTGTATTACACACGCACCAGGTGCGATGCTGATTACCGATATCGATGAACTATCAAATTCTGATTGGAGGACTGCCGGACCTCTTGATGAATAACTTCACAGAAACGGCTTAGGAGAATAAAAGATGAAGAAAAGATTGAGTCTAATAGCTTTTACCTTAACAGCGGCGACGACAGCGATGACCTCCACAGCCTTCGCGGCTGAGCTATCTGTTGTTGGAAGCTGGAGTGGCTTACCGCTACACAAGCTTTATGAAAAACCGTTCTGGGATGAAAAAATGCCCGCAGCAAGCGATGGCGCCATCACCGCTACGCTAACAACACATGACCAAATGGGCATTAAAGGCGGTGATGTATTCCGTATGCTGGGCGAAGGCGTATTTGATGTTGGTATGACAGTGGCGGACTACGCTGTATCGGATACCCCAGCTCTTGAGGGTTTAGATGTGCCGTTGATTGCTACAGACGCAGCAGCCGCAAAAGTGATGGTCGATGCTGCACGTCCACTAATCGATGACATCTACAAAGACGTATTCAACGCAAAAGTATTGGGTGTAGCACCCTACCCACCTCAAGTGGTTTTCTGTAACGCGGAAATCAGCTCACTTGAAGATCTTAAAGGCAAAAAGATCCGTGCCTCCGGCCGCTTAACAGGCAAGTTGTTAGAAGCTCTAGGTGCCGAAGCGGTTAGCGTTGGCTTTGGCGAGGTACCAGGTGCTCTACAAAAAGGGGTGGTTGATTGTGCCGTCACCGGGGCAGGCTCTGGCTATAGTGCTGGATGGTGGGAGGTTTCTACACATTTAATGCCTATACCGTTAGGTGGATGGGACCCGGTTGTTACAGCCATCAATCTTGATAAGTGGAATAGCTTGAGTAGCGAGGAACAAGGCTTAATCGAAAACGCGGTGAAAGCGGATCTTGAAGCACCTGCGTGGGAGACCGCTCAAAATGCACTGGCTACTGATGTTGCCTGCTTAACCGGTATCGGTGATTGCCCAGGCGATAAGCGTGGGATGAAATTAGTAGAAGCTACGGATGCCGATATGGAAACAGCTCGCGCTATTCTTCTTTCATCAGTACTACCAGACTGGGCAGAACGCGCCGGCGGTGATTGGGGTCAACGTTGGAATGATACAGTCGGAAAAGCCACAGGCGTTCAAATCCCACTTAAGTAAGTCATCCAGCGACAACGTTTAGTAAATGATGAAACGCCTGCTCTCCTGGCTCCAGCGCATGAACGAAGGTTTAGCTGTTGCAGCGGGTATCTTATTGTTGACCAGTGTCGCAGTAACGCTGTTTGACATCATTGCTCGTCGGTTCCACATGGCATTAGGTGGAACCGACGAGCTTTCAGGTTACGCCATGGCGATCGCTACCAGTTGGGGCATTAGTTATGCGCTAACCAGTATGGCGCACGTACGCATTGACTTGCTGCGTGCGCGTTGCGCCTCTCGTGGACAAGCGTTATTTGACACTGTCGCAATTCTATCTCTTGCAGGTGTTGCGACCGTCATTGCTTATCGAGTCTGGCCAGTATTGGCTAAAACCATCAAATTTAATTCAACCGCAAACACCACTCTCGAAACGCCCCTGTGGATACCCCAGTCATTATGGTTGGCTGGATGGATGTGGTTTGCTGTGTCATCCATCATAATTGCGATATCAGTTCTAATCTATGTCGCTAAGGGAAATTTCGAAGAGGTTAATGAATTCGCTGGTATGCGGAGCGACACATGATCCTGTTTACATCAACAGGCCTCTTGATTCTTCTATCGCTTTCAATTCCTGTTGGCATTGTTCTCTTTTTACTCGCTTTTGGTATTGATCAGTTTTTTAGCCCGTTTCCGCTAATGCGCGGGCTTGGACAAGTTGTGTGGTCGTCTTCTAATAGTGCCACACTGATAGCCATACCCTTTTTTGTTCTCTTGGGCGAAATCTTAGTACGCAGTGGCATCGCTCAACGGACTTATAAAGCACTTGACGCTTGGGTATCATGGTTACCTGGTGGTTTAATCCACGCAAACATTGCCACCGCTACATTATTCTCTGCAACATCTGGCTCGTCGGTGGCCACTGCCGCAACCGTTGCATCCGTAGCGATGCCGCAAGCGGACAAACTAGGTTATGACCCTAGGCTTTTTTCAGGGGCTATAGCCGCGGGCGGTACCTTAGGAATTATGATTCCGCCGTCAATCAATTTGATCGTCTATGGTTTTTTAACTGAAACCTCCATTCCGCAGCTCTTTCTCGCCGGGCTCATCCCGGGATTGTGCTTGGCGTTGCTATTTATGATCGTAACGGCCATTCTGTGCTCGGCCAAACCATCCTTAGGCGGCCCCGGCATTAAAGCTAATTGGGGGCGTCGCCTCTCAGGGCTTATTGATCTCGTCCCACTATTAGCGCTGTTCGGTACTATTGTGGGTTCAATCTATGCCGGCTGGGCTACTCCAACTGAAGCTGCCGCGATAGGTGTGGCAATGGCATTTGTTATCTCGGCGGCGCATCGAGCAATTAACTTAACGATGCTAATCGAAAGCCTTAAGGGTACCGTCAGAACCACCGCAATGATAATGCTTGTGGTCATTGGCGCTTATGTTCTTAATTTCGTTTTAACAGCATCAGGAGTCAGCGGGGCCTTGCAAGACTTTCTGCAAAGCTTGGGTTTAGGGCCACTGGCAACACTCATGGTCATCGTCGCCATGTATATCGTGCTCGGTTTTTTTATCGAAACGCTCTCATTGATGGTGGCAACAATCCCAATAGTGGTACCGATCATTGTACAACTCGGCTATGACAAACTTTGGTTCGGAATCTTGATGATCATCCTAGTTGAGATGGCACTTATCACACCGCCTGTGGGACTTAACCTTTACGTAGTACAGGCCGCTCGAAAAAAAGGACGCTTCTCAGATGTGATGATTGGTGTTATTCCGTACGCAATTGCGATGCTTGCAATGGTAGGTTTTTTAATTGCCTTTCCGACAATTGCCTTGTTTCTCCCCTCTTACCTATAAAAAGGATAAAAATGAAATTTACGACGCCAACCGGAGAAATAGACTTCATCATTGAGCACTGCTATGTTGCCGGATGGACGGGGCGTGATAAGGGCGCGGTCGATCACCATATCGAAGAGCTAGCGGCAATTGGTATTGCACCGCCATCAACAGTACCTCTTTACTATCGCGTATCCAACGCGCTGCTAACTCACGCTCCTATTATAGAGGTGTTAGGAGAGGGTACCTCAGGTGAGGTAGAGCCTTTGCTCATGCAACGTGATGGTGTCCTTTACTTAGGGTTAGCATCTGATCATACGGATCGTGACCTAGAAGCACACTCCGTGGCGGCATCAAAGCAAGCGTGCCTAAAACCAGCTGCAACACAACTATGGCACTACGATGATGTTGCTGATCATATCGACTCTTTACGGCTTCGCTGCTCGATCGAAGAAGACGGGAAATGGGTTAGTTATCAAGAAGGAGCATTGGCAAACATCACGCCTTTAGCTGAACTGATCAAAGGTTCTGGGTTCGCTGAAAATTCTGCAATGCTCTGTGGCACATTAGCGGCAATTGGTGGGGTTAGGCCTGCATCAAAATATAAAATGGAAATAGAAGATCCTATTCGTTCGCAATCCATTAAGATGGAGTACAACACAAAACAATTACCTATTGTCGCTTGAATGACTCTCGATCAACTAACCACTTTCCTATGGGTATCCCGCTTGGGAGGTGTGCGCAAAGCTGCACTGGAGATGAATATTTCACAACCAGCAGTCTCTGGTCGAATCGCAGCACTCGAAGCATCGCTTGGCACCATTCTATTTGATAGAGCCCAACGAGGCGTCTCGCTAACAAAAAAAGGGGTGCTTCTGAGAGAATACGCAGAGAGCATTATAGATATCGTAGAAGATATCAAATCCAATGTTGTTCCGGCAGAGGCTGTCGACCGCCTACTAAGAATAGGTGTTGCAGAAACCATCGTGCAACTTTGGTTACCCAATTTTTTATCCACTCTGTATGAGAAATACCCACACTTAAAAGTTGAAATTGTTGTTGATGTGTCAGTTAATCTACGACAGCAATTATTGGAACGTTCATTGGACTTGGCTATCATGATGGGGCCAGTCTCAGAATTTTCGATTGATAATATACAGTTACCCGCGGTAGAACTAACTTGGTTTCGCGCAACAGAAAAACCTGATACCGATTTTAATACTGTGCCTGTGGTGTCATACACTCGTCAATCACGCCCTTTCCGAGAGTTACGTCGTGAACTAAGAAGCCGTTACGGCCAAGGCACTCAAATATTCCCTTCAAGTTCAATCTATGCTGGCCTAGAAATGGTCGCCTCAGGAATCGGTGTTGGTCTGTTTCCACACCAGCTTGGCTTGGAGCTAATAAAACAAGGGCGGATCGTTACCTTCGACCCCGGCTGGACACTCGATCCACTGGAGTTCACAGCTTCTTTTATCGGCGACCCACGTAACAATCTGTGCAAAGATGCAGCCAATATTGCGGCATCAGCTGCCCAGAGATATCTGAACGATTCACACTCGAAAGGTTAACGTAGTGATAACAAAACAGCTTCCATGGTCCCTCGCCTCAGCATCAGAACGTTTGACGGCAACTAAGAATAGAATCAGGTCAGACGAAGCAGCTTTGAAGTACGTTTTCACACAAACTTTCCTTGATGAAGCGGATGGTCAGCTTGCTGGAATCAATCAGTGTTCCGACTCTCCTCTTTGCGGCGCACTTGTATCCGTAAAAGATCTCTTCGACGTTAAAGGTTTTGTCACCAAAGCGGGTACAACATTTATGGCTGATGATCCTCCTGCTCACGCTGATGCGCCACCAATTCAGAGCCTTCGAGATGCTGGCGCAATTTTATTAGGCCACACCAATATGACCGAACTTGCGTACTCTGGACTGGGATTGAACCCTCACTACGGCACTCCCGAAAACGCACTATCACCAGGATGTATACCCGGTGGCTCAACCGCTGGAGGAGCGGTTTCAGTGGCTCAAGCAGTGGCTGACATCGCAATGGGGACTGATACAGGGGGTTCACTAAGAATACCCGCAGCCTTCAACGGCATTGTAGGGTTTAAACCTAGCCAGAACACCGTATCTCGCAAAGGCTGTAAAGCCTTATCCAGAAGTTTAGATAGCGTCGGGCCAATGGCAAAAACTGTCGCGGCATGCGAAGCCGCTTACACAACGATAGCTAATACCCCAACCATCACAGGGCTAAACGTTGACGAAGAATTTATTATTCCAAACAATTACTGCATGCATGACTTAGAGCCACCCGTACAAGCGGCATTTGAACACGCAGAGTCGTTACTACTAAGCGCTGGATATAAAGTGACAAGACAGCACATCGATTCTTTAGATGCACTAAAACAACTGGCTATTTGGCATTTTGCATCGATTGAAGCTCGAGGCGAATACGAAGAGGCCTATCAAAACAAAAGACATATGATGGACCCACGTATTGCCGGACCAACACGAATGGGGCGCGCCGACGAAGTCAGTGCAGCCGCCTACCGTCAATCCATTAATCTACGTCAGAAGCTCATTCATCAATATCGGACTGAAATGGATAGTAAAATTCTGCTACTACCTACGGTACCAATCATGCCACCTACCTTTGCATCAATGGAAGACGATGATGAGTACTCTCGTGTTAATTTACAGGTGTTGCGGAATCCTTCAATTGCCAACGTAATGGACTGTTGTAGCATTTCGCTCCCACACACACATGCAGATGCAACCATTGGAATAATGCTAACCGCAAGTGCAAATCATGATTTGAGTTTGCTTAAGCTTGCGGAGAAATGTGAGCAGCTGTTCAGTCAATAGAGTCGCCTCGTCATTCCCGAGCGCGCCTATAATTTATACTAGCGCAAGTAATGGATTCCCGCCTTCGCGGGAATGGCCAATGTGCGGGGAATGGCCAAAGCTCGAAGTTGACATTAGCCTCACTAAAATTGCTAATGCGCCGCCAACGATTTAAAAAACCATTTTTGAAACGCTAGTAGTAACAAAAACGGTGGCAGCATAGTGATTACCACTAATGCCATTCCAGGGCCGGACTCCTGCCCAAGCAATCGAATACCACGTACTAAGGTATAGAGACTATCATCAGTACTAATCATTAGAGGCCACAAATACTGATTCCATCCAATCATAAAGGCAATAACAAATATAGCGCCTGCCCTGGAAACCGATAACGGCACGATGATATCTTTTAAAAACCTCAGTGGCCCTGCTCCATCCAAAATCGCCGCTTCGATAAGCTCTTTAGGCAAGGTCAAAAAATATTGGCGAAAAAAGAACGTACCTAAAGCAGCCGCCAAAACGGGCAATATGATACCTATATGGGTATTGATCAACCCCAAAGATGCAGTCACGCTATATGTATTAACAAATCTTGACTCCAGAGGAAATAGTAAAGTTACCAGTACAAACCAAAATACGATTTGTTTGCCAGGCATACGAAAAAACACAATGGCGTAAGCGGTTAACAACGACAAGATGGTTGTTAACGTAGCGACACTAGTGGCAACAATAAGAGAATTTTTTAGCATCCCCAACGGCGTGATTTGATCCGAGAATCCAGCTTCGAACGTAAAGATGAGGGAGTAGTTTTGGATTGCTTGATTACTTGGCAGCCATTGTAATCCTTGCTGCTGCAATGTTGACGTAAAGTGGGTTGATGATGCGACTATCACCACTATCGGGCTTAGCATAAACACCAAGCCCATACATAACACGATGTGGACTAGCAGTGCTCTACCACGACTGTGTCCTACTACATCCACAAGCGGATGCTTAGCGCAAACGTTCGCCGCTGTCTTTGCTGAATACCATGGCGCGTTCAGCATTGAAGCCGAGCATTAGCGTTGATTCGAGATCAGGCAGCATATCTTGGCCTGCTTTAAAGCAGAATTCTGTTTCTTCTTCACCTTCATTCATCGCACCAAGAATGCCACCATAAATAAGGTTATCAGAACCATGCTGCTCAACAATATCAACGCGCATTGGAAACTGGCCACCATCATCCAGATGGAGTTCGTCGGGGCGAATACCCAATACCAAGTCAGTAGACACAGGTAAATCAGTAAAGCCTGTAAGCTTCACATCGCCACTAATCAAGTGTTGCCCATCAAATGTTGCCGGTAGCAGATTAACTTGTGGTGAGCCGATAAATGATGCAACAAACAAGGTGGCCGGATCGTTGTATAGATCAATCGGTGTACCCATCTGCTCTATCTTGCCATCATTAATCACCGCAAGCCTGTCAGCCAAAGTCATGGCTTCTGTTTGGTCATGAGTAACGTAAATGCTCGTCACGTTCATTCGCCGCTGTAATCGCTTAATTTCGATTCGCATTTGTACGCGAAGCTTTGCATCCAGATTAGATAATGGCTCGTCAAACAAAAAAACCTTGGGTTCTCGCACAATGGCTCGGCCCATCGCGACGCGTTGCCGCTGGCCACCCGATAATTCGTTAGGTTGACGATCAAGGAAATCACCTATGCGCAGCATCTTTGCGGCATCTGAGACTCTTTGATTGATCTCCTCTTTTGGCATCCCCCGATTTTTGAGCCCATAAGACATATTTCCGCGTACTGTCATATGTGGGTACAGCGCATAGTTTTGAAAAACCATCGCTACATCGCGATCAGCGGGAGAGATATCATTCATCAACTGATCATCAATCATGATCTGGCCATCAGTAATACTTTCAAGCCCGGCGACCATTCTCAACAAGGTAGATTTACCACATCCCGATGGGCCTACAAATACGATGAACTCACCGCTTTGGATCTCCATATCTACACCACGAACAGCCACTGCACCATTGGGGTACGTTTTTTTTACGTTTGTTAGTTGTACCTTGGACATTACTTTTCGCTCTCCACTAAGCCTTTTACAAACCAGTTCTGAAATACCAGTACTACCAGTACAGGCGGTAGTGTTGCCAGGATCGTTAGCGCAAACGCTTTTTGATACTGCGGCAGCTCACCACCTTCGGCCAAAATTTGATAAATTTGTTTGATACCGATCACCAGCGTGTAGTTCTCTTCCTTCGTGGTCATGATTAAAGGCCACAAATACTGATTCCAGCCGACTACAAACATAATGATTAGTATTGCCGCGATCATCGTCTTTGACAGAGGTACTAAGATATCAATAAAGAAGCCCCATGCAGTTGCGCCATCAAGGCGGGCAGCTTCTAGTAATTCATCGGGCACAGAGCGAAAGAACTGGCGAAAGAAAAATGTGCCTGTTGCAGATGCTATTAACGGCACAATTAATCCGAAATGAGTATCCAACAAACCAAGGCTAGCCATTACCTCGTATGAGGGAATAATGCGTACCTCTAACGGCAACAACAATGTCATGAAAATAATCCAAAACAATGGCACTGCCAATTTAAATCGAAAATACACAATGGCATAAGCTGCCAGCATCGAAACAATAACCTTACCAATCGCAAAGCCGAAGCCGAGTATTAAACTGTTTTTAAGCATGGTGGTGCCAAGCACTGACTTCATCACTCCACCATCAACAAACAACACTTCATTGTAGGTTTTTAGTAGCTCGCTACCCGGCCAAAATTGTAAGCCGTTCCTTAGGATGTGCTCTGCGGAATGGGTAGACGTCGCAAAGGCCACCCAAACAGGCAAACTCATGAAAATCACACCAACTATTAGAATCGCGTGTGTTGAAATTAACCGCCAGTTCCACTGTTTCATATTATCAATCCTCAATAGTGAACTTTGCGTTCAATAAAACGGAATTGCACAATAGTCAGTGCAAGCACCATCAGCATGAGAACAACTGATTGGGCTGAAGACCCTCCTAGATCCGCCCCCCTGAAGCCATCTTGAAATACCTTATAGACAAGCGTATTGGTTGCGCCACCTGGGGCTCCACGCGTAGTGGTATCAATAATGCCGAAGGTCTCAAAAAAGGCGTAGGTGATATTGATCACCATCAAGAAAAAAGTAGTGGGTGCTAATAACGGAAAGGTAATCGTCCAGAAACGGCGGAATGAGCTTTTACAATCCATCATGGAAGCCTCAAGAACCGATTTGGGTATGCCCTGAAGCCCTGATAAAAAGAAGATAAAATTAACACTCACTTGTTTCCAAACCGATATCAGAACAACCACAAATCCAGCATCAAACGAATCCAACTTATGGTTGAAATCCCAGCCGATGGCATTAAGAAATTTGTATAGATCGCCTATCAAGGGATGAAACATGAGGTTACCCATCAATCCTGCCACTGGCGGTGCGATGGCGTAAGCCCACATCAATGTTGTTTTGTAAGTGCTGGCGCCTCGTATAACTTCATTAGCCTTTACCGCTAACAGTAAGGCTAGTGCTAGCGATAAAAATGTCACCAGCGTTGAAAACACGATTGTAAAACCAGCGGCTTGTAACCAAGATTCGCTGAAAATCGTATCCTTGTAGTTTCTGAACCAGACAAACTGGCTAGACAAGCCCCAGGCATCTTCTAACAGGAACGACTGATAAATAGCTTGCGCAGCCGGCCAAATGAAAAACACAAGGATGATAATGATTTGAGGAGCAACAAAGAGAAAGGGGATCGAACTGCGCTCGAATTGAACTCTCTTCACAGAAATCCTCCGGGATTAAAACATGAAACTGAGAGTGACGGCATGATGCCGTCACTCACTATTATATAAACATGCTTAAAAACATGCTTCCAGATTTTAGGCTGCTTACTTATACGTATCGCTAAAACGCACTAGCAATTCGTTAGACTCTTTCTCCATTGCAGCAAACGCGTCATCAACTGATGCCGAACCAGAGAAAATATCGTCAAAATGCTTGTACATCACATCACGAATTTGAACGTAATAACCCAAGCGATAGCCCTTGGTCCACTCGCCACCAGGTTGACTTAACTGCAAGATACCCACTTCAGCATCAGGAGTGGAGTCGTAGTAACCCTCTTTTTTAGCAGCATCATAGGCCGCGGTTGTAATTGGCACGTAGCCCGTTTCTTTGTGCCAGAAAACTTGATTGTCAGATGATGTCATGTAACCGAAAAAGTCAGCAATAGCCTTGTTTTCTTCATCACTGTGTCCTGACATAGCAAAAAGTGCAGCACCACCAATGAATGTGCCTTTAGGCTCTTTGATAATGCTTTCCCAATACGGCAGGAAGGTTGTACCAAATTCAAATTCTGCTGACTTTGTTAAACCACCAAACGAACCTGAAGAACCAAGCCACATCGCGACTTTCTTTTGTACGAAAGCATCTTGATTGTCGCCCCATGCACGACCATAGAAACCGTAATAGCCTGCATCAAGCCAAGACTTAACTTTACCCCAATGCATTTTCATGTGATCGTTGTTGTAAAGCAATTTAACGTCTGTGCTGTCATAGCCATTGTTGCCAGTGGCTAATTGAATGTTGTGACGACTATGGAAGTTTTCAGAGAAAATCCAAGGGCTATGGCTTTGTGCAAGAGCAATATAACCGGCCTCTTTAAGCTTAGGCGCAATCGCTTCAAACTCTTCCCAGGTTTTCGGTGGAGCATCTATGCCTGCTTCTTTAAATGCTTCTTTGTTGAAATAAAGCAAAGGAGTAGATGAGTTAAACGGCAATCCAATCATCTTTCCATCAGAGTCAGCATAAAAATAACGAACACCAGAAATGTAATCTTCAATATTGAAGTCCTTCATCAAATCTGCGACTGGAACAGTCGCCCCAGGGGCATTGATGATGGTGGCAGCGCCAGCATCAAAAATTTGGATAATATGTGGTTGCTCTTTTGCACGAAACGCAGCAATACCGGCAGTCATTGTGTCTTCGTAGCCACCTTTGTACGTTGGTACAATGACGACATCAGACTGACTAGCGTTGTAGTTTTCTGCCATCTCGTTAACAGTTTCGCCAAGCGCACCACCCATCGCATGCCACCACTGAATTTCAGTAGCAGAATAAGCCTGCGTGCTGGTAAGAATGCCACTGCTTAATGCGAGCGCGGCGAGTAACGGTCTAAATTTCATTTATTATCTCCATGCGGTTGTGAACTTCGATCTTAGACTTTGTTTATTACGGAATTATTACAACTAATATTAAAACACTAATTGAGTTGTTACGAAAGGCCATTGACACTCTGAACAGATCAACAAATACAACAGGCTACTTACTCAGTAGAAACCCAAACCATGTGAACAATAAACGCGACAATTTGACCCAACCTTAACTAATTAATGCCAAAACAACTGGCATAGTAGCTTGACGTGGCTGGCCAATCGCTAAATACGCCCTTAACACCAACGTCTTGAGCCAGAACATGTAGCGCCTGATACATCGCACCATCGTTGTTCACGACAGGCTTAATTGTCTGGTAGTACCAATCTCCACCATTGTTTAATGAACCAGAGCGCTCTAGCGTCCACGCAATTAGATCGAGCCCCGATGCTTTAGCTGCGACAGCATATTGAGATGGAACAATATTCTCGTTATCATCCAGTGCTAGTAGCATCCACATGGGTGGCGCTAAGGTTGATACACCTGCCTGCACTAATTCCTCCATTGAGGGCTTCCATGTTTTTGGTTTATTGACGTCGAAACTACGATCTCGATAGCGCCCATCCAGCCAAGCTGCTTGTGTACCAAATTCAGGTGTTTCGCTTAACCAATACTTCACATCCTCCAGATTAAAGCTCTGCAAAAAAACATCAGAAGGTGCTATGGATTGCTCGAGATATTCATCGACTAAGGCTTGCGCATATTGTTTCTGCGTCCACTGTGACCCATCTGCCATTTTATATGGCATCGGTACTTCGGCGACCTTTAGCTCCGGAATCATCTTGACACCGAGAGAGCTAAACAATTCAATGCTCTCGGCATGAGTCATTAACGTGCCGTTAGTCAGTGAAGCGTCAGCATGTGACGTATTTTTCAACGAAAGATAATCTTCCAGCGTCTTAGCTTTTTTGTTGGACTTATCGAATCGCCCTTTTAACGATTTAAATTCTGCAACGCTGAGATCGGAAGTGCAGCACTTAACATCACTAAAGGGTGTACTGCTGTTCATATCTGGCGGCACGCTGCAGTTTTGGGCTAATGGTGTTTGCAGAATGTTGGTGGATGAGTGTAGATCGCACTGTGAATGTCGACACACCAATTCGCGATCTTTGGTAAACGTAACATCACACTCAATGATCCCGGCTCCACTATTCGCTGCCGCAATATAGCCTTCGCGTGTGTGTTCAGGGTATTTGAACGGCGCGCCTCTATGACCAATAGAAAAGTCGGTGCGCTCGGCGCTATTGGCAGCACATGCGCCCAGCGTTGCACGAAGCTCCCCATCAGGCAGTTTTGCAATAAGCTGAGCAGGACGATCTCCAACATCGATAGTGTCGGCTGCGAGAGTGACGATTGGAAAAGCATTGAATAAACAAACGGCTATGGCTAATTTTCTGGCCGATGTAGAGCTTAAATACTTCGTGTACCCCATACCCATGCTCATACCCATACTAATACCCATACAAGATGGCTCCCTGATACTGCAGATGCGAAAAAACCTATTTTGCCTTCATTACAGCCTTTAAAGCAAATTGGTTCACTGGGGACGACTACCGATCACATTTAGCCGAATACACTGACATCTAGATCGGGTTCAAATCACCGTCTAGTGTTTCTTGGATTTCCACCCTCGCAGGATTACGGAGGATCTTGGCGTACTTATATTTAAAAGCACCGCTTGAGAGTTCCACAACTGCATCACTTACCCATTTCGCATCGAGCATAGTGCTTGTATCTTCGTCTGAGCCTTCCCAGAATGGTGTATTGATACCCGCAGGAGCCGCGACCAGAACCTTACCTATTGCCATATCTTTAACCAATGACTCACCTAACATGGCAAGCCCAGCCTTAACGGCGCAGTAAACAGGCTCATACTCACGAGCCGTGTACTGAGAACTAGACGTAATCAGCATGACCTTCAAAGGCGATTTAAGCTTGTTTTTCAAACGCTGTACGAGCAGCGTTGGGGCCGATAGCCCGGTATTCATCATTTGTAATATATCAGCATCTGATAAATCATCAATATGCCCACGCTGACGATACCCGGCGCAGTAGATGAGTGTATTGATCTCTTGAAATCGCTTAAGCAACTCGTCAATGTCTTTTAGTAACAGTGTTGAGTCTGCGGATATATCAAAGCGCTCATACTGCGCGCCTTGCAATTGCGGATCATGCCTGCCGGTTACACACACCGTGTGGCCATCGCTAACGTAATGCCGCGCAAGCGCTAAACCCACGCCAGATGTTCCGCCGACAATTAAAATATTCTTTTTCAATGTAATCAAAATCCTTTAAAAACGAATCCGTGTACCCAAGAATAAAAATGCTTTTTATTGACTAATCGATTTCAGCCCTGCGATGCGGTTGGCTAAAATCTATCGCAGGTCCCATTGGTATGATACGAGTAGGATTTATGGTGTCATGACTTGCATAATAATGACTTTTGATATGCTCCATATTTACCGTCGCTGCCACGCCCGGGTGTTGATACAAATCCCTTACAAAACCTGACAAGTGTTCGTAATCCACGATACGTCTAATATTGCATTTAAAATGCCCTACATACACAGGGTCAAATCGCACTAACGTTGTAAACAAGCGCCAGTCAGCTTCCGTTATCGTGCTACCCGTTAAGTATCGTCGCTTACTCAACCTCTCATCCAGATAATCAAGTGTTTCAAACAATGGGACAACCGCTTCATCATAAGCTTCTTGGGTAGTCGCAAAGCCCGACTTGTACACGCCATTATTAACCGTGTCATAGATACGATCATTGAGCATGTCTATCTCCGACCTCAGGGCCTCTGGATAATAATCTCCTGCTGTTGCGCCAACACCATCAAAGGCAGTATTAAACATTCTGATTATTTCAGATGATTCATTGGTAACGATGGTTTTGTTTTGCTTATCCCACAACACCGGTACCGTTACCCGACCCGAATAGTCTGACAATGCCGCTGTATACACCTGATACATATAATCAGCACCGTTTATGCTATCGGCAACTACACCATCAGCTGCTTGGAATGTCCAACCCTTGTCGGCCATATACCAATGCACTACCGACACAGATATCATATCTTCCAAGCCCTTCAAGGCTCGAAAGATAAGTGTACGATGCGCCCATGGGCACGCATGCGACACATAAAGATGATAACGCCCAGCCTCCGCCTTAAACCCGCCCTCACCGCTAGGGCCCGCAGAGCCATCAGCGGTTATCCAATTTCTAAAGTGAGGTGTTTTCCGGACAAAGCGCCCACCTGATGATTTGGTGTCGTACCACTGATCGACCCATTGGCCCTCTTGTAAAAGTCCCATAACTATATGCTCTCGTATCCTGAGTATTTAACACCAGATAGTAGCGCCATATCCCGATGCCATGTCGCCAAATCATTGCGATTAAATTTGTTTAACGAATCATGCCCACATGCTCTAGACATCACCTGCATTAATTCAACTGAGGCATTAAAAAAATTATTTAGTTGCCGAGATGACTTATCTACATTTAAACGCTGTCTTAGATCTGCTTTTTGTGTCGCTATACCAGCGGGGCAATTATTAGTGTTGCACATTCTGGCAGCAACACAGCCAATGGACTGCATAGCACTATTGGAAATGGCAATGCCGTCAGCACCCAATGCCATGGCCTTTACAAAGTCTATCGGAAGCCTTAAACCACCGGTAATGATCAGGGTGACTCGCCCGCTCGCACCTTGCTTGTCCAGGTAGCGTCTTGCTCGTGCTAATGCCGGAATGGTCGGCACACTAATATGATCTCTGAATATTTCCGGTGCGGCGCCGGTGCCGCCGCCACGACCATCTAAAATGATGTAATCAGCACTTGCATCAAGAGCAAACTGGATATCTCGTTCTATATGGTTTGCACTGAGTTTAAAGCCTACCGGGATGCCGCCACTGACCTCACGTACTCGGTCAGCAAATTTGTTAAAATCCGATATAGAGCTTATGTCCGAAAATGTGGGTGGAGAGATTGCCGGTGTCCCCTCTGGTATACCACGTACTTGTGAAATTTTTCCAACGTTTTTAGTGCCAGGCAAATGGCCTCCTGTACCTGTCTTAGCCCCCTGTCCCCCTTTAAAGTGAAAAGCTTGGACGCGTGTTAGCGCCTCTTCTGTATAGCCAAACTGTGCACTTGCCAATTCGTAAAAATACCTTGAATTCGCCGCTTGCTCTTCCGGGAGCATCCCACCCTCACCAGAACAAATACCTGTTCCAGAAAGCTCTGCACCCTTAGCCAGCGCAGTTTTGGCTTCTTCTGACAATGCACCAAAGCTCATGTCAGAAACAAATAGCGGAATTTTAAGGCTAAGGGGTTTTTTCGTTTCGGGGCCAATGACTAACTCTGTAGACACCGTGACATCGTCCATCAAGGGTTTAGTTGCCATTTGAGCGACCATCAATTGTAGGTCATCCCAATGCGGGAGCTTATGCCTTGGCACTCCCATAGAAGTCATCGGTCCATGATGACCCACCTTTGTCAAACCATCACGAGCAAGTTGATGTATCGCAGCAACAGTCGGCTCATCCACGGTTGCCTTTGCTACAGGAGCTGCCGAATGATCGGCTTGTGGCCCCGGACCAGCTTTACCCACCTGCTCCGCGCTAAATTGCTTATGCGTTCCATCACAGAAAGGAAGGTTTGCACTGTGCTTACACTGACATAGGTAAGCTTCACCATTTTGTTCAGCAGTAAATGCCTTTGGTGCAAACTCCGTACCTGCGTGAGAACCATCGCAAAACGGTTGTGTTTTCGATTGCCCGCAAACGCAGAAAAAATACTCATCACCTTTAGTAAGTGAGACAGCAGCAGGCTTGTTATCCGCAATGACAGGTTTCATATTATTTGCTCCCAATTAATTTCAAAAGCCGCGCTAAGCCATGCGGCGATTTCGGTATATTTCACCATCCCACAAACAGACGCTAATTTCGCAATATGTGGTGAGAGTAAAATCATATAGTGTTGCAATAATTTGAACAGATATGGACAATAGAACTCTTTATTCTAAATATTAGTACGCCATGGGCCAAATCGAAGAATTGCGAGCATTCGCACTAATTGTTGAACAGGAGAGCATTGGAAAAGCAGCTGAACAGGCTGGTATCGCAAAATCCGCGATGAGTCGTAAGCTTAGGCTACTCGAAGAACGCATGCAAACAGTACTCATTACCAGAACAACTCGCCAATGGGCACTCACTGAAGCTGGACGACAATATTATGATCATGGTTTAGGGATTCTTCATGCGTTTGACGAGTTCGAGTCTCAGGTTCGAAATGAAAATCTAGCTCTAAAGGGCGAAATACGATTATCAGTTCCACTCTACTTTGGCCAAGTTAGCTTAAGCGCATTATTGCTAGAATTTGCCAAAGCACACCCAGAGGTGCGACTTAATATTGAATTCAGCGACAGATTAGTCGATGTGATCAATGAACATTTTGATATGGTTGTCAGGATATCGAATCTGCAGGATTCAACCTTAATCGCGCGCAAGCTATGCGAAACTCGCCACGTGTTTTGTGCAAGCCCCGAGTACATCGCCAACTCCGCCCCCATAAAAAAACCACAGGACACTCAGTCGCATAGCATTATCCAATTTGGTTCAACGAAACGGCCCAAGTGGACATTCACAACACCAAAGGGCAAAGACATTATCGTGTCTCTAACATCCTCGATGAATTCTCATGATGGCAGATTTTTAATAGGCGCCGCAGAGCAAGGGCATGGCATTATAAGAGTTCCGGATTTTTTGGCGGAACCTTCACTAAAATCAGGGACGCTCGTACAGATATTACCAAACTATAAGCACAAAACTAAAGGCATCTACTTTGTTTACCCGGCCGCTCGTTATTTACCCCATCGAACCCGCGCACTAATGGACTTTTTACGCGAAGGCTTCTACAAGGATAAAGAACACTAAACCAACGTCAATTGATTTCCAACTAACGCCCCCGGATATTACTGAGGAAGAAAAGAACTACATCCGTCGTAGTGGGCGCCATGTGGTGATCGGTTTTTGGACCAAGGTGCCATCCCGATGCTTTATGTGTAACAAAGAGGCCACGTTTTCAGAAATGATTGAGTGGGAAAAACTCAAGCAAATTAAAATTCATTTGTGCGAAGAACACAGAAAAAAGCGAAAACGGCAGTTCCTACTAATCGTAACATATGCCGCTGCGTGTCTCACTTGCTTGATCGCATCAGGGTTTCTGAATAAACCCGCCTATGGATCATTAGCATTTGTCTCCATTTTATTCGTACCCATACTCACGATGTCGTACTCAATCAAAGCCAAGTATAAGAAACGCTGCATTTGGATCCGAGGTGCCGGAAAGCAGTTTCTTGATAGCTTGCCTGACTACAAAGCTCACTAGCTAGTTTTCTGCTTCGCAGCAAAGCTAATCACTGGCTCCATCGTGCTTAGGTAGCCATCTGATAAGTGGCACTTAATTGAGTGCCCATCCGCAAGCTCTCTTACCGGTGGCAATTCCTTTTCACACAAGTTGTCACCTACTTTCGACTTATGC
>CALGND010000041.1 GCA_937958675.1 uncultured Granulosicoccaceae bacterium
TGTATCAACAAAAAAGTTATCGCATACCCGCGCCAATGCCGCTCACATTCCAATGCCTGCAATATAATTCCGACAGATACTGCTTGCATTTACAGTAAACTGTAAATATAATCAGCCATACCTTAAACCGATTTTTTTACATATGCAGCAGCTTACTCGGCGCCAGAAAGAAATCTTCAGCATGATCCAATCGCATATCGCCACTACTGGGTTTCCGCCTACTCGCACTGATATATGTGAGTATTTTGGCTTTAAATCGCCTACTGCGGCAGATGATCACCTTAAGGCCTTGGAAAAGAAGGGAGTAATTGAGCTAATCCCTGGCACTTCTCGGGGTATTCGCATTGTTGAGGACGAAGACGCTGAGGATGGTGTGCCGTTGGTTGGGCGTGTTGCTGCGGGTGAGCCCATCATGTCGGATGAGAATATTGAAGAATACGTCACCATGAGTCCGGATCTATTTCACCCGCATGCGGATTACTTACTCACAGTGCAAGGCATGAGTATGCAAGATGTTGGCATTCTCGATGGTGATCTACTGGCTGTGCATGCCACTCAAGAGGCGCACACCAATCAGATTGTTGTGGCGCGTGTAGATGATGAAGTGACAGTTAAGCGATTCAAACAACGCGGCAACATCGTAACCCTACATCCTGAAAACGAGGATTTTGACCCTATCCGGGTTGACTTGCGCGAGCAGGAGTTCTCTATCGAAGGGGTATATGTAGGTGTGTTGCGTCGCGGCCACTAGCGCAACGCGCACCTGCACTATAAATCATGAACGCTGCGCTAGATGCCTTGCTGAAAACTCAATCAGCATTATGGCGAGGGCGCGATCAATACAATAACGATGCATCCATTTCCACAGGCTTTAGTGCACTGGATGATGCCCTACCCGGCAATGGTTGGAGTATTGGCTGCTTAACAGAACTAATGTGTGTGCAACAAGGTGTTGGCGAACTAACCTTGTTACTGCCAGCACTGCAACGCATCACCACTGATGATCAATGGGCTGCATTGGTCAACCCTCCCCATGTGCCCTACGCACCCGCATTAGCTAATGCGGGTATCAAGCTGGATCACCTACTCATTATTAACTGTAAAGATGATGCTGATACCTTATGGGCCTGTGAGCAGGTATTGCGCGCGGGTGTGTTTGCCGCAGTGATTGGCTGGGTTGAACGCAGCACAGCGCAAAAACAACGCCGCTTACAACTGGCTGCGGAAACAGGCCAGGCTTGGGCCACAGTATTTAGGCCAGGCAATGCCTGTAAGGAACACTCCCCTGCAGCAATTCGCATTGCCATTAAAGCCACTAGGCAAGCAAACGTGAAAATAGGCATGCAATCCAATCCACAACAGCTGCAGTTATCGGTATTTAAATCACGTGGTAAAAACCCGAGCGATGTGTTGATTAACCCATCAGAGTTTGATTTGTCACAAGGTTCTGAGTGGCCGGGTATACCTAATCTATTACCGGCATCCGCTTTAACCACGCTATCCGTTTAGCCAAGGCACACTGATGCTTTGGGCTTGCTTGTATTTTCCGCAGTTACCAATAGACCGGCACTTAGCCACGCATAACAGCGACACCCCGATTGCGATAGTGGCCACCACAGGCGTACGTAAGCAAATTGTTGCGTGCAACAACAGCGCACAGCAACGAGGCGTGCATGCAGGCCTTGCACTTAACAACGCATATGCCCTTGCACCTAACTTACAAGTAAACGATTACGTTGAGCATGAGCAGCACACGCATATTAAGCAGTTATCGTTATGGGCATTACAGTATTCATCGTGGGTAACACCGCGCTTACCCGATACCATATTGATAGAAGTTAAAGCCAGCCTTAAACTCTACGGCGGCTTAACTAACTTACTCAACAAACTACACACCGATGCAGATGAACAAGGCATACAACTGCAACCCGGTGTGGCACCTACTCCTGCTGCCGCAACATTGTTTGCCCGCCTTGGGCAATGTGTGCCTGTGCAAACTATGCAGGCCTTACCAGATGCCTTAGCGAATATACGCGTGCACCATTTAGCATTGGATGCATTTACACTACGTGGCTTGCAGCAATCGGGCATTACCACACTGCAGCAGTTGCGCAAGATACCGGCTCAGTCATTGGCGCGGCGTTTTGGCCATGAGTGTACCGACCTACTCTATAAGCTCTATGGTGATTTGCCAGACCCTTGTCCAGCATTTGAAGCGCCTGAAACATTCTCGCAAGCGTTTGACTTACCACTTGAAGCACCCGACACACAATCACTCGCCTTCCCACTTAATCGTTTGATGAATGCCTTAGGGGGTTACTTAAAGAATCGCGACTTAGGTGTGCAAACATTAGTGATCACCCTATATCACCATCGTCATGCACCCACAATACACACGATGCAATTTTTAGATGCCACCGCGAATATTGCGCATGTGTTAAAAGTGGCCACTGAGCGCCTTGGTAATACAGAGTTACCCGAGCCCATTACACGCCTTAAGCTTCATGCCAGTAACTTATCAAGTGTGGATCGTGCCGCTAAGGATTTATTTCAAAAAAGCCAAGCACAAGCTGACAGCGTTGAACAAGTGTTGGATAAACTGATGGCACGCCTTGGCAAGGAAAGTTTGTATACCGCGATGCCGCATGAGGATCATCGCCCGGAGAAGGCCTGGATGGCCGCATTACTTGAAACGCGCAAAGCACCCACGAGCTGGCCTGCTCGGCCGCTATGGTTATTACACGAACCTCGCCTAGCAACCGAAGCCTTACAAATTAGCAGCAGCACTGAGCGAATTGAAAACGGTTGGTGGGGCGATACCGACGTGCGCCGTGATTACTTTATTGCGCGCAACCGTGGTGGTAGCCATTTTTGGGTATACCGGCACAGACGAGACGATGAACGGTTTTATATTCACGGCATCTTTGCCTGAACGCTTGATGCCCGCAGCGATGGGCACCCGCTTTTCCACTAAAGCGCCATCTAACTTGCTACCTAAACGCACTTTATCAGTATCGTTGAGCTAACCTAGACACCCCGCATTCACATGTGAACTCGTTCACAAAAAACCAAACCTATCCCAATTGCTGACATTCGAGATTAAAGCCGTAAGCAACTGTTTTATATGCTAATTAAGTTCAAACACTGAACCGACAAGCAACAAACCCCACGTTTGGACTGGATCAAGCCATATAAACAGTTAACCCGCACCCAAAATCGCCGCTAATTAGACTGTGGTTAACGCGATCTTGCTATGGCAAGCAGTTGGAGGATGAGCACGTTAGGCACCACAGTTCCGAAAACAAGGCGATAGGCGCACCAGTACATTAATACAATGGAAAAGAATGCGAATGGATATCTACAACATGAGACAAGGAAGCCTCTAAGAAGATGAACGTCCTCTATAACGAAGACAATACAAAAACCATCATCACAGTTGGTTTTTTTGCTGTGCTCGCATTAATGATCACAGTTGTCGCCGTTGCGATCGCCACAATGGAATCAGTCAACTCAGACATGTCAGCCTTAATTAAAGACACTGAGCAGAAAACTAGCCGCGCCTACCAAATGCGCGATGTTATCCGTTTACGTTCTGGCGCTGTGCGATCCTTGTTACAGATTCAAGACCCTACCGAACGCGAAAAGATATTTGATCAGCTGGTTGACTACACCAACACCTATGAAGAAAGCCGCCGAGAGCTGATCCGCTTTGGCTCCAACGAACGCGAGCAGGAAATACTGGTTAAAGTTGCAGAAGCCGATGCGCGTGGCGTCATTGCTTACAACAAAACTGCCAGCTTGATTTACAGCATGCAGAATAACCCTAGCGCACTAAAATCAAGCCTTGCCGAGGTTCGTTTGCAAGAGCTTGTGTTGCTCAACCATCTTGACCAATTAGTAAAACTTGAAAAGCTTCTGTCCGAAGAAGCGCTAGAGGCCAATCAAGAAACATATCATAGTATCCAGAAATTAATGGCAGGCTTAGTTGTCGCTGCGATTTTAGTATCGATACTGATAGCAGGCTTTGTTATACAACGCGTAACAGCCGCCAATCGTAAGATTGCCCATCAAGCTAGCCATGATGATTTAACTGGATTATATAATCGACGTTCGTTTGAGCAGCAGTTAATCCAAGTAATTGGCATTGCTCAGCGTAGCGTTGAACAATACGGTTTGTTATACATCGATCTTGATCGTTTTAAGATTGTTAATGACACTTGCGGCCACCACGCTGGGGATAAGCTACTGATCGAACTCACCACAATGCTGAAAGAGCGTTTACGCCAAGGTGATATGTTTGCACGTTTAGGTGGCGATGAGTTCGCGATTATAGCCAGTGGCAAAACCTTTGACGATGTGGTTAGGCTTGCAGAAGAGCTGCGCAACATGATCAGTGATTATGTATTCTCGTATGAGGATCAAAAGTTTCAAGTGAGCCTAAGTATTGGTGTGCTGCCTATCTACGGTGATGTCACCGATATCGAATCGATACTCACGGATGTGGATTCTGCTTGCTATGTGGCTAAAAAATCTGGCCGTAACCGTGTGCACGTGACACAAGAGAACGATGCCGAAGTTGTGCGTTATCGTGACGACATCGCCAGCATCCAGAGCATTCGCTCTGCGTTGGCAGAGAACCGACTAACGTTATTTTATCAACCCGTTTATTACATCGGCGTTGAGAATGTACAGGTAGCGCATTGCGAAATCCTGCTACGCATTAAGGATGAAGAAGGTAGGCTACTGTCGCCGGCTAAATTTATCCCGATAGCTGAAAAGTACAACATCATGACTGAAATCGATCGTTGGGTTGTGTCACACGTATTGGAATGGATAAAAGCCAACCAGGATGACTACGAACTCCCCCACTTATTGGTCAACTTATCTGGTTTGTCGTTTATCGATGATGAGTTCTTGGAGTACGTCATGGGTGAGCTCGATGGCGGTGAGGTTGATGCCCGCAATATCGCCTTCGAAATTACTGAAACAGCAGCGGTGGACAACTTAGATAAAGCCAATGTATTTATCGACAAGGTTGGTGCATTGGGCAGTAAGTTTGCACTGGATGACTTTGGTTCAGGCTTCTCAACCTTTGCCTACCTTAAAAGCTTGCCAATCGATTATCTAAAAATTGATGGTTCATTGGTGAAGAACATGGCGATCGATACAGTTGATCGCGAGATGGTAAAGGCGATTAATGAGATCGGCCATACGGTGGGTGCTGAAACTATCGCAGAGTTTGTTGAAGACGAAGCAACACTGGAGCAGTTACGCGCTATGGGTGTTGACTATGCTCAAGGTTTTGGCCTAGCAAAGCCAAGCGCATTGACTGACTTGATTGAAGAGCTGGACTTGCCGCAAAGCAGCACAGCGTTACGCAAGGCGTCCTAAAAAACACTACGCTTTGCCTGCTGGCTCCGTGTTGCCATTTGCATTACTACCCGTAGCATACCCCTGAGCCAACTCTTCTGGGGTTGGTTCGCGCACGCTCACAATGCCCACTTCAAAATGCAGCACTTGCCCGGCTAAGGGATGATTGCCATCCACCACGACGTTTTCATTATCCATTTGTGTAATCGTGACCAATTGCGAGGTGTCGTCTTTGCCTTTGATATTAATGCGCATCCCAATGCTGAGTTCGCCAAGATCGGCAAACATGGCGCGTGGCATTTCCTGGATTAGGTTTTCGTCTGCATAGCCATAGCCATCTTCTGGATAGATAACAAGATCGAAAACATCGGACGCTTGCTTGCCGGTAAGCTCTCGCTCAAGGCTGGGCAATATGGCGTTGGTGTTATGCATGTACACCAACGCCAACCCGCCCTGCGATGAATCAATTAGCTCACCAAACCCATTATTGAGTTTGTAATGCATCGCCACGACGCAGTTGTCATCTATTTCCACAATCTTACTTTCACTTAGTTAAATCAGCCTACCAATTTCCAAAAAATGCAGGCTGAGTTTGTCTTCTACGCTGCAGCCACACTACCAATCCTAGCAACAATAAAGCAGGTATATAGAAAATTTCCTTCGGCAGACGCGATGCAGGCAATTGCAGCTCTTGTATCACCACTGGCGAATCCCCATAGAAGTCAAACATCTGCATGGTGGTGAAGAACGGTGTGCCGTTAAATGGCTCATCTAATTGAACAATGCCCTCAGCTTCAATAGTGGGCAAGCCTGCTGATTCAAGCTTTGCCACGGCATCACCTTCTGCACCTAGATTGGCTAACAAGGTGATCTGCGCCATTTTATCTGGGTCGTCAAAATCGGGGCCAGTGACTAACAAGCGCATAGGTTCACCCTCAGGGTGAGCCGCCACAGCAGAGAGTATTTCAGCCGATTCAACTTTGTTATAAGGCTCTTGCACCTTATCCAACCAAAAGCCAGGGCGGAAAAGTGAAAACGCGATGACCAGCAGAAACAAGGATTCCCATATTCGGCTTTTAGCAAAGAAGTAGCCTTGGGTGGCTGCAGCGAATAGCATCATCGCAATCACGCCAATAATAAATATCAGTATGCCCTTGGCAAGCCCGACATCAATTAACAGCAGTTCGGTATTAAAGATAAACAAAAACGGTAGCAATGCGGTACGAATATCATATGCAAAACCTTGCAAACCGGTTTTGATTGGGTCGCCACCCGAGATGGCGGAGGCTGCAAATGCAGCTAAGCCCACAGGCGGTGTGTCGTCTGCCAGTATGCCAAAATAAAACACAAACATATGCACAGCCACTAATGGCACAACCAACCCTTGTTGTGCACCCACCGATACGATAACCGGCGCCATTAGTGAAGACACAACAATGTAATTAGCCGTAGTTGGCAAGCCCATACCCAGTATCAAGCTCATCACCGCTACCAGCATTAACATAACGATTAGGTTACCGCCGGAGAGCCACTCAACCAGTTCACCCACAATTTGGTGAGCACCCGTGAGCGACACCGTACCGATAATGATGCCCGCCACGCCCGTGGCAACACCAATTGGCACCATGCTTTTTGCGCCGTTGATCATGCCGTCAACAAAATCTTGCAGGCCTCTAACCAAGGCACTACCAAATGATAGGTTGTTAGCACTACCTAATCGAAACAAGGTTTTGAACATATGCTGCGTAACAACAATAAAGATCATCGCCATACACGCCCAAAATGCTGATAGCGACGGCGACAAGCGCTCTATCAATATGCACCACAGTAAAATGATGATAGGCAGTAAGTAGTGAAGGCCCGTTAGTGCAACCTCGCCAGGTTTAGGCAATACAGTAAGCGCAGAGTTTGGATCATCAAGTTCTAGATCATCACGACGTGCAGCAACGGCAACCAATATCACATAGGCGATTAAGAAAATCGCAATGGCACCGTAGAGCGTCATGCCGGGGAATGCGGTTTTAATCCAGCCTAGGCCGTAGTACACCATGGCACCTAATGCAGCAAATGCGATAAAACCAAATAGGAAGCCAATGATTTTTTGCATCGCAGTCACATGCGAAGGTGGCTTTTCCATTCCTTTAAGGTTGAGCTTAAGCGCTTCAAGGTGAACGATATACACCAAGGCAATATAAGAAATCAATGCAGGCAACAAGGCATGCTTGATCACTTCTGGGTAACTAATACCGGTGAATTCTGAAATCAAGAATGCCGCAGCACCCATAACCGGCGGCGTAAGCTGCCCATTGGTTGAAGATGCCACCTCAACCGCACCTGCCTTCTCAGCGGAGAAGCCAGTGCGCTTCATTAGCGGGATAGTAAACGTGCCGGTGGTGACAACATTAGCGATCGACGAACCCGAGTAGATTCCACTTAGTGCCGAGGCTACAACCGCAGCCTTTGCCGGACCACCACGAAAGTGGCCAAGTGTGCCGAAGGCAAGCTGAATAAAATAGTTACCTGCGCCGGCTTTTTCTAGTAAGGCGCCAAACAACACAAACAAAAAGATCATCGTAGCGGATACACCCAGGGCAACACCAAACACGCCCTCGCCCTGCATCCAGTAATGCCACATCGCCTTACCAAACGAAGCCCCCTTCCATTGCACCACGTCGGGCAAGAATGAGGCATGACCAAAAAACACATAAAACACGAACACACTGGCCACAATCAGCATGGGTAAACCCAAGGAACGATACACCGCGATAGCCAATGTGATTAAACCAATTGCCGAGACAGCCATATCGGCGGTGGTGGGTAACCCAGCACGAGTGGCAATATCGTTTTTATACCAAATAAGATATAAGCAACACGACGCACCGATAATGGCAAGAATCCAATCGTATGCCGGGACTCGATCACGTGGGCTGTTTTTCAATAAGGGGTATGACATGCACGCTAGTGCAATGGCAAAGGCCAAATGGATAAAGCGCACCTCAGTACCATTGAACACCATGTTCATACCGGTTTTGGTTGACAACCAAAAGGGTAATACCGAGGAGACATACAGCTGAAACACGCTCCACGTAAATGCGAGCACCGCAACAAAAATACCGACCTTGCCAATCGGTGACCGCCCGCCAGTATCAATTGCAGCAAACTGTTCAAGATCTGGCGATTGCACGCCCTGTTCACTTTGTGTTGTAGCCATGTGATGCTCCCGCCCCAAAGGGCACTAGTGCACTAGAAGTTTTTTGAAGCTGGAAACGACCGGGCCGCATTTAAGCGGCCCGATTTTTTACTTTTTTATAGCAACATGTAAAACGCTGAACAAACTAAGTTGGATTACATCCAGCCTCGTTCTGTGTAGTACTTAACTGCACCTGGGTGCAAAGGAGCTGATAGACCGTCAGCGATCATCTCTTCTTCCTTTAAGTTTGCAAATGCTGGGTGTAGCTTTTTGAAATCATCGAAGTTATCAAATACCGCTTTAACCACAACATAAACGACTTCTTCAGGCACTGCAGCTGAGCTTACGAATGTCGCGCCAACACCGAACGTAGTGACCTCTTCATCCTGGCCTTTATACATGCCAGCTGGGATAGTGGCTGAGCGGTAGAAAGGGTTGTCAGCAATTAGCTTCTCGATTTCAGGGCCATTTAAGTTGATGAACCTTACATCGCAGGTGTTAGTAGCTTCTGTGATTGCTGCTGCTGGGTGACCAACAACATACGACATTGCATCAATCTTGTTATCACATAATGCTTGAGCCATCTCTGAACCTTTAAGTTCTGCCGCTACAGCTAGATCGCTTTCACTCATGCCGTAAGCGTCCATTACTACCTGAGTAGTGGCGCGTTGGCCAGAACCGACATTACCAACGTTAAAGCGAGTGCCTTTTAAGCTAGGGAAATCCTTAACATCGTTGTCGCCGCGCGCCAACAACGTTAGAGGCTCAGCGTGAACAGAGAACACGGCACGTAGATCTTCGAATTTGCCTTGATCTTCAAATTTAGAAGAACCGTTATAGGCGTGATGCTGCCAATCAGATTGTGCAACACCAAATTCTAGCTCGCCTGCGCGAACGGTGTTGATGTTGTAGATAGAACCACCAGTGGATTCTGCCGAGCAACGAATGCCGTGATCTTTACGGCCTTTGTTCACTAAGCGGCAAATTGCACCACCAGTTGGGTAGTAAACACCGGTTACACCACCGGTGCCGATAGAAATAAACTGTTGCTGTGCCGCAGCACCACCGGCAAGCAATAAGCCAGCTGCTACAGACGATAGAAATGTAATGGACTTCATGGAATCCTCCGTTAATTATTAGGGTAGTCAGACGCGAGATCTTACCCGCCACACTAACCACGTGCTAAACACTTTAGCAAATTACACTGGCGCTATGGAAGTGCTATCGAACTTAAAAGAGCCTCGATAGCATCAAAATTACGACGCTGGCAACAATGCAAAACATGCCTACCAGTTCACGCCGAGTGTTTTTCTCTTTAAATACTTGGCCGCTAAGGATTAGTGCGAATATAAATTCGATCTGCCCCAGCGCCTTAACTAATGCTGGATACTGCATAGTCATCGCAGTAAACCACCCTATTGAGCCCAGCACACTAGTGATACCAACGAACGTACACAAACCCTTTGTTCTGGCTAAGGTTTTAAATTGCTGCCTATCCTCTATCCACACCCACACACCACTTATCAGGGTTTGCAAGCTCACCATAAAAGCCAGTGTGATCGACGCTGCTAGGATTGGCGATACGTTTAAGCTCAAACTCGCTTGACGTAAAAACAGCGATGTAAAAGAGAAGAACACACCTGAGGCAATTCCGATATAGGTTGCACTACCTATTGACAGCCCACCTCTAAATAAATCGCTAAACACCAAGTTTCTATTAAGCATCAACACCCCAACGATGCCAACTACAACGGTAAGCCACGCTATCCAACTGAGGTATTCAGCAAAAAGTATCGCCGCAAGCACAGCTGTGATAAGTGCTTCGGTTTTAGAAAGGGCAGTACCCACAGCAAAGTTGCGCTTCGTCAATACACTCACTAAACACGCGGTTGCAAGAATTTGGGCAACCGCTGCGGCAGTAGCATAGATATAAAAACGCGCGCCTAGTTGCCATTGCTCATCCGCGTGAACTTGGAGTACAAAATAAAAATACATCAGCGCAAACGGCAAACCAAATAAGTAACGCACATGCGTGGCCGCGACAGGACTCACCTTGGTGGCCAGTTCTTTTTGCCCAGCCGTTCTGACCGATTGCATCAAGGCCGCAAACAAAGTAAGCGTTATCCAGTTAATCACTAGGTGTTGTCCGCCGATGTTTTAACTAGAGCTATTGGCTATCGCGCTGACTCTGCCCCACACCATTTAGAAACTGACGCAGCACTTGATCACCACATTGCCGATAGTTTCGGCTATCGGGTTTACGCAATAAGGCGTTAACTTCGCTCACACTTAATGAGGCACCGCCTGCCTCCATATGTGCTTGGAGATCTTCACTGCGCATCGTCAGTGCAATCTTCATTAGTTTTAATACCGTATTGTTTTCGATATGCCTTGTAGAGGGCTTCGGCACTGGCTTACCTTCTTGTACACCACGCTTCTCTACAATGTAGCCAGCGAGGAATGCTGAGATTGCTTCGTTAGGGCAGCCAGTAAAGCCAGGCTCTTCGTCTTTTAAACGCCACGTACCCACTTGCTCAAGCGTAGTGTCGAGCCCGCCTTGTTTAAAAATACGCACGGCAACATGATCATCGACTTGCAAGGAGTAGCGCAATCGCCTGAGTAATTCGTTATTATCCACTGGGCTCCGATACTATTATTTAAGCGTGGTTGAAAGGATTTTTTCTGGAAAAGAACGCTAACATATTGTAAATTATCATGCTCTTAAAGCCCGCTATTTGTACATGCTGCCAATAAAGTGAGACCGAAACCATTAGTGAGTTGGGATAGAGTGTGACTAACTTCAATTTTATCATCGCCACTTAGCACACAAGGCCTTTGGATTTTGTATGATGTCATGCACAACCCATGGATCAACCGCTTACCATTTAAAATTATGAGCACATTGCCCCCTATAGCGTTATTTGCAATGCTGCTCGCAGTGAGTATCGGCGCGGCTATCGGCTATCTAGTGGGCAGCAAACGCGCTCGCAAACAACGTCGTCGACTGCAAAACGAACTCAACCAGCAAAGTTTGCAAATGTTGGATGTTAAATCCGACCTATCCCAACTTGAAAAAATGCGTGATCAGTTTGAGCGTAAGGATCGCGTGTTAAAACTGACGATGCAAAAACTTGCCGACGCCAGTGTTTTGACAGAAAACTTCGATCGCGTTATTCAAGGCCAAGAACGCAAGCACTTTATGCAAACCGCACAATTGCAAGTCGCCGCCGCTGAAGCTAGACAACAAGCGAAACGCGCAGCCAACGTTGCCACCACCGCCACTGAACGAATGAAAAAGCTAGAAGCGCTTTACACTCAAACTATCGAAGCGCCCGAGCCTAAATCCTACGGCCAAGGTGAATCGGTAAAAGTGAGCGTGGTCGATCAACATCCGCCGGAACAATCAACTGATTCAGCCGCGCGTGTATCGAATCGGGATCTCATGCGCTTTAGCAAAATGAGTTCCAGTAATGAAGGGCAACTGTTTAGTGCCGACAGTCTGCAATCCATCGCAGGTATCACCGCGGAACTAGAACGCACGCTAAACGCCGCTGGCATACACCACATCGAGCAGTTGGCAAACATCAGTGATCGAGAATTGATCGGACTGCCTGTCCCCATAACCGAACCTCAATCTGTCGCCGCCCGTGCCAACTGGAAATCCGGTGCAAAAGAATGGCTAGACCAACGCCGCAACGCTTAGTCATATCGCATAGCCACGGCAGCTTTTTTTAAACGCTGTTCAAGCTTCGTACAGTTCTTAAACAGTGAGCATAAACAGGCTGTAAATTTTCATCTTACGACTATGGAACTTTTTACCACAGTGGTATGATTCGCGGCATGCAAGATCACGCTCTTCAGTTAGAACTTCCCGAACAGGATCAACCTGGTATTTGGCCATGGGTCATCGGCACGATTGCCGCTGTACTATTACTGATCAATGTTATTCCGCTTTCTGAAAAAATACCGCACTCACTCTTTAATAAAGCACAATCCATTATCAGCGGAGCGAATATAGAAGGGGCGTTGGTGTCTGTTGATGGTCGCGACCTGATCTTAAGTGGCACAGTGAGTCAAACGATTGACCGGGACGCACTTGTCCAAACACTGAACAATATTGATGGTGTTCGTATCGTTGAAGACAATATGTCTAGCATTGATCCCGAAGCGATTAAACGCCAGGCTCAACAAGATTTCCTTACAGCCCTTAGTGCTGTTGACACATCACAAGTCGCCTTCGAACCCGGCAGCGTATCACTAACAGAGCAGAGCAAAACCTCATTAGCGCAGCTCGTACAGTTGCTACGTGCGTATCCGCAGTACAGAATTCGTGTTGCTGGGCACACTGATAACACAGGCCGGCCTGAAGTGAATTTGCGTATCAGCAAGCAGCGAGCGCAAGCGGTAGCAAATTATCTTCTGCAGCGCAGCGTGGGAAGAGATCAGGTAATTGCGCAAGGTTATGGTGCCACCCGCCCTATCGCCAGTAACGAAGCCGCAGCAGGACGCGCCCGGAATCGCCGCATCGAAATTAACTTCATTGATTAACATGACAGCGCCCTACACAGAAACTTCAACAACAACTAAGCACAGGAGTAAGCCGTGGTTTATCTGCTAACTCAAATGTTCGCAAGCCTTGTGCTGGCGGGTATCGTCGGCGGTGCAATCGCTTGGATAATTCAGCGTTCACGTGCAAGCAAAACCTCGAAACAGTTGATGGAAACCATCCACAGGCAACAGGTGCAATCAACACAAGCTGAATCCGACATCGCAATGATGAAAGATGATTTTAACGAGCTTAAACAACGTAATCGTACAGAGATGGATGTGCTGGCTGCAGAAGCCAAGCAAGTGCCTTTGCTAAAACAGAACCTTGAAAAAAGTCAGTTGCTAGTTAAGCAAATGATGCAAAAGCACGAAGCGCGCATTAAAGAGTTAGCGGACGAAAATGCAGCATTAATGCATCGTTTGAAAGACATTACGCAACGCGAGCAAGTGCTCGACAAGATCCAAGCAGAAATCAATAGCGATCGTCGTCGTGGCTCGAGCGCCGCGGCCGGTGAAAGTGTCGCGGCAGCCGTTGCCGCCACTACAGGCTTATTAGGTGGAGCAAGTATCGCCGCCGCATCAAACAATGATGATTCCAGCGACGATGCCAACAACCGTGCATCAGACGACGTCAAATCAAACGACGCCAACTTAAAAAAACATGGGCAGGACGATAGCGGTTCAAAAAATGCCTCATTCGATTTTGATGCGCAACTCGACGATGACGACAGCAGCGCAGTCAGCTCAAGTGATGACGATATAAACGTCGCTGCTATCGCTGATGAAGACGCTAGCGATGAGCTTGCCCTCAGCGACGCTAACGACGATGGCGACGACATCAGCAATGAAGATGGTGAGCTTGAACAAATCTTTACGCCAGCGGCTCAACACGATGATTTAAAACAAATCTTCGGCATTGGCCCGGTCACTGAGAAGACATTAAATAAACTAGGCATCACCAGCTACTCGCAATTGGCTGAACTCAAGCAGCACGATATCGACAAGATTGCTGAAGCGCTACAAATATTCCCCGGGCGCATTGAGCGTGACAACTGGGTGGGTGGCGCACGACGCCAATTGCAGGAAGTGCTCGAAGGGCTTTAAGCCGCCTTCCGGAACGCTAGATTCCCGCCTACGCGGGAGTGCCCCCCCTTTGGAAATAACAAGCCTGCGCGTAGGCGGCAGCCCGAGATGGCAGGCCGTTGCGCGATGACAAGCGTCAGCTCATCCACTGGCCTCCATCCACGTTATAGCATTGGGCAACGATATAATCCGATTCGCTACTTGCCAGAAATACAGCCATACCGGTTAAATCTTCTGGGGTAGCCATACGGCCAGCTGGAACACCTGCATCAACCTCGCGCTTCTTCTCTCCCTGCGCCTTGCCTTCCAGACGAGCAAATTGAGCATCCACGCCCTCCCAATGCTCACCATCAACAACACCTGGGGCAATCGCATTAACGTTGATACCATGCTCAATTAGATTCAGCCCAGCTGACTGCGTCAAGCTGATTACGGCGGCTTTTGTTGCACAGTAAACAGCGACGAGGGCTTCACCACGCCTACCGGCTTGGCTTGCCATGTTGATGATTTTGCCGCCCTGCTTTTGCTCGATCATTACTCGAGCGACAGCCTGCATTGTAAACAGTGTCCCGGCTACATTAATATCAAAAATCTGCGAATAATCTTTGCGCGTAATATCAACGATAGGGTCAGCTGTAAACACGGCAGCATTGTTAACTAGAATATCGATGCCACCAAGAATGCTTAGGGCCTGAGTAACGGCTGCCTCGATACTTGCTTGATCGCTGACATCCATTTCTATGGCACTGGCATCAGGGCCAATCTCACTGGCCGTAGCCTGCGCGCGAGACAGATCAATGTCGGCGATGATGACCTGCGCCCCTTCATCTACATAGCGTTGTGCAAACGCGCGACCAATACCGCGCGCCGCTCCTGTTATTAGTGCTCGTTTACCGTCAAGCCTTGTCATATGATTTCATCACTTTTGTTGCTTAAGTCTGAGACGAGAGTTTGCTACATAAGTCACAGAAAAATAGAGTAAAAAAATTACAGCGTTCCGAATGATTTGTGCCGTGTTGCAACGTTATATGGCTTATAATCACCTACTGTGCATTTTACGCACGATAATACAAGATTGAACAGTTAGTTTTGATAAAAAGATACGTACTTTTGTTAGAATCGTATTTGCCCGCAGTTTTCAACTCGTTCTTAATTGATCGGACCACAAACAACCACTTTTTGGTTTCTTGGAGAAAGTATGAAATTAGGTCTTAAATCAGCTTTAGCCCTTGCAATCGGTGTCGCTACTGCGACTACTGCATCTGCAGCGGACGAGCTAACAATCGCGATCGTGAATAACGGTCATATGATCAACATGCAGAAAGTTGCTGAAGCTTATACAGCTGAAACTGGCGTGAAACTTAACTGGGTTTCGCTAGAAGAAGGCGTGCTACGTGAGCAAGTAACATCTGACACAGCTACTGGCGGTGGTCAATACGACATCATCAATATCGGTATGCAAGAAGCACCAATTTGGGGTGCTGCAGGCTGGATCGAGCCACTAGAATTTGGTGAAGCTTACGACGTTGACGACATGCTACCTGCAATGCGTAACGGTCTTTCTCACGAAGGTACTCTTTATGCTGCACCATTCTACGGTGAGTCTTCAATGGTTATGTACCGTAAAGACTTAACTGATGCTGCTGGTGTAACTGTTGCTGATAACGATTCTTGGGACAACATCAAAGCTGCTGCAGCTGCGATGCACAAGCCTGAAGATGGCGTTTACGGCGCGTGCTTGCGTGGTAAGCCGGGTTGGGGCGACAACATGGCGTTCATCACTACTATGGTGAATTCTTTTGGCGGCGCTTGGTTCGACAAAGACATGAAGCCAGCTCTTGATTCTGATGAGTGGAAAGCGGCTATCAACTTCTATGTTGATCTTCTAGGCAACTACGGTCCTCCAGGATCTGAAGGCAACTCTTTCAACGAAATTCTTGCACTTTACAACGAAGGCAAATGTGGCATGTGGATCGACGCTACAATCGCTGCCTCTTTCCTAGAAGTTGACGGCGTTGCATACGCTCAGTCTCCTAACGCTGGAAACCCTGTTGGTGCTAACTGGCTTTGGGCTTGGGCAATGGCAGTACCTGCTGGCTCTCCAAACTCTAAAGCTTCTATGAACTTCATTGAGTGGGCTACTTCAAAAGAGTACATCAAAGCGGTAGGTAACCACCCAGACTTCGGTTGGGGTTCAGTTCCAACTGGTACACGTACTTCAACTTACGCAATCCCAGAATTCCAAGCTGCTGCAGGTTTTGCTGCTGCGGAAATGGCTGCGATTGAATCAGCTGCTCCTGAAGCTACAGATCTGAAGCCATACGTTGGTGTTCAATTTGCTGCGATTCCGGAATTCCCAGAAGTGGGCGGCGCGGTTGCACAAGAAATGGCTGCGGCTCTTTCTGGTGCGAAATCAGTTGATGATGCACTAGCTGCTGCTCAAAAAGCTGCTACTGCAATCATGCAGGAAGCTGGCTACTTCTAAGTAGTAAGCTTTTTAGTAGTAAAACTAGAAGGCTCGGCATATCCTGCCGGGCCTTTTTTTAACTCATCATTAGCAATCTCTTTTCAGAACGTACCTTTAAGCTAGCGTTGACAACACTTTGTAGGGTTTAAAGAGCATGTCCAAACGATCACTCCCCCGCTTACTCCAAACACCAGCCGTTATTATGCTGCTGCTATGGATGCTCGTTCCACTGAGCATGACGCTGTACTTCTCGTTTATACGGTACGTTCTAAACAGCACACGTAGACCAGAATGGACAACGCCTGCTTTAAGCAATTGGCGTGGGTTTGGCAACTACGAATACGTTTTGTTTAACGCCAAAGATTTTTGGTTTGCGGTACAAAATAGCCTGTTCATTGTAGGTAGCATTCTCGTATTAACCGTAGTATTAGGCTTGGCACTTGCCATGCTAGTTAACCGATCTTTCCCAGGCCGCGGCATTGTGCGCGTCCTGCTTATTTCTCCCTTCTTCGTTATGCCTGCTGTTAATGCTGTGCTTTGGATCAACATGATCCTTGACCCAGTACTCGGCCTTAACGGTATCGCAGTAGATGGATTAAATAACATTATTGCTGGCCTGAAAGACTTCCCCGTAATTGGTTCGTTTTTCGCCATGTGGCCTGACATAGTGCCTATGTCGTTTCGTGCTACACAAACCTCGGCCTATGCGGTCATCATCATGGTGACGTGGCAGTGGACGCCATTTGCTGTATTGATTTTCATGACCTCACTGCAGTCAGAAGATGAAAGCCAAAAAGAGGCAGCGATTCTTGATGGTGCGAACGCCTGGTCTCGATTCCGAAATCTGACGGTTCCGCACTTGGGCCGTCCAATTGCTATCGTGGTGATGATCCAATCGATTTTTCATCTCTCGCTCTACGCCGAAATCGAAATCGTGAGCCGAGGCAACGGAAACAAAAACCTGCCCTACCTTATCGGCGAATTCTCTTCCAACAATATCGGCGCAGCTAGTGCCGCTGGAATCTTTGCCGTAATAGTTGCCAACATCGTAGCGTTATTTCTGCTGCGCATGGTTGGCAAGAACATGATGGATTAAGGCAACGATATGGCCACTATTACTCAATCAACAAAGTTTGGAAGTGCTTTTTGGACCGTCTTGGCGTGGGTCATTGCACTGATCTTTTTCTTTCCTATTTTTTGGATGATCTTTACCAGCTTCAAAACTGACGCTGATGCGGTTAAGCCTGAATTTTTGTTTAAGTTCACGCCGACACTTGAAAACTATCTCAACATGACTGAAAACTACGACTACTGGCGCTTTGCCATTAATTCGGTCATCACATCGACATTTGCGACCCTGCTTGCCTTAGTGGTGGGTATACCAGCGGCCTATGCCATGGCCTTTGACCCTAGCCGCCATACCAAAGATATCCTGATGTGGATGTTGTCTACAAAAATGTTACCGGCTGCGGCGGTGCTCTACCCCATGACTTTTTTAACCAAGAATTTTCTTGGTGTCTTCGATACGCATTTTCTAATCATCATCGTGCTGTGTCTTATCAATCTACCGATCGTGATATGGATGCTATTTACCTACTTTAAAGAGATTCCAAAAGAAATCATTGAAGCGGGCAAGATGGATGGCGTGACCACCTGGGGTGAAATCAAAGACATCCTCATCCCACTAGCCTGGGGAGGGGTTGCGTCTACGGCACTGTTGACGTTCATTTTTTGCTGGAACGAGGCCTATTGGACGGTTCGTCTTACCACTACGGAAGCGGCAACGCTGTCTAAGTTGATTGAGGGTAACCGTGCGCCAGAAGGATTGTTTTTTGGCAGGCTTTCAGCAGTATCCACAGCAGCAGTTGGACCTATTATCGTCTTAGGTTGGTTTTGCCAAAAGCAGCTTGTGCGCGGTTTGACTTTCGGTGCGGTAAAATGAGTGCGCTCAACTAACCATGTCGATCATTGAACCCGAAATTGAACAGGTTGATCGAAGCACACGTTCTATTCGCTATCTTCAACACGGAACACCTTCAGAGCTGTGTCGTTGGCACGCTCACGAAGAGTACGAACTACACCTGATCGTTGAAACGCGTGGCAAAGCCTTTGTGGGCGACTACATCGGTGACTTTAAAGCCGGTGACTTATTTATGACTGGGCCAAATCTGCCACACAACTGGATTACCGATAGTGTGTGGACGGAACCCGTTGCTGTGCGTGACATGCTAATTCAGTTTAGCCACGAAAGTGTCGAGAAACTCGCTGATGGGTTTCCTGAATTTTCGCAAGTGTTAGAGCTTCTCCAACTTGCGCAATCGGGTATTTTGTTTGAAGGCTTTAATGCCACCTTTGCACGCGGCCACATGGAATCCATTCGCGATAACAAAGGCGCAGAGCGCATTCTTGCTTTTGTGCGTTTTTTAGTTCGCTTAAACGAACACGCCGAAAAGAAAACCCTGTCAATCTCGAAATTGATTCAACCTGAAGGTGGCAGCAAACAAGCTCGCATCGCGCAGGTGGTGGATCATATCACCAAGAATTACTTCGACCCGCTTTCAGTTGCACAAGCAGCTGACTTAGCTAACATGACTGAGATAACATTTAGCCGAAACTTCCACTCGGTTACTGGGCACAGCTTCATCGAATTTTTAAACCGTATTCGTATTGGCCACGCCTGCGGCATGCTCTACGCATCCGATGATCAAATAACATCAATTGCACAAGAGTCAGGGTTTAAAAACCTAGCCAACTTTAACCGACACTTCCTTAAAGTTAGGGGTATGACACCATCTGAGTATCGTGAAACTGCTCGTAAGGATCTTGTTCCAAATCACGAGAATTCGTCATGAACAGTGTTACACCCGAAGGGATTAGTGCAAGCAAATACGATAGATCAACGTGCCAAGTAGGCGTTGTTCATTTAGGCTTTGGTGCATTTCATCGTTCGCATCAAGCTGTTTATCTAGACGACTACATGGAAGCCACTGGTGATCTGCGTTGGGGCATCGCGGCAGTCAACTTACGCGCATCCGAAGCGTCACATTTTAAAGCGGTGGAAAAAGATACCAATAGTCACGATGGGTATTTTTTAAAGTCATATTCTGCCGATGGTGAATCGAGCCTACGTCGGGTACGCAGCCACGTAAGGTTCTCTGACTGGAGTCTTGCGCGAGCCGATAGCGAAGCCCTGCTCTCTCTACCTTCAGTACATCTCGTTACCATTACGGTTACTGAGAGTGGTTATTACACCGATCCAAATGGCAACTTAAATCTTGCCGATGCCACGATAAGAGCCGAGGTGTCAGGAGAGATTTCAGAAAGCGTCTATGCTTATTTGCGCTCGGCCATTAGCCAACGTGTAGCCTCAAGCGGTGCGCCTTTGACAATAGCTTGCTGCGATAACATCCGGCAGAATGGCAAAATGCTGGCTAACAACTTCACTTCATACCTTCGCGCCTGCAAAGAATTAGAACTCGCGGCTTGGGTTGAAACCAACGTCGCCTTTCCTTGCTCGATGGTAGATCGAATAACACCGCGCAGCCCGACAGAGCTCAGTGATGAACTCACAACGCTTGTTGATAGCCCCATAACCTCCCCTGTAATGGCGGAAGATTTTATCCAATGGGTGCTGCAATCAACCGCCGCAGCAGATATGCCCGACCTTGCCAAAGTGGGCGTGACGGTGACTGCCGATGTAGACCCGTACGAAGAAACAAAAATCAGAGTACTCAATGGCGGCCACACAGCGCTATGCTATCTAGCAGCACTTGAAGGGGTTGAAACATTTGACGCTGCGATGCAAGTCCCGCATCTACTAGAGCATTTCCAGAATTTTGAAACCAAAGAAGTACTTCCAGCAATCACGCTAGAGCTTCCTTTTTCCAAAACCGACTATCTAGAAAAAATTGTCCAACGTTTTAGTAATGCCGCTATTGGCGATACCGTTGCCCGCATTTGTGCAGATGGCATGGTTAAGTTTCCGATTTTCATTCGCCCCACCCTTGAGGGCTGTTTGAAACAAGGAATTATGCCGATCCACTCGATTCGTAGTATCGCCAGTTGGTATGTGTTCGCGTTACACGTTGATGCGGGCAAGATCGGTTTTGAATATAACGAGCCGAGCTGGAATGATCTGCAGGCAATGTTAGGAACGGATGCCTTCGTAACAAACAAACAACTGTGGGGCAATCTGCCCGACACTTACCCAGAATTCGCCGACACTTTGCGGCAAGAAATTAAAGAGATGGAGTCAAAATGGCCAATCTAACGCTACGTAATGTTCGCAAAAGCTATGGCGATGTCCAGGTTATGCACGGCGTCGACCTTGATATTGTAGATGGTGAATTTGTAGTATTCGTAGGTCCGTCCGGTTGCGGCAAGTCTACCCTGCTACGAATGATTGCCGGTTTAGAAGAAATCTCGGATGGCACGGTGGCCATTGGAGACGTACAAGTAAACGATGTTGCTGCATCTAAGCGTGGTGTGGCGATGGTGTTTCAAAGCTACGCGCTCTATCCACACATGACCGTTTACAAAAACATGGCGTTCGGGCTTAAGCAAGCTAAAACCGATCCTGCAGAAATTGACAAGCGCGTAAAAGCCGCAGCCGAGATACTTCAAATAACTGATTACCTTGACCGTAGCCCGCGTAACCTATCCGGTGGCCAACGCCAGCGTGTAGCGATTGGCCGAGCCATCGTTCGTGATCCTGAAGTGTTTCTATTCGACGAGCCACTTTCAAACTTGGATGCCGCCCTACGTGTTCAAACGCGTTTGGAAATCGCTCGCTTGCACGAACGCCTTGAAACCACAATGATTTACGTTACTCACGATCAGGTGGAAGCAATGACGCTTGCCGATAAAATCGTGGTACTGCGCGACGGTCGCATTGAGCAGGTTGGAAGTCCGATCGATCTTTATGATCGTCCAGACAACGCCTTTGTTGCTCAGTTTATCGGCAGCCCAAAGATGAATTTTTTCGCCAGCGGCGATCTAACCGCCACTGGCAAAACAACGCTTGGCCGAGACATCGCTGCGACTATGCAGGTGGGCATTCGACCTGAGCATTTCACGTTGGCAGATGCATCCAATGCGGTTGTGGAAGGTACACTAGAGCTAGTTGAAAACTTGGGTGAATATTCTTTGGTTCACTTACTCACGCCATCAAAAGTCGAATTTATCGCTAAGACTGAAAAACCACCTACCGTGGCCAAAGGTTCAACAATTGGTTTTGGAGTTAAGCAAGGCTTGGCGCATTTCTTTGATGCGAATACAGGCGTGCGAATCGAATAACGAGGCCGTCAATATATTTGAGCAGATTGATACTGAGACAGTACTAGCCTAATCTAGCGCGTGACGCGTTAAGCACTGTGTGAGTAGTTGATCAAACGTTGTTGCAATGGCTTGCACAAACTCGTTTGAATCTTCAGTTATTTTGATAGGGTCACCCACCACAACATCGCAGTTAAAGGGCACAAACACCGCTTCATTTTTGGGTAGCGCCTTACCTAAGCCGTGCATTACCACAGGCACGATGTTCGTCTCAGGCCTGTCTTTTACTAAGTGAAAAAGGCCTTTTTTAATACTACTTATTTTATCTGGGTCTCCGCGGCTACCCTCGGGGAAAATAATAAGTATCTCATCGTTATCTAGCGCCTCATGACAGGCTTTGAACATCGTCTCTCGATCTCCTGTGCCACCTCGCTCAAGCGGGATAATTCCGATGCAGTTTAACGAAAACCACGCAAGGTACTTATTCTTTAAAAAATAATCAGCTGCAGCTACTGGTCTAACACGATGCACTTTAGATATCGGAAATAGGCTCATTAACACCATCGTATCAAGATGGCTATTATGATTAGCAGCCAACACCGCCGGGCCTTTTAATGGCAATTTTTGCCGATGCCGAATATTTAAACCAAGCACCACTAAAATGACCGGCTTAACGACAAACAGCACAAATATGATTTTGAACAGTTTACTCATTATTAGTAATGCAGGTAGTAGATATAGTGAAAGAATAAGGGTGCCGTATAGATGATGCTATCCAAGCGATCTAACAAGCCACCATGACCTGGTATTAAATTGCCACTGTCTTTAATTTGTAAATCACGTTTAACCGATGAAATAACAACATCACCGAAAAAGCCACTCACTCCGATAATAAGCCCTGCGACTAAACCTTGCATCCAATCCAAAGGAGTCAATGCTGGCGCTAGAAATCCGGACACTAGCGTGACACTAGCCAAGCCACCAACAAAACCCTCCCAGGTTTTATTTGGGCTGACCTTGGGAATGATTTTGTTCTTACCTAACATTTTGCCCCAAACATATTGGCAAACATCATTAAATTGAGTCATGAACAGTAAAAACAGCACGGGTCCCATTGCGCCTGCGCTTGCGTTTTTAACCGGCAACACTAACAAATAACTGATATGGCTTAAACAAAATACAGTCAGCATTACCGACCAATGAATAATGCCAGCGGATCTAATGAAGCCTTTTGTCTCACCAATTAACACCATTCGCACCGGTAAAAATAAAAATGTGTACACCGGTATAAATATGATGAACACTCCGTACCATGCCTGACCAACCCATAAATATTGCAAGGGGATTGACAGATAGGCCCATGCAATTACCCTGCGATCAGTCTGCCGCGTGGGCACAATAGATAGAAATTCCTTAAGCGCCAGAAAGCTTAAAAAAGCAAAAAATGCGATTGCTAGGTTTTCACTAAGAATCAACACAAAAAACAATATCCCGATCATCCACCACCAGGAAGTGATTCTCAGTTGAAGCTCGGTATAGTCTTTGTCTGGATTTTTATGGCTAACTACAAGCTGGACAAACGAGGCGAACACCAACACGCCTAGCACAATCATCATCGCCAGCAGTGAGTTTTCTGGAATGCCAAACATGGTTATTCGCCGGTTTTCTCAAGAAACTGATAACTTAAACGCGCCCTTCTAGCAATGGTTATCGCACTACCGATACAGATAACGACTAGGGCTACTAACAGCACAGTGCCGCTAGACCAAACATGGTGTTCAAACACTGATAACACGCATGCGGCTGTGATGATAGCCATACGATGTTGCTTAGCCATAGGACCTTGGAAATAGGAAGGCGCACCGATGGATTTACCTAAGGTGCGTGTATAGGCCGTACCCACGGCAAGTAATGCCGCCAACCAAGCAACACTACTCGCCCACGCTACTGACGACACAGCACCCGCTGCAATCAAGATTAACGGGTCGGCAACTCTGTCAGGAATATCATTGAATAGCTCACCCGATGCAGTGCTCTTACCACCCTCTATCGCTACCATGCCGTCAAAAAGATTGCATAACAGGCGGCATTGAATAAAAACAGCAGCCAACAATAATAAGGTGGCTTTATAACGACTTGGATCGGCTGGCACATTCCATAGGCAGATTGCAGCAAACACTGCAAAGACAACACTGGCTATGGATATATGATTAGGGGTAATGTTTTTATTAGCCAATGCGCGAGCAAGTGACTGCGACAGCTTTACATCACGCACCTTTAACGGACGTCTTCCTTCAATTTCTGACATGCATCATTCCTTGCTTACTGCTCCTTGCTTACACGCGCCCCTTCAATCGATAGGCCGTCGTTAAACAGAATGCGAACGCTACGCTTAATGGAAATATTATTGTAAGGACGATATTCTCTGTTCCAACCAAGAAATGAGCCAGATACAAGCAACTTCCAGTAAAACTGACGGTGGCTAAGGCTGATAGCACTATACCTAAGTGAGATTGAGGCATTCGCTTAAAGAGCCACGTCACAGTTTTAACCATAAACAAGGTGATGATGAAACTCGCGATACCTTGTGTCAGCCCTGACACTATCCCGCTGGTAATCCCTATACTTTTGTCATAACTCAGGTAGTACGCCCACCCACCCCAAAGCAAAAACGCAGCGAAAGCCGAAAAAATGGTAAAGCCGCGATTAGTGCTTGTATTGATCTTACGTTTGAGCATGTTCAAACCCGTAACGATAGCAAGCCAGTGGCCGACCATGCAGAAAGAAGCTTAGAAATCTAACAGATTTATCCGTGAAGCAACCGGATTTTGAATGCTTGGTTAGCACTCAGAAACTGATGGCCTCCACTTGCCAGCGGGCGACTATTTTCGTGGCCTGAGGATTGCTATAACTATTTGATACTATTGCGCCTCCTAGCAACATTGACGTCGGCATATTGACTTTGAATAAACGAATTACAACAGCACTAATTGCCTTGCTAGGCGCTATAGCGCCACAGCACGCGTTGTCTGCCGAGCAAAGCCTACAATTTAGCCGTTGTTCAATTGGTGATGGCGCATCGCTACTACCCGCACAATGTGCGGAAATGGTCGTACCGCTTGATCCAGAAAAACCATCGGGCGAAACCTTGACACTCACTATCGCCAAGGTACCGGCGCGAACTAACAAACCTAAGCGCGATCCCTTCACGTTAATTGCAGGCGGCCCCGGCCAATCGGCTACGGAATCGTTCCCTACTGTGGCACAAGCCTTCCGGCATATTTTGTTGGAACGAGATATCTACTTAATCGATCAGCGTGGCACCGGTTTATCACACAAGCTAGCGTGTGAAAACGACGATGCATCATTATTCGAATTTGATCCTGCACTGATTAGCGAACAAGCAAAACAATGCCGCGAAAGCCTACCGCACGATCCTCGTTTTTTTACTACTAGCGTAGCCGTGCAAGATATGGAAGTCGTGCGTAATGCACTGGGCATTGAAAAATGGAATATTTACGGTGTCTCTTATGGCAGCCGAGTCGCACTACATTACCTGCGTCGCTTCCCCGATAATGTGCGCAGCTTGATACTCGATGCCGTCGTCGCACCCGAAGTAGCACTCGGCCCTGAGGTTGCTGTTATGGCAGAGCGTGCCCTGGGTGCTATGTTTGAACGTTGTGAGAGTGACAGCAGCTGCAACAGTGCTTTTCCAGAACTTGCCACCAAAACAAATACGCTAATTACCTCACTTAAAAAGGAATCGAGACCAGTGCAGTATGAGGACCTAAGCTCAGGCCAATTACGTACACTCGAATTTGACCATCAACATTTGGCAGTAACGCTGAGGCTGATGTCGTACAGTGCGTATGGCAATGCCATTTTGCCATCGATGTTGTTTGACGCTAGCGAAAACAATAACCTTGCTCCGTTTGCTCGCCAGGCTGAATTGCAGGTACGTTCCATCGGTAACTCCATAGCTAATGGCATGCACCAAGCCGTGGTATGCACAGAGGACGAACCATTTACCGATATCGACGATGGCCGTGAGCAAAGCGCTAACACCTACCTAGGCTCTGATTTAATCGACGCACTTAAAATCAGTTGCGAACAATGGGATGCTGGCGTTATCGATGATGATTTTAAGCTGCCAGTAGAATCCGCCGTCCCGACCCTACTGCTATCAGGCAGCGCCGACCCTATCACACCGCCAGAGTATGCAGAGCGTGCAATGGCCAAGCTCGATAACTCCAAGCACATTGTTAATGAGCATCAAGGCCATATGCAATCGGCGTCTGGATGCATGCCATCAATTATGGCTGAGTTTGTAAAGCTTGCAGATGTTGACCAACTCGATACAAGCTGTCTTGAGCGCCTAAGCGCCCCGCCATTTTTTATCGATGCCAATGGGCCGCTGCCATGATAAAAGCTGAGCACCTAGAAAAAGCGTTTACTAAACCCGGTGGCGGCTTGTTTAAACGTGAGCAAGTTAAAGCTGTACAAGACGTATCATTCTCTGCAGCTGATGGTTCGGTAACGGGTTTACTTGGTCCTAACGGCGCAGGTAAATCGACTACATTGCGAATGCTGGCAACCTTAATTCACCCCGATGGCGGCAGCGCAACCATTGACGGGCTTGATATCAACACAGATGTACTTAAGGTACGTCAACAGTTAGGGTTTATGCCGCACAACGCTGGTATCTACCCACGGCTTAGCGCGCGCGAGAACATCAGCTACTATGCACGCTTGTGTGGGCTTGATAAAGCTAAGGCGCAGTCACGCGTTAACGAACTCGCCGATCAACTAGAGATGACGGAGTTTATTGAACGTCGCGCCATGGGATTTTCTCAAGGCCAACGCACCAAGGTAGCACTTGCACGAGCGCTTGTGCATCAACCACAAACCATTATGTTAGACGAGCCCACTAACGGATTAGATGTGATGGCAACGCGTGGACTACGCACCATTATTAGAGAGCTAGCCGACCAAGGACACTGCATTGTTTTTTCTAGCCACATTATGCAAGAGGTCGCCGCCCTTTGTGATCGCGTTGCGATTATCGCCCATGGCACCATTGCCATCGAGGACGATCTAGACGGCATACGCAAACGCACAGGGCACGATGATTTAGAGGACGCGTTTGTTCAAGCTATTGGCGCAGCACCCGTTGGTACATCCGCTGCGGGAGTGTCTCAATGAAGGCACTTATCGTCATGTACAAAGAGATAGTCGATAACCTACGTGACCGACAAACATTTTTCTATGCCTTATTGTTTGGCCCCGTGTTGCTACCACTAATTATTGGTGGCTCACTTGTCGCAAGCTTCAAGCAGTTCGCCATTGATTTTGATGAGGTCACAGAGTTAGCGATCGTTAATGAAACTGCCGCACCTAACCTAGTCGCATTTTTGTATTCCAATAACGTCGATGTCATCACTGCACCTGATGAGGTTGAAGCGGCAGTACGAGCAGGCGACATTATGATCGCATTGGAAATACCAGACGAGTTTGGCGAACAGCTGCGTAAAGCCAACCCTGCACCACTAACGCTTTATGTCAACGATGCGGACAAAGACTCCACCCGCGCTGCGCGTAAAATCAGCGCTTTAGTCAGTGGCTATAAAAACACCATCAACAGTTTGCGTATGCAGCACCGTGGCATCGATCCACAGGTATTTAATTCCATTGAGCTCACAGAATTTGATGTATCTGAAGATGGCAGCAGTGGCCAATTGTTAGCATCGATACTGCCATTCCTATTTATTATGTCGATGATCATGGGCGGTTTTTACCTTGCCATCGATACTACCGCTGGCGAGCGGGAACGCATGTCGCTTGAGCCCTTATTGGCGCTACCACTGGATCGAGCAGATGTGGTTTACGGAAAATTTGGCGCCACGCTTTGCTTTGTGTTGATGTCTAGCTGTTTAACGGTGCTAAGCATCTACGCTCTGTTTCAGTTTTTCCCAACCGAGCTTATTAGTGGTGGCCTGCGATTTGATGGCAGCACGCTGGTAAAAGCGTTTCTGTTGGTTTCGCCTTTAACCGTATTTTTATCAGCAGCGCTGATTACGGTATCGGCTTACACACGCAGCACCAAGGAGGCGCAAACCTACCTTGGCTTAATGATGATTGTACCAATGGCGCCATTTTTTCTGCTGCAGTTTTTTAGCCTTGGTGCTAGCACATGGAGTATGGCTCTACCAATGTTAAGCCAATATCAACTACTTGAAAAAGTGGTACTACAAGACGACATCAACCAATGGCATGCGCTGCTTTCAGTTGGCGGCACTCTACTCGCCGGTTTGTTGTTGCTACGCTTAGCAACAAAGCTATACAGGCGCGACAGAATCCTGATGTAAATTAGTTAACCGCGCCACCCGCATTGACAAACCAATTGGCAAAAACAACCATGGCGATCTTTACAGAATGCGATGGAAAATACTCTCATGCAACGCCAGCGATTGGTCGATTTTCAAGGTAACGGTGCTAAGGCTAAACCCACTTTCAGTGATGCTGAAATGCAGCGCCGACAAGAGGCCGTTCGTGGTTATATGGCTGAGCACAATATCGATGCAGCCCTATTTACGTCTTACCACAACATCTGTTATCTCTCGGATTTTCTCTACTGCCAGTTTGGTAGACGATATGGCCTGCTGTTAGATCACACAACTGCTACTAGCATTAGTGCCGGCATCGATGGCGGCCAACCTTGGCGGCGCACGTTTGGCAACAACGTTACTTATACCGATTGGCAGAAAGACAACTACTTCCATGCCATTGAAGGGCTTACGGGTAACGTCAAACGTTTAGGTATCGAATTCGATCACGTCAATCTCGACTTGCTTGCGCTACTCAAGCATCATTTTCCGCAAATGGAATTTGTCGACATCGCTGAGGCGTCAATGCAAATGCGCATGATCAAATCCAATGAGGAAATCGTGCACATCACTGAGATGGCGCGCATCGCTGATTTAGGTGGTGCTGCTTGTGTTGAAGCCATTGGTGTTGGCGTGGGCGAACACGAGGTAGCGCTTCACTCGACTCAAGCCATGGTTCGCGAAATTGCCAAGAGCTGGCCAGAGGGTGAGTTATTGGATACGTGGACTTGGTTTCAATCAGGGCTAAACACGGATGGTGCGCACAACCCAGTAACGAGTAAGGCAATTGAATCGGGCGATATCCTTAGCCTTAATTGTTTTCCGATGGTGGCCGGTTATTATGTCGCCTTGGAGCGCACCCTTTTCTCAGAATCTGCCAATACTGAAAACTTGCACATCTGGGATGTCAATTGCCAGGTACACGACAGAGGCAAAGAGCTACTAGTACCCGGTGCCAAGTGCAGCGATATAGCCAAAGAGCTCAATTCAATGTACGAAGAATACCAATTGCTGCAGTACCGCTCATTTGGCTATGGGCACTCGTTTGGCGTGCTGTGTCATTACTATGGTCGTGAAGCAGGCTTGGAGCTGCGTGAAGATTGCGACACTGTGTTGGAACCTGGCATGGTGATCTCGATGGAACCCATGCTAACCATCCCTGAAGATCGCAATGGCGCGGGCGGTTATCGTGAACACGACATTCTGGTGATCACTGAGGATGGCAACGACAACATTACCGGCTTCCCCTATGGGCCAGAACATTTGATTGTAAAAGGTTAAAGCAGGTTAAATTTTGTCGATTTCGCCCCTAAAAAGCGTCTAAATTGCGCCATGTTTAGCCATTTCAGGTCTGGAGACATTTGTGCCATATGTTATCATGACCTTACCGTGAACTACTTCTAGTTGAGCTTCGAGCCCCCTTAACGAATGTCAGATACAAATGAACCGTTAGTGCGTTTTGTCGACGTACAGAAAAGCTATGACGGCGTAACGCTAGTTGTAAAAAAATTCAACCTTGATATGCAAAAAGGTGAATTCCTAACCATGCTAGGCCCCTCCGGTTCCGGCAAAACAACATGCCTAATGATGCTCGCAGGGTTCGAACCTGCCACCCACGGCGAGATATTTTTACAAGGCCAACCGATCAACAATGTGCCTCCGCACAAGCGCGGCATTGGCATGGTGTTTCAAAATTACGCTTTGTTTCCACACATGACTGTGGCTGAGAACCTTGCATTCCCATTGCAGGTGCGAAACATGAGCAAATCCGATACTGAAGATCGCGTCAACAAGGCACTCGATATGGTGCAGTTGGGAGAGTTTGGTGGCAGACGCCCCGCTCAACTCTCTGGTGGTCAGCAGCAGCGTGTAGCCGTTGCACGAGCACTGGTGTTTGATCCCGACGTTGTGTTGATGGATGAACCCTTGGGTGCATTAGATAAGAACCTGCGTGAGCAGATGCAGTACGAAATCAAACACATCCATGAGAACCTCGGCATCACTGTGTTGTACGTAACACACGATCAAAGCGAAGCACTCACGATGTCCAACCGCATCGCAGTATTTGATGATGGTGTAGTACAGCAATTAGCACCGCCTTCCACCTTGTACGAAAAGCCAGAAAATGCATTTGTTGCTCAGTTTATCGGTGAGAACAACGTACTCAGTGGAAACGTTATCTCTATAGATGGCGATAGCTGCCATGTCGATGTTGGTAATAATCGTTCGGTACACGCTCTAAAAGTTAATGTTAACAACGTAGGCGATACCAGCACCTTGTCGATAAGGCCAGAGCGCGTAGTACTTAATCCAGGCTCAGAATACAACAATGTATTTGAGGGAAAAGTAGAAGAACTCATTTACTTAGGAGATCATATCCGCACACGCATGGTCGTATGCGACGACAGTGACTTCATTGTCAAAGTTCCGAATTCAGGCGAACTTGGCCAACTACGCGAAGGCGATACGGTTAAGGTCGGTTGGAAGATGGAGGATTGCCGAGCATTGGATTGAGTCGACTAATCCACCGCAAGGTATAAGCAAGAAACCCGGTATCAAAATATTAAACCGGGATCATATTATTATTAATTTGGAGAGCTCTAAAATGAAATTATTAAACCGTACTCTTATTGCTGCAGCAGTAAGCACAGGTATGGTAGGCGCAGCATCAGCTAAAGATTTAGTTGTTGTTTCTTGGGGTGGTGCTTACACAGCCAGCCAACAGAATGCTTATCACGCCCCTTACATGGCAGCTAACCCTGATATCAATATCGTCAACGATGACTCAGCTAATGGTGCAGTTGCAAAGCTTCGTGCAATGCAAGAAGCCGGCAACGTCACTTGGGATCTAGTTGATATGGTTGCATCTGATGCAATCCTAAGCTGCGACGAAGGCTTAGCAATCGAAATTGATCACAACGCTGTATTAGCACCTGCGCCTGATGGCACACCTGCTCTTGAAGATTTTGGTGATCTAGTTGTGTCTCCATGCTTTATTCCACAAATTGTTTACTCAACAACGTTTGGTTATCGCAAAGACAAAGTGGGTGATACTCCTCCAACGTCTATAAACGACGTATTCGACCTTGCTAAATACCCAGGTAAGCGTTCACTAGAAAAAAAGCCAATCAACAACCTTGAATGGGCTCTACTAGCTGACGGCGTACCTGCTGACAAGATCTACGAAGTACTCGGTACTGAAGAAGGTGTTGATCAAGCACTTGCTAAGCTAGACACCATCAAAGATGAAGTTATCTGGTGGGAAAAAGGCGCGCAAACACCTCAGCTACTAGCTGACGGCGAAGTGGTTATGGGCTCGACTTATAACGGCCGTTTGTTCTCAGTAATAGAAGAAGAGAAGCAACCTGTTGGCATGATGTGGGATTGGCAGGTATATGATCTTGACGGTTGGGTTGTTCCAGCTGGCGGCAAGAACGAAGCTGACGTATTGGAATACCTAAAATTCGCAACTGACACACAGCGTCTAGCTGATCAAGCGAAATACATCTCTTACGGTCCAGCTCGTGCGTCTTCTGCACCCATGGTTGGTAAGCATGAAAGCCTAGGTATCGACATGGCTCCACACATGCCTACTGCTCCTGATAACGCTTCTAATACGTTGTTATACAACTACGAATTTTGGGCGGACAACGTTGACGATCTAACTGAAGTTTTCCAAGCTTGGTTGGCTAACTAAGTTTTAGGTTTAACTTTGTAATATTGATGTAAAACGATCGCGGCCGCCCAACAGCGGCCGCTTTCATTAAAAAACTATGGCCAATCCCTAAACAATGTACCAATACAATGTCTGATGCCCCACTCGTAACCGTCGACGGCACGCCGCTCAAAGTGAGTCTTGGCCGTGCAAAACGCAAAGCGAAGATACGCGCCCTGTTATTGGTGGCACCATTATTCCTATTCATTCTATTAACTTTTTTTATTCCAATTATGTCGATGCTACTGCGTAGCGTTGATAACGAAAACGTAGCGTACACCCTCCCCAACACCGCAGATCTACTCGCTGAATGGGATGTGGATTCGGGTGATCTTCCTGATGAGGCAGTATTTGCTGCATTGGCCGCTGATTTTAAAGCCGCAACAGTGAGCAAAGAAGATGACATCAATGCGACGAAGGTTGGCACCAGGTTCAACTATGAAAAATCTGGTTTTCGAAGCATGTTTAGAAAAACCAATAAAATTTTTGAAAAAGGCGGAGTTGAACCGCCCTACAAAGAAGCGTTTATCAAAATAAATAAAAGATGGGGTGACGCTGACTATTGGCGCGTAATGCAACGCGAGATGCGAGGCAAGACTGATTCATACTACTTAGCCGCGGTGGATTCTGGCTACACTGATGACGGTGAACGCGCGATGAACAAACCGGGCAAGCGTATTTACCTAAAGCTATATGGGCGTACCTTAGGGATCAGCCTTCTAATAACTTGCATATGCTTACTACTCGCCTATCCGGTGGCGTATTTACTATCGATATTAAAATCTCGCACCAGTAACTTACTGATGATTTTAGTGTTGCTACCATTTTGGACATCGCTTTTGGTGCGTACCTCTGCGTGGATTGCACTGCTACAAAAAGAAGGCGTGATCAATTCAGTCTTAGTATCAATTGGTGTAATAGATGATGCCAATCGCTTGTTAATGATCCACAACGCGACCGGTACAATCATCGCGATGGTGCATGTACTGCTACCATTTATGATTTTACCGCTATACAGCGTGATGAAAACAATACCACCCAGCTATATGCGGGCTGCTCGTTCATTGGGCGCTACACCCTTTACAGCCTTCACTAAGGTGTATATGCCCAATACAGTTCCCGGTATTGGTGCTGGCGCTATATTGGTGTTTATCCTAGCAATTGGCTACTACATTACACCTGCATTGGTAGGTGGTCAGTCGGGTACTCTGATCAGTAACGAAATAGCACGCCATCTCGAAACGTCACTAAACTGGGGCTTAGCTGCAGCACTTGGGGCACTATTACTGGTGGCCGTATTTGCCTTGTACCTGGTATACGACAAAATCGTTGGTATCGACAACATGAAGCTGGGTTAACAGACATGGCCTTACCTGCATACGCTGGAACACTCGAAACCATTTGGTATTACCTATTCAGGTTTATCTGTGCGTTAATCTTTTTCTTTTTGATTGCACCCATTGTGGTGATCATTCCCTTGTCATTTAATGCGGTGCCGTTTTTTACGTTTACCGAAAAAATGCTAACACTAGACCCAGAAGGATATTCTTTAAGGTGGTACAAGGACTTTTTCTCGAATCTTAACTGGCAAGGCGCGGTAAAAAACAGTTTTATCATCGCGTTTTTCTCAACCATTATTGCCACTTTCCTTGGCACGCTCGCCGCACTTGGGCTTAGCCGCTCAGAGATGCCAGCCAAAACATGGGTAATGGGAATATTAATATCACCTATGATCGTGCCGTTGATTATCTCGGCGGCAGGCATGTTCTTTTTCTATACCAGCATTGGCTTAGCCAGTACACACGTTGGTGTCATATTGGCGCACGCCGCGTTATCTACACCCTTTGTAGTGATAACCGTCACTGCGACTTTGGTGGGTTTTGATCAAAGCTTGATACGTGCCTCGGCCACTTTGGGCGCTAACCCAACGACTACGTTTTTTAAAGTGATCGTGCCCCTAATACTACCCGGCGTAATCTCCGGCGCACTGTTTGCGTTTGTGACCTCATTCGACGAGGTGGTTATCGTTAAATTTATCGGTAGTTATCAGCAACGCACCATTCCATGGGCCATGTTCTCAGGCCTTCGTGAATCAATCAGCCCCACGATATTAGCAGTCGCAACGTTGCTGGTGCTATTGTCGATCGGAATGCTCACTACAGTGGAATTACTGCGCCGTCGCAACGAAAAACTACGCGGCCTAAGCCCCGGGTAATCATCTCCGCGCAAGGCTAGTCGTCCTCACTTTCGCGAGAATGACGAAGGCTTCGCGGGCGACAATACTACGCAGGATGACAACTGTCATTTAATCTGATGAACAACCCCAGCGCCGAGCAACATCGCAGCATCGGGATACCACATATCGGTGCTCTCAACATTAAACATCTGCTCAGTAAAACCACTATCCACGCCCTGCTCGATAAATAACTCAGCATCCTTCACTTGCTCAGCCTGAGTATCGTAAATACTCGACGACTGCCGAGACCGATTAGCATCTAAACCATACTGATGAAAGCCTAACTTTGCACCAGCCGCCAAGCTTCTTTTTACACCACCAATAAACGCCGTTGTACAAGAAGAGCTACATTCAGTGTGTACGTGAGTGTTTAAACCGTTTTCTTTAAACAACAACGCTAACCCCCGGCCTTCGTATATCTGGCCACCACCACTTTCCAGCACCACCGTGGTGACACCGGCGGTATATGACAACGCTTTACGCACATCTTTGGCAACACCAAACTTCAGCTCACCGGTGATGGTCAGCACTGATTTATCACTATCGCTGATTCGTATAACAGGGCGCTGCTCGGCTTCTTGTGTGTCAAAACGATATTGTTCAACCAAACCAGTTAAGCGCTGCAATGTATAAACGCTGTGGCTAGCGGCCGCGATACCAGCGGCGACAACGGCTGCCTGGACGGTATAGAGAATGTGCGACTTGCCGTATCGCTCAAAATGCTTGAAGGCACTGCGCACTACGCCTACAGCCTGCCACGGGAATAACAGAAGCAGTACGATTGCGGTGTAAGCAAGCACCAATGGTACTGCCCAGCTCTTATCTAACGGCACGGCTATCAGCCAATGCGGCTCTACAACCCTTATTACCACCAATGGCACTACGCCGATCAGCCAAAAGCTGAGCCATAATGGCAATTTGCCGCGCCAGTGTTTAGTGATAAAGCTCATAAGCGTGTTTTTCGCACTGTTTGTGATTGCAATAGCAGTGCGCTAAAGTAGTTATAGCAAACAAACACAGTCTAACTTGTCCTCAACTCCCTATGCCAACAAAACGGTTTTATCACGAGAGCATGTACCAATTTGACCAGGCACAGCCTTCCTACTGGGAAGCCACTGCTGGTGCACCACTGCCTGATTGGCCTGCGCTCACTGGCGATCAAAGCTGCGAAGTAGCTGTTATCGGTGGTGGCTTTACCGGTATGTCCACTGCACTTCATCTAGCTCGAGACCACGGCAGCAATGTACGCGTGCTAGAGGCTGGGCATATTGGTTGGGGTGCATCAGGGCGCAACGGCGGTTTTTGCTCCGTTGGCGGCACCCACATGAGTGTCAAACGCCAGCTGCGCAAATACGGCAAAAAACAAACCTATGACTTTTATCAAAGTCAGATCGATTCCATTGCCCTATGCAAGCAACTGATCGAAGCCGAAGACATGGATTTTAAACCGCTAGGCCATGGCGAGTGGATAGTGGCAGAAAGCCAATCGCATTTTAAACGGCTTTGTATTGAAGCTGAAGAGATGAGCGCGCACACACCTATCAAGCCTGTTATGTTGAGCCAACAAGAATTTGCGCGTGCTGGTTATGAAGCACCTCATCAGCATGGTGCAATGCTTGTAGGGCCAGCTTTTGGACTACATCCACTGCGTTATATAAAAGGCTTAGCAAAGGCTGCTGCAAAATACGGTGCTGATATCTCTCCCAATAGCGAAGTGCTACGTTGGGAAAAACACAATGGTAAACACCGCTTGGAATGTGCCAACGGCACCCTCACCGCCGACAAACTCGTCGTTGCTTGTAATGGCTTTATGCCAGAACACCTAAGCCCAGCTTTACATGCCTACACACTGCCGCTGCAAAGTGTTCTTAACGTGACACGGCCACTTACCGATGCCGAACTTGCAGAGTACCCATGGCACGACAACTGCCCTGCCATCAATTCCCCACACGTTTATGTTTACTATCGGTTGCTACCTGACAATCGCATTATGATTGGCGGGCGTGGCGATACCGTCGGACACCCTGATGGCGCGAGAAAAACATCAGCGAACATACACGCAACCTTCTCCCGGTTATGGCCTAAGTGGTCTCATGTAGAATTCGAATACAGCTGGCGCGGTTTGATTTGTTTCAGCCAAAATTTAAAACCTTCCGTGAGCCAATTGCCCAGCGACAAGAGTGTCTACTTAGGATTTGGCTATCATGGCGGCGGCGTAGCCTGTGCTACTTGGGTTGGCCAACAATTGGCAATTTCGATTAATAGCGAAAAAACAATAGAACAATCCCATATGCCTGCGATATATAAAGGGATGCCACCGCGCTTTCCAATACCGGCACTGCGTAAAGCGCTTGGCCGCGTGGGCCTTGAATACTATTTAACATTGGATAAACTAAACAAATAGCGAGAATCTATAGCCAACCTTGGGAGCAGCACCATGACAGAGCCTACAGCACAAGAACTCGAATACCAGATCTACGAGCTCACTCAACAGCTCAACGAAAAACGTAAGCTAAGCAGTGGTGTGCAAGTCAAAGACTACAGCTTCAAAACTGACACTGGCACGCAGCCACTCTCTTCATTTTTTGGTCACCATAACAAATTGCTAGTGATACATAACATGGGCGAAGCCTGTCGCTATTGCACCCTATGGGGCGATGGCATTAGCGCTTTCTTGCCCCATCTCGAATCAGCTATGTCAGTAGTGATGGTCTCTAAAGACACGCCAGAACAACAACGCCTTTTTGCCAATTCTCGTGGTTGGCGAATGCGCATGGCATCTCACGGTGGCGGCGATTACATGAATGAGCAAATCGCTGCAGAAGGTATGGGTACAAACGTACCCGGTGCTGCGTGTTACGAAAAGCAAGGGGATAAAATTGTTAAAACAAACAGTAGTTTTTTTGGCCCTAACGACCTCTACTGCCCTATGTGGCACTTTTTGGGTATGGCCGGTATTACTGCATCGGAGTGGACCCCGCAATACAACTACTGGATACGCCCGGGCCAACTAGACGACGGCGGTGATAACGTGCTGGGATAACATGGCAATCTCTGAATACCCTTCAAAACTAAGCCTACCGCAGACTAACCCCGGTGTTACCACTGTGCTGGAATACCTGATTATTAAGTTCCCCTATATCGATTCCGAGATATGGCGGCAACGTATTCTCGACGGCAAGGTACATCGGCACGACGGATCTTTAATAACAGCCCAATCCCCCTTTCAATCACAACAACGGATCTACTACTACAGAGAAGTTGAAAGTGAACCGCTTATCCCGTTTAAAGAAACAATCTTGTTTCAGGATGAAAATATATTGGTGGCCTACAAGCCACATTTTCTAGCACTGACACCCGGCGGTGTATTTGTTAATGAATGCCTGCAAAACCGATTGCGACGCAGCACAGGCATCGATAAGCTGCAAGCATTGCATCGCTTAGACCGAGTGACCGCAGGCTTGGTTATTTTTTCTGTTAACCCTAGCACTTGTCATCATTATCATCATTTATTTGAAACACGACAAATACACAAAACCTACCAAGCTATTGCGAAAGTTGATGAAGGTATAAAGCTTGTAGGCCAGGAATGGGAAATAAAAAATCGTCTAGTGCCGTCTGACCCACTCTTTCTAATGTGCATTACTGACGGAGCAGCCAACAGCCACTCTGTGATTCGATGCATTCAACAATCTCATCACAAGGCCTTATTTGAATTAAATCCAATCACTGGTAAGACACACCAACTGCGCCTCCATATGCAGGCGCTGGGTTGGCCGATACTCAATGACAAATACTACCCGCGCTTACAAGCCATATCGGAAGATGACTACTCAGCGCCATTGCAGTTGCTGGCAAAAGGGATTCAGTTTATCGACCCTGTTAATCAACAACCCCGACAGTTTACTCACGACCGGAATCTAGCCCTAAATTAGCAGCAGTTTGCTCGCTTTGGTCATAATTTTGCAGTGTCAGTTGACTGCCTTTTGCTCCTGCGTAAAGCCTATGCGCCGTCAAATAATTGTTAGCGGATTTCACCGAAGCGGCACGTCCATGACGATGCAAGCACTGGTGAATGCAGGCCTGTACGCGGGTAATTCACTTATCGGTGGTGATCCGTCAAATCCAGACGGGCATTTTGAAGATATTGACACCGTTAATCTACACGATAGCTGGCTACGCGAACACGGCTCAGACTGGTGCCATACGGGTGAAATACCTCAAATTGAGCCGGCACAGGCTACGTTAGCCATTGCTGCCATACAAGATCGCTTGAACGCGTCTGAGCGGCACTGGGGCATAAAAGATCCGCGTGCATGCTTATTCCTTAAACATTGGTTTAATACACTCGACAACCCTGCTGGGGTTTTTATCTACCGTCACTACGCAAGCTGCTTACATTCACTGCAAAGGCGCCAGGCTAATGAACTATTGGTCAACCCGTCTACGTCTGAACACGCGATTCGGTTTTGGACTCGGCCTGAAGTGGCACTGCAATCTTGGTTAGTTCACAACAAAGCACTTCTGGCCACCGCAGCAGAATATCCAACAGCCTGCGTGCTGATCTCTCAAGAAGCCGTGATCAGCGGTGCTCCAGTGATTAAAACGACTAACGATGCGTTGTCTCTGTCGCTTGATACACAGTGCGATATCGGAGTCGATGCCGCTAAAACCGCGCAACGCCGAGAGCTCCCGGTTTTGAACTCAAGCCTAAAAGGCGAATTAGAAAACACATGGGCACAATTACAATCGGTTTCAACACTATCAGCGGACCAAGTGCCTGAGGTGCAATGGATCGAGCCACAAGGATTGGGTTTACAAAATCAAATAACGCCTTCATCCCTCGTCGAACAATGGGACAGGCTCGATATTCCTCGTTCACAAGCGGCCTAGCGAAATGAAAATGGACCCTAGTCAATTAGATTTATCAAATCGCGCGACAATTAACGCAGCATTGCAAGAGGCATCCATGCTTGAGCAGCTGGGCCTACTAAGCTACGCCCTGTGTAAACGCCCTGATGATGATTTCCTGCATAGTCACATCGGGCGTGTCTACTATGCCTTAGCGCTATTACCACAAGCCACCACACACCTTGATATAGCCATCAAGGCTAACAGCGAAAATCCTTCGGCGTATTTCCATCGTGGTTTGATATACCAGAAACAAGAATGCTTTAGCGAATGCGCGGCCCTACTTGAGCACGCGGTAACATTGAGCGATAACGCTGACTACCGTTTAACTCTAATCCGTGTACTGATGCAGCTGCACCGGTTTGACGATGCCATTAATCACAGTAACCACGGATTTAAAAAGCACCCTCAAGACACTCGGTTTGCGCGAGCAAAAGCAAATGCGCTGATAGCGAATAAATCGTATGAGCTTGCCTTGAGTTGGTGCAATAAACAAGACGCTGCGGGTACAGACCCTACTTGGCCTCTATTGCGCTACCAAATCCATACGTCATTAAACAACGATACGCAGGCAGCGATTGAGCACCAGGAAAAAACGCGACGCCAGATTCACACGCATCTGGATTACCGCAACAAGGCAATCGAAGTATTAGAGTCCATCACTGATGCGACATTGCAGAACCAAATCATTCATCTCTGGAATAGCAAATTAGGAAAGATTGCCAATTGCCCCTAACCATATTGCCTCCTATCATCTAGACACCCGCAGTTGCCGAGGCTCTACTCAAACAGGCTGCTATTCCAGTTAGATCCCTCATCCGCGCTTAGGTGGCGACCCGACGCCAAGCCAAAAGAATGCCGGGACGATGAAACTATTCTCATTAATCATCCTGCAAGGTTCATATGGGATGATAATCCTCAACTTTTACCCTTTATTTTGAAATATGGGCCACTACTTGCTATTTCTGTTGATCTAACCGTTATTTTTAACCGTTAGTTGGCACGACTTTCGATTTTTAGCAAGAGGCCCCGACGATGGCTACAACACCTTCGATCTTTCCTGGCGGAGAGATCGCAAGCAGTTCGAATACACCATTACCTCGCGTAGCCATGTCGATACTTGTTCGCGATGAGGTCGATATTATCGCAGACAACATTCGATATCATTCGGCCCACGGCGTTCAACACTTTATAGTGACCGATAACGGTTCAGTGGATGGCACGCGCGAACTACTGGCACAATTGCAAGACGATTATTCCTTAGAGATCATAGACGAGCCGTCACATACAATTGATCAAGATCTTTGGGTAACCAGAATGGCTGAACAACTCAAAACCAATGCAGATTGCGACTGGGTGATTCACAATGATGCCGACGAATTTTGGGTTCCTAATATCGGTTCACTACCAGAATCTATTCAAGCCGCTATAGATGCACAAAGTGACGTGGGTGTTTTAGCATGCAAAAGACTAAACATGCTGCCAGACAAGCAACATGTAGCATCACCAGGGTTTGCCTTTCATGACAGCTGTTTCGCTACAGTTAAAACAGTGCCACTACTTGATGGAGAACAGCCCTGGAATAAGCATAATATTAACTGCGTGGCCCGTACAGTCATGGATAAGGTATTAACCAGAGTCGAAGGGCTTGGGGTTATCCAGTATGGTAATCACGGAGCTGAGCACACTATGCAAAAAAGCGATTGCAATTCAATCACTGTATTGCACTATCCTGTACGCACCTATCACCAGTTTGAACGCAAGGTGAAAAACTACGGAGAAAGTTTGGCGAAGAATGATCGGTTTCCAAGTAATGCTAGTGCGCATTTACGCTATTGGTATAAACGTTTTTTAGAAGGAAAGCTTAGAGATGACTACGACAGCATTACGTTCGACCAAGCGCGATTACGAACACTATTGAAGGAAGGCTACGTGGTTAAGGACACTAGAGTTCAGTCACACTTCACAGAAGAACTATCGGGCGAACATTTGCGATCAGCCTAGCAAACCCTCACACAGCTGCTGCTTAGACCTCTGTTGACTAAAAAAATCAAGGCCGTTAAAAAGTGACTTAAAATTCAGAGCGGCCTTCCAATTCGGAAAAATCACTCATTACCCATTTCCTGTATCCAGCCCTTTGCGAAAGATTGGCGTACCAGCGATCAACACTCGGTGGTATCTGAATTTGAATATCGATAGCGTTAAGCCTATGCAAGAACACACCTGTTGATATATCAGCAATCGTTGGGGTTTTGCCAAGCAGGAATTCCTTATCGGTTAATTGATTCCCAAGAACCTTTAAACATAATTCGCAATCCACTACGCTCTTTTGAATAGACTGGTTATCTCTTTTTTCTGGAGGGGTTCGATAGAATCCCCAGAACACGCCTACAAACGCGACTTCCAATTGATCAATTGACCAATCAAGCCAACGATCACTTTGGCTTCTTAGATAGGGCTCCTGAGAAAGCCATTCATTTTTAGAATAACTATCTGCAAGGAACCGCAATATAGTGTTTGATTCCCAAACCGTTCGACTACCGATTCTCAATACCGGCACTTTCCCTAAGGGATTCATTTTCAAAAATTCAGCAGTAGTGTTTCCTTGAAACCTTCCGCCTATTTCAGTGTGGGTGTATACAAGCCCGAGCTCGTCAGCCAGCCAAAGAACCTTTTGGACGTTGTAAGAGGTATGCCGCCCGTATATTTGTATCGATTCTGCACTCATACCTTCACCCACTCAACATCGTTGCACTATTAAACAGCAATAGTGGCTTCATGTCTTCTAGTGAGTTAGGTGAAGATAGAGCGGTAGTTTTGCGTTACCGCCGAATAGAATCGCGACGTCTGTATTACCGCTTATTGCTCTGCGGTTGAGCGATTAAATTCGGGGTTATCGAATGAGCCTTTAGATTTGTTTCTAAAGACTATGGCTTGAATTCCTGTGGAGCTACGAGCGATCCTCAATCGTGCTTGATGTAATGTACAGCTTGCTCTATTTGCTTTTTGCACTGCGCAATTGAGAGCTCCCATTCTGAGGATAATTGCTCTACCGAGCTATTTGATTCTGGTAAAAGCATTTTTTCTAGATCATTCATACTACTGTTAACGTACAAATGTTCAGTTAAACTACCTGGCTTAATAATTTGGATATCGCCGGTTTCAAATTTCACGTCTAGCTCCTATACATATGGCCGCTAGGGCCAAAACAACCTTTTGCTTAATGCGCAAGGCATGGTGGCTTTCCATCAGCACTCTACTTAATCCTGCGCGTGTTTTACTTGCTCTTTGACGATGTCCAAAAGGACGATATCTAAGAGCGACCAAGAAAACGCAGGGGTAAAATCAAAAGTAGTTAAACTGACCTCAGTATTATATGGCGCTATTGGAAAACTTCTCTGATACTATTTAAACAATTGTTTCATGATTAATGCACCTTCATTAATGCATCGCAGTGGTGTTGCAATTACTGTGCATTATTAGCGTGGTGTAAAGATAGGATACAAAAATATACATGGCAGCCATTATTGTTAGTAATCGTGCTAATAGTGCAATTACTACAACATTATGAGATTAGGCATAATAAATGGCATAATTTTTGATTCTGGCGAGAAATTTCCCCCAAATAATTAGCGTTATTGAGGTGTGAAAAAGAGGAGCAAACGCTGCGGCTTCTATTACAACTTCTACTACATCAGCATGACGATATAAAGCGTCGCCTATTTTACCCGGTGAAATGTTTTCACCGCTTTTAATAATGATCTCTTTAAGCCTGCCAGCAATAAAAAGGCAACCATCAGCATCCATCTTGTCCAAGTCCCCAGTGTGCCCCCTCACTAGTGATGGTCTCTTTTGCGGTATCCTAGGGTATGAACCGCGTCAGATCTCGCAAAGGCGCCCCCGGCATAGTCGAGGTGGCAATTCGCGCTGGAGTATCCCCAGCGACGGTGTCGCGCTTTTACAATTCCCCGGATAAAGTGCGCGCAGGCACTCGGCTCAGAATTGAGCAATCAGCAAAAGATCTGGGCTATATCCGTGATCGAATGGCGGGCTCAATGCATAGCCGCTTCAGCGGCACGATTGGCTTTATTGTGCCCACTTTGAACAATGCGATGTTTGCAGAACTTGCTGATACCTTCTCTCGCCAACTAGGCTCACACGAACGCACCATGCTCATCGCCTGCAATAATTACGACCTAGATACCGAAATTGATATTGTGCGTTCCTTACTAGAACGGCGCATCGACGGCATTGCTTTGATTGGCCACGACCATACCGACACAGCATTGCATATGCTAAGTGTGCGCGATATCCCAGTGCTATCGTTATGGAACTATCGCGAGGATGCCAAAATTCCATCCATTGGCGCATCCAATACTCAGGCAGCAGAGTTAGCCGCGCAACACTTATTGGATTTGGGCCACAAGCGCATTGCTTTTTTATTTTCAGATACCGTTATCAATGATCGATCACGCGATAGAAAGATGAGCGCCTTGGCCACCATGAAGCAACAAGGTGTAGCCGTATGCAGTGATATGATTCTGGATTGCCCTTACAACACGGGTATCGCCAAAACAGTTGCTACCAGCTTGCTTCAACAGAAACAACCTACTGCGATCCTATGCGGTAATGATGTCATAGCTCACGGCGTACTGTATGCAGCATTGGCCTTAGGTATAAAGGTGCCTGAGCAGCTATCAGTAACAGGGATTGGGGATTTTGCTAATTCGGCTGATATGGTACCTAGCTTAACTACGGTACGCTTACCCGCAAAACGAATAGGTCAGTTAGCAGCTGATACCATTGTGGCGATGAGCATGGCACGTAATCAATTACCAACAACGCATTCAAAGCTGGAGTGCAATTTGATTGTTAGGGAGTCTACCGGTACAGTTAACAAGACAAAACAGTTAGACAAACGGTTAAAGTAGCACCCAAATAAGCACTTAAATTTTTACAAAGGCCTTAGTAAAATTGATGGTAAATGGTGGTCAACTCTTAATAAATGGACTAGAGCAACTCGGAGCAACTCGCGTTTACTGCGTGCCCGGTGAAAGCTATTTGCCCGCATTAGATGCGCTTTACGATAGCGACATTGCAACCGTTGTGTGTCGCCAAGAAGGCGGCGCAAGCATGATGGCCGAAGCGCACGGCAAGCTACATGGCCAACCCGGTATTTGCTTTGTGACACGTGGACCTGGTGCCACTAATGCCTTGTCAGGGTTTCATGTCGCCGCACAGGACTCCACCCCACTTATTTTGTTTATTGGGCAAGTGTCATCAGACCAACGTTATCGCGAAGGGTTTCAGGAACTCGACTATGGCCAACTACTTGGCGGCATGGCTAAATGGGTTGCACAAATTGATCACGTTGAGCGTATACCTGAACTACTATCGCGCGCATGGCATACCGCCTGTAGCGGACGTCCCGGCCCCGTTGCGATTGTTTTACCTGAAGACACACTCACTGCCACTTGTGATAACAACGACACACTGGCGTGGCAAACAGAAGATGACTACGTTGCCGAGCCAACGATCACTACCATTGAAAATCAGCTCAGTAACGCCACCAACCCTATTGCAATTTTAGGTGGCAGTGGTTGGAGTGCTAAAGCAGTTCAACAATTTACGGCGTTTGCCGAACGTTTAGCCCTACCAGTGGCATGCTCGTTTCGGCGGCAGATGTTGTTTGATCATACTCACCCAAACTATGCAGGTGATGTTGGGCTGGGTATCAATCCGCAATTAACTCAGCTAATTGATGAAGCCGATACCCTATTGCTAGTCGGTTGTAGGCTCTCAGAAATACCATCGCAAAACTTTACGTTGCTAAATATTCCCATTCCAAAACAATCGTTGATACATATTCATCCAGGCGCGGATGAACTTAACCGAATATATAAAGCAGATATCGCTATCCAATCAACGCCAGCGGCGTTTTGCCGCTCATTAGAGGCGAGCCATAGCAGGGCTACTGCTGCAACACAACCGAGCGGCGAAAAACAGCAACGACTTGCTCAGGCCTCCAAACACTACCACCAATGGTCATCACTTGACCACTGCATTGATGAAGTCGAGTTAATGAAGCAGGTGATGCAATATCTAAAAGAAAACCTTCCCGATGATGCGATTATTACCAACGGTGCTGGCAATTATGCAAGTTGGGTACACCGATTTTGGCAATTCCGGCACTACGGCACACAAATATCCCCTACCAGCGGTTCGATGGGTTACGGCCTACCGGCAGCCATTAGCGCAAAGCTTAGCTGCCCGGACAAAAAGGTTGTGGCCTTTGCAGGCGATGGTTGTTTTCAGATGACGTGCCAAGAGCTCGCTACAGCCATGCAAGAAAACGCAGCGGTCATCGTACTCGTAATTGATAACTGCATGTATGGAACAATCCGTATGCATCAGGAGAAACATTTCCCAGATCGCGTTATTGCCACATCAATAGTGAATCCAGACTTTGCTCAATTAGCGAATTCATATGGTGCCTACTCGGCCACTATCGAGAAGCCCGACGATATTGCAGCGGCGATAACGGGGGCGATAGAGAGCGACACAGCTGCGTTAGTCCATATCAAGACAAACCCATCGGCAATAACACCGACGCAATCCTTATAGCTTTTTAGTAGGTACCTACTAGATTAAGGAACCAGCCCTTAACGTCATAACTATCGTTGGCCAGGTTATCGTCGAAATTAGTGAAGTTATAACCCACAGAGAATGTTAAGTGCTGTCCGACGCGCTTACCAATGGTAAACAGTGCACCCTCGCGCATACCTTCTGTTTCATCTGACCATAACCAGCGATACGATGCGGACACATCGATGCCAAACGGAACATGGCGTCGTAGACGCACACCTGCAAGCGATGCATCATTTCCTATCCATGGTCCGATGTTACGTTCGATTCTTATCTCACTTAAACGATGTGACAACTTACCGCCAACACTCCAGCTCTTAGTAACATCATAAAGTGCTTCTGTACTGACAATGATTGATCGTTGGTCATTATCAGCGCTTTGTGACTCCGGCTGTAAGTCATACAAGTAAGTTATACGCCCCAACATATTGAGCCGATCGTGCAAGACAGGACGGAACGCGAAGCCAAGCCCTGCTTCAATAAAACGGGCACTATTAACGTCGTTTTCATCTTCCGTTAACGATGCATTGATCTTACCCTGCCAGCGCATCGATACACTGCGGCGGTACTCAAACCGGTTAGTGGTGATCCACTGAGTTAGATCCGTATTGGAGCCTTCGTCTTGACGGTATTCGTATTTACCGGTAAAGCGAACCTTATTGCGTTGATACTCGATACCGGCAGATAAGGTATTACGATCGATTGTTTCATCATCATCCGCTTTTAACGAAGCCGTTTGCAAGGACAGATTGATCGATGTGAACTTACTGATCCGATTATCTAATCCGATGGTATGAGCAAAGCTGTCGTTGTTGGCATCACGCGAGAATTGATGCTCTGAATAGACTTTTAGGTTGTTACTAACCGATTTACGTTGTCCGACTACAAACGAGCTCTTTTGCTGATTCTGGTTATCCAGCGACACCACGTAGTTAGAGTATATCTGATAGCTATCACTAAACCAATGCTCGGCACCCAACAATGCGCCATCACCTCGATCGCCCGAACTGACTTCAGCATTGAGTTTTAACTTATCATTTAGCTGATACTTTGCACCCAAAGTGCTTAGATCGTTATCAGTCTCACTCCCTGTTTTTTTAATGGTCAGCTGTTGTATACCGTAAAGCGTGAGGTTTTCACTGACGTTAGCCGAAACGCTACCGGCTGCAACACCTAAGGTACCTTTGGTATCACTAACGAGATCTTCTTTAACCATATGCTGGTATTCAGACGCAACAGTAATCCAATCATTATGAGTGTAATCAACCTTGCCAGACACCACCGACTCACGATTGATATCTTTTTGTTCGTACTGTTGGGCTTTAGCGAATAAACCCCAATCCTTATGTGGCTCCACAAAGGCTTCAATACAAATATCACTGTTACTAACCGTGTTGTTGCTATTAGATGTAGCAAAGCCTGCCTCTCGCTGCTTACCCCATGTCGTCACGCGCTTCTCTAAGGAGTCAGGGTTAAAATCTTGTGCAGAATATTGTGCTTCAAACGATGCGGCTATACCGGTGGTTTCATCAGAGGAAGCGGTATCATTAACAAAGCTTAAACCACCATCGTTAGAACTCGAACGCGCTGATTGAAATGATGCTTCCGATTTTGCTGCTTCCAGTTTGATAAAGGTATTGTCGGCTTGTTTGAGTGTGACATCAACGCCCTTGATATCGTAATCTTGCTGATCACGAGTTTCATGTGCCCATGTACCACCAATTGCCACGTGATCACCAAGCCATTGCTTCGCTCTTACTCCCGCTGTGGCATCGTTAACGTCAGAATCATTGGGCGTGTATTCGTAATCAACTACTAAATATGTCCGATCACCTGGTAGTGGTTCGTCGCGGATAATAGACGGGTTCCCCGTCGCTGTGACATTTAATAGTGGACGGGTTAGAATGATTCTGCCCTGGAAATAATCGATTTCATAGTCGCGTCCAGCAACTAGTTCTACTTTTTCGATTACGCGGTCGCCAGGCTCGCGGCGTACTTCTACCGATATTTTTTCTGAACCCGATACTATGTCGCTGTCACGCAGGTAATACAAACTACCACCCGTTCCTTCAAATTCGTTATGGCGAAACAGGCTTTGCGCTTGGGACGCGAATGCACTTAGCTGCGTTTTAGTATCCCCTAGCTCAGTATTATCTGTAGAACGATAAACAAGTTGCGCACCGTATAGGCTGCGATTAAATGGTGCTAACTCAGCGCCACTAAATGCTGTGTTGTAGTTCCCCCAAAGCGCCCAGGACTTATCCCAATCCAGACGTACATACAACTTACCTTGGCTATTAGTATCATCTCGTAAATTGGAGTCATCGCCGTATACAGGATAATATTGGTCAGGATCGAGCCTACGGAATACGCTTTGCGGGTCCTTCTTATGAAAATCATCGAACAGGTTTTCGATATCTTCAGTGCCGGTATCCATCTGCGCCGTCAACAGGTACTTTCCCTTAATCTTACCTTTTAAATAAAATGCTAAACGGCCATCAACAAATATATCGCCGCCATAGTGATGCTGGTCAACTTCTAACACTTCGGTATTACCTGACACCGTATTCTCACCCACGGTAAGATCAGCCATTCCAACCATAAAGAAGTAACGCTGTTCAAGATCGACTTTTAATACCTGCTGTTGAGGCTCATAATTACCGCTTTCTGTCTTCACCAAAAATCGGGCTATACCACCGTCTTTGATTACATCAAAAGCAAACTTGCCTTCAGAGGAAAGTGTCACTTTTGTGCCATTCACCTCAACTGTGCTGCTTGTATCAAAGCCTTGCCCGAACACTCTAACCAAAGAACCGCGCAGCACAATACCTTCTCGTGCTAGTGTTGGCCTATCCGTGCTGCTGTTATTGAGTAATTCAAAGTTACTTAGCGATGGTAGCTTTTCAAGTTCGATTTTTACCCTACTACTATTGACCTCTAGTATCTTGCGTTGCGTTTGATCAACGTTTCCGTTTTTGTCATAGACACGCAATGCGTATTCTAATTTGTCGCCTTCTTCGTATTGAAGGTTCTCACGATTAATACCGTTCCAGCTTGCCTCTAACTGATTCCGAATATCCGTGCCGTCAAGGCTAAATAATGGAGCTGTGGAATCAGACTGTCCTTCACGCCAAATCAGTATTTCCCATTTAGAAATAAAATCAGCGTAGTTGGTGCTTAGTGTAAATTTAACCGGATCGCTTATCGCACCATTTGATAGTTTAATACCACCATTGGCTTTAATATCGAGTAAGCGCAGTAGAGATGTGGGGTCTTGCGACACCCACACGGTACCACCAGCATCAAACTCCACCTGGCGATCATCTAAGATCTGCGTAACTTCTGGCTCTGTGGTGATCGTGACGTCCACTCGACGGTTTTCCTGCTGGCCTTTCTCTGTTTTATTGTCCCCAGATGGTTGCGCCTCACCATGATTAATTATACGTAGTTCATACGCTGGCTTAGCGCAGCCATCACCTTTACAGCTTTCACTTTGTGCAGCCGTTTGACTAGTGGATAGCGCGAGCAAAACCAGTAAAAACACCCTAATCATGGTCAATGAATAACTCACTTGCCACTCTCCTGATAGGCTGCCGGGTTAACTTCTACACTGACCGATTTCATCTTGTCCGCGCCAAGCTCGCTGCGCAGTATCTGTTCAATGATCTTGGCACGCTTCTCAGCTAGGCGAAGGTTGTGATCAAATCGACCGCGCGAATCGGTGCTGGACTCGATCAGGATTTTCCCGCCACCATAGGTTTGCAGTTTTTTAATGATATCTCTGACAATGCCCAGCTGATCTTCTCTAACAGAGGCATCATCACTGTCAAAGAAAACCGAACCAAGCTTTACTTCAACACTCTGACCTTTAGTGACTTTAGTCCCTTGCTCGCACAACAAACTCGTTGCATCGTTAAAGCGATCACGCTCATCAATCGCCACACCAAAATTGATACGATTAAGCGTGCTGTTAATAATTCGCAGCACATAAGGGTTTTCAGTCGTGAAACGGCTACCATCTGGCAGGCTCGCAGGATCAACCTTAAGGACAAAGTTTTGGCCTATATCGGTATCACCTGCATCAACATCAGGAATACTGTAACGACCATAAGCATCAGTTTCAATTAATAGTCCAGTGACCGTTGCCAATCGAACGCCGGGTATACCCGTCTCATCAATGCCATGGTTGCTGATAACGATCTTCAAAACATCAGTGATCTTGTTATCTGCAGCAGCACCTTGATTTTGGTAAGTGGGGATTGCTTCAGTGCGCTGTGTGCAGACACGTATATCTTGAGAGTTAAACCCTCGAGCCTTATCACCCACATGAGCTTCTGTTACGTTGCCATTTTCATCAACCGTGATTCGACTACCCTCACTAGTGAGGATTTTGAATCGGTTACTTTCGCCAATTGGCATATTGACTGTAATCGCATGCTTGCTTGGGTTTTCATTAATATTGCGGCGACCAGGCAGTGGTGGTAACCCTAGGTTATCCCAACCATAGTAATCACTACCCAATAACACACCGGACGCATTAGCACTATCCTGCACGCCGTCCTCATCTCTATCATGAAAGACCTTGCCGATAAGTGTTGCTTGATTAAGCACTGGATCTGATATGACTTCCACAGGTACAGACACGACATTACTGGCATCACCGCTTGGCCCAGTTGCTCGAGCACTATTAACATAGTTACCTGCAATAACGCCCACACCGACGCGCATTAAATACGTGATACGGACAGACTCTTCTGGATTGATATCAATCAGATCAAACTCAACCGGATTACGACCAGTTGAATTCAAGCTAGTCGTTTGATCATCACTGGTATCAAATACTCCATCAGCACCGACACGATGTAAACGTACTGATGATTCTACAAATGTAAAACCTGCCGGCGGTGTATCCAACACACTGACATCGAATGCCGGTACCGCCTTAGTGTTTTGGGCTGTGATGGTGTACTGCAACACATCACCAATCGAAACAGCGCGTTTATCTACACCTTTACTGAGTAGAATCTCAGCATCATTGGCCCGTAAATCTACCGGCAGATGATTAAAGACAACGCTTCGATCACCCGCGTTATATAAAAACTCAACAAAGTATCGGGTGTCATCGTTGCCCTGTGGCGCATCAGGCTGCGCTTGCACCTCACATGCTGATGTACCCGGTAAGGCATCAAATGTACAACCTGCTTCGTTGCTAGATGCATCGAATAAGTCTGAAACTGCACAACCCAAAATCGGTGAGCCACAGCTATTGGCACCCTCTTGACGAATAATTGAACTAAAATTGCCGTAGTAATCACTAGGCGTTTGCGCAATTTGTATGCGGTATACCGAATCGGGTGGACAACTAAAGTGCTGGCCAACATTAAGGTTAAAAGAATATAGGCCATCATCATCCGTCACCTGGCTTTGTTGATTGCCCGCAAGACAAGCTTCATCAACAAGTACGCCGGTCTCGTTTACCAGTGTTAAAGTAACGCCGCCCACTGGTGCTCGGCTGATGCTGTCATAAACCACACCGCCTGGATCAACTGGTAAAGGCAAGTTAATGGTTTCTCCAGCAGACAACACGCCTCTAGTAGTCTGGGAATCCATAAATACACCCTGCTCGTTGTAAAACTCAACAACGTAGGCAGCGGGAATCAGTCCAGATATAGAATATTCCCCATTGGCATTGGTGACCGCGGTGGCAACCACATTCCCGTTGGAATCAATCACGCGTAGTGTCCAATCCGCTTTACGCGCTTCATCAGCATCAACGTTGCCGTCTCGATCAGCATCCACCCAAACAATGCCTTCAAGGGCGGCAGGTGCTTCGAACGTGATAGTGACCATCGCCCAATTAGAAGCAACGCCAGTAGTATCTACTACGCGATAAGGGACCGGCGCAGGATTACCGAGAAACCCAGGTTCTGGCGTAAAGGTAATCTCACCTGTTGTAGTGTCCACAGCCCAACTGCCTTCACCTGCAACCACTAACGATGTAACCGGCAGGCCAGTATCCGGATCAGCAAAGCGTACGGATGTTGGGTCTATATTATTTTCAATGTCAGTATCATTATCCAATACGCTCAGCACGACCGCTTGACCCAACGGCTGATTAAATCGCTCGTCATCCACTGCAACCGGCGCTGTTTGCGGGTATTCAATAGTGATGACAGCCACATTAGATGAAAGCCCTGTGATATCTGATACCTTGTAACTAATAGGTGCTGGGTCAGCTAAAAATCCAGCTACTGGAGTGAAGATGACGTTACCCAATTGATCCACCACCCACTGACCTTCACCGGCTACTAACAAGCTATCGCTGTCACCATCTCCATCGGTATCGACGGCGTTGGCACTAATAAAACTAACCGTACTGGCGTCTAAATCGTTTTCAGGATCAGAATCAGCAAGCCCGCCATTAGCGGCCAACACATTAAGTGCAGTTGGATTACTAGGCGATGGTGATAGCGGGTTCTGCATGTAATCGTCAGTTGCGACAGGTGCCGATTGTGGGTAATCAGCAATGAGTAACGCTGTGTTCGACACCAAACTCGTTGCATCTGACACTGTGTACGAAACCGGTGTTGGATCACCCGTAAAACCGACTTCTGGAGTAAAGCTAGCCTCACCAGTGGCGTTATCAAATGCCCATTGGCCTTCGTTAGCCACTAGCAGGCTATCGTTGTCATCATCGCCATCGCTATCCGTTGCCGCTGCGCCAACAAACTGTGCCGTAGTGATATCGATAT